>JAITJQ010000029.1 GCA_031278845.1 Puniceicoccales bacterium
GTCCTTGAAGTCCGGAACAACGCTATTGATCAAAGACATGGCAATTTCCTCATTGCTCATGATATGCCGAAACGCCACATCTACTATTGGATTTGCATAGCCATTTAACCCCATATTGCACATGCATTTTCATAAAAAATAATGTTTGTCAAGAGAAAATATTAAGTAAAAATATAAAAATAACACTTTCGAAAGTCATCCGGGTATTCGATCTTAGCTCAAAAATCCAGTGATGTAGAGTTCTTGCGCCGAGGATTTTTCTACCCCACGCATGGAAAAATATCGCAAAACCTCCTGATCAATCCCACCAATCGCTGCGCCATGAAAACATTCCACATCCTTTGAACGGATATCCATTGCAGGCTCCGTATGTACACAAGCTCCCGATGAAAGCATTAAATTCTTATTTTTTTGCTCCACTTTCACCCCAACAATATGCTCCGGTATTTCGATCTTTCCACAGTAATCCATTTGCGCTTCGTCTTCACAAACACACTTCACCTCAACCATCGATTTACTATCATTACCCACATGCCTCTGGAGTGTCCTAAACGTAAAAGTTGACCGCTTTCGCCCATGACATAATAGGCGAACCGTAGCTTCTGCCCTTTCTTCCAAAACTAACTGCAAAGCAATTTTCCGATTTCCAGAAGGACGAAAATCTACACGTAAAAAACCCTCTCCTTTGATGCAAAAACGAAAAAGAATACCGTCTGTTCCTTCAGACTCTACACTCCGAACGACATTTTTTTCCTCTAAAAATGTACATGACCCGAATTGTTCATTAGCCCATTGCATCTCCTTATCCTATGTGACTTCCAAGTCTTTTACGCTCTCCGCTAGAACAGTTCCGCCCGATACATTGACCTTCGAAACAATCGCTTTCCCTATGGTTTGCGATAATTCTGCGTCATTGCGTAGGGCTTGCTTCGCGCTTTCTCGGCCCTGTCCGACCATCTTCCCTTCAAATGATATCCAAGATCCCTTTTTTTCCAAAATATTATACTCTAACCCTAGATCAATGAGCGAACCCGCCCGCGAAATACCTTCATCGTGCGTGATATCGAACTCGCACTCCGTAAACGGTGGTGCAACCTTATTTTTTACAACCTTAACGCGGGTACGATTCCCTAAAAATTTCCCAGCATTATCTTTAATTTGATTGATGCGACGGATATCTAAACGTACGGAAGAAAAAAATTTCAGCGCACGACCTCCCGGTGTTGTTTCCGGACTTCCAAACATGACACCAATTTTTTCGCGGATCTGATTCGTAAAAATACAAATACATTGAGTCTTACTCACTACGGAAGTTAATCGCCGCATGGCCTGGCTCATCATGCGTGCCTGGAGACCGATCGTTGCGTCGCCGATCTGACCATCGAGCTCCGCCTTCGGAATAAGCGCCGCAACGGAATCGATTACAATGACGTCGATCGTCCCAGAACGGATTAGCGTTTCCGCGATGTTTAGAGCATCTTCGCCGCTTTCCGGCTGCGAAACCATTAGATTATCGAGATCGACGCCGAGGATACGCGTATATTTCGGATCGAGTGCATGTTCCACATCGACAAAGACTGCATTACCGCCTTGGCGTTGGGCTTCGGCAATAACGCTGAGGCAAAGGGTCGTCTTTCCCGAGGACTCTGGACCAAAAATTTCACAGATTCTCCCCCGGGGGAGTCCACCAACTCCAAGTGCTAGATCGAGGGATAATGATCCAGTGGAGATTACCGAAACATTCATCTTTTTAGCATCACCCATTCGCATCAACGATCCTTCTCCAAACTGCTTATTTACAGCGGAAATCGCTAGATCTATGGGCTGATTGCGAGGGTTATTTTTCGATACATCATCCGGCATATTAGGATTCTTATTTCAAAAATTTTGCACTTCAAGCCTAATTAAAAATTTCTTCCATATTTCCAGATTATTCAAAGCGCAACGCATTTTCGATCCGTTTTCATTGCAAAATTCCTAGCTTGCTTCATTACTTTTTGAGAGCCATTTCTCCCATCTGGAATACTAAAATTTTGCACCGTATAACTTCGCACCGCGGAACTTCTACTTTCTTCGCCGGAGTTCCTATTTCTTTCTCGTCCCATTTTTTGAGGAACACCTACCGTGGACGCTTTTTCTCCCTCCCCCTTTTTCGGGACTCATTCTCCATCGATTGTTGATTTCCTTCGCTTGGTATAATTTAAAATCATTACCTTCCGAGTCCTCATCTGTTGTCCTTTCTGCGTCTCTTATCATTGAAATTATTTTCTGATTACCACCGACCCTGGCATAATCCAACGCTGACCATTTTAGGTTATCGCGGGCAAAAAGCTGAATGTCTTCACACTCCAATAAAAGCTCAACCATGGATATGTTACCACTTTGCACCGCCAAAATCAAAAGTGTCCGTCGATTTCCATCGGAAGTGTTCACATCGACTCCTGCCCTAAGACAAAACTCAAAAGAAGAAAGTTGACCAAAAAATATAGCATAACACACTGGTAGCCAACCGAAAACACACTGGTAGCCAACCGAAAATTGTATCGTCATCCCATATAGTATTCCATTGGGTTTCTTCGTAATGCCTTATCTTTTCCATGAGATCTCTTCTGCCAAACACCATAGCAACGATAAATAGAGCGGCTCGAATCGCTCCATTTATAGTAAGAAGTCGTTTAACCAATAATTCTAAGTCCCGTTCAAAGTCATTGCGATTTTCACGTATTGCAGCTATGATATTTTGGAAATCCATATCCCCAAACGGCATTTTTCGATATATGTTAAAAGAATTCAGTGAGTGGATACGCATCCCACCTCGACATATTTCTTTCTTTGACTGTTTTTACAACTATAGGAATCTCATTTTCCAGCTCCCACAAAGCACTTTTACTTGTACTGCCCATTAACGCCAATACCACGAAGACCATTAATAGACAACTGATTTCTTTTTTTGAATTTTTCATACCATCGATTTCCGATATTTTAACAAAAGGCAATATAATATTAACGTCAAGCTTTATTTCTATTTTTTTAACTCTACAGAAAAACGATTTTCCTCCGCTCCAAATATTGCCTCTTATTACTACAAAAAGAGAATTTTGTATCTGAATTTCGATTTTAGCGGCTCAAATCGCTCTGCCCCAAAACTTCGTAGCCGCTACGCGTGAGCATTTCAGTACCCGCAACGACATCGTCAACCATAAGGATGATACCCGTTCGACTTTGAGTATTAATCATCAGCCCGTAAGCGTATAAAACACTGATTTCCCCCGCTCTGAGACAGCGTAAAATTCCATCTAAATTATCCAAACTCCTAAGGCAAACGACAATTACTTCGCGTTCACAAAAATGAATACCGTGGGCCTCGAGCAGGGCACGCACTTCACTTGAGGACTCGGTTATGAAACGTACACAGCTTATCTCCATACCATACTCCCCCATAAATCCGAGTATATAATGGCCATTCGCAACGATAAGGTTCACGAAATTACTGATCCAACTGTCCTTCGTTTCGCAACTAACCGTAAATTGAATGACGCGATCCTTCGGCTTTACGCCCCCCTTGACCTCCATAAAACTCCTTTTAATGTCTTATTCTTTTTTGTCCATACTTTCTATCACAAAAATCTCTTTTATAAACACTTCGCCCCAACTTTATTGTTTTGCTTTCAAAATTCTCCAAAATATAATTGGAAAAATCACATGACCACCATGCGTATTCAGCCCATATCTCCCAACGAACCAATCCATATATAATTCATTCCATAGCAGAAATGCAGAATTCGATCCCTCGGCATGTATTTGCTGATGCTATAATTGTATACCAATCGGTGCGTGGTCTGATCCCATGACGTCCGTATAAATTTCGATACTTTTTATTTGTGGGGCGATCGCTTCCGATGCCAGAAAATAATCAATTCTCCAACCGATATTCCGTTGCCGCGCCGCCATCCGATAGCTCCACCACGTATAACAACCGGATTTATCGG
Organism: Puniceicoccales bacterium; assembly: GCA_031278845.1. GTDB lineage: Bacteria > Verrucomicrobiota > Verrucomicrobiia > Opitutales > LL51 > LL51. The sequence continues at coordinate 3,990 of JAITJQ010000029.1, forward strand.
GATAGAATTGTCGAAAAATATCCTTAAATCCATTAGCAACATAACGTGAAAAACCTTCCCGTTCCTCATCAGTAAACCCGGCAGACAAGTGATTGCGTTCAGGGCTAGCGAGATCAATTTCCTGGTGTGCAACATTAAAATCGCCGCAGACGATGACCGGTTTTTGTTTCCGCAATGTTTCTAAAAATGTACAAAATGCAGGATCCCAAGTTTTATGGCGAAATTCTAAGCGCATGAGTTCCGCTCCAGCATTCGGCGTATAAACATTGACGAGAAAAAAATCGTTACAGTCGGCAACTTGCACTCTTCCCTCCTGCGGTTCAATGAGAACGTTCGGCATCGAAACCCAATGATCAAAATGCAACCCATTGCTACTTCGCTCTCCCAATGTTCCACGTGGAACATTGGCTACATCACTTTGATTGTCATTGTTAGATGTGACAGTTAATTCTTTTTTAGAAAAAACTGCCGTCCCTGAATAGCCGAGACGCTCGGCAGAGTGGAAATATTTAAAAGCGAATTGTTGTAAGAAATCGAAATTCGGCAATTGTGTTGGCTTTACTTTTATTTCCTGCAAACATAAAATATCTGGATTAAGACGAAGCATATCACTTTCGAAATTTTTCTCTAAAATCGCACGTAACCCGTTTACATTCCACGATATAATTTTCATTAGGTACCATTTGAAAACTTGAACAAGGACGGCAAGCCACAAATGCCCTCCGGGAAATGCCTAAAATTTAGATCGGCCGCCCACTGTTACCTTTAAAACTATACTCCCAAATTATATTATAACGCGGATGGCGAAATGAAGAGGAAATATTAAAGGCAAAAATAGCGAGAGAAAAAGAGGCAAAAGCCGGAATTTGGGAGCGAAATTTGGAAAGCGTAAAGCCAAAAAGGAATTGAAACTTTCCGATGGCCGTTTCTGGGAGAGAACATTTTCGGTGCAACTTTTTTCTATCGGAGTATTTTATTTCGAATTGAGTAATTTTTTGTTTTTCCGTTAGGACCAGATGGAGCTTTAAACCAAATGTAGTTTTCGTCGAAGCATGTGTCCCATTGGCCACTCCTCGAAAAGTTCGATGTCGGTTCGCACGTACATTTTCGCAAACCGGGAGGGGCGTGGAATCGATCAACAGGAACCTCGATTTTTTCTCCCGTTGTGCCAATTGGAAATAATCTAATCAAGCTTGGGAGAATGATTTTCATTTAATCCTCCTAAGCCCTTTGACCTTTTATTCAGGCCATTTCATTTCGCCATTCGCGTATTATTCATTGTTCCACGTGGAACATATCGCCCCTAGGACGTCCATTTCTCATTTATTCAGCCGAGTATGACGCTGCCGTGCCTTCGGACATCCAGCCCGTAACCACCCGTTGATGAAAAAATCAATATCGCCATTCAAGACGCTCATCACATCGCTGTTCTCGATACCCGTCCGTAAATCTTTTACCATCTGGTACGGCTGCAAGACATAGCTGCGAATCTGGTATCCCCAGCCCATTTCACCCTTTTCGCCGTAGAATTTTTCCATTTCACCACGTTTCTCGTCTTCCATTTTTTCCCATAAACGGGAACGTAACGTTTTCATTGCAAAGTCCTTATTCTTGTACTGCGAACGCTCATTTTGGCAAGTTACGACGATGCCCGTCGGTAAATGAGTAATGCGAATCGCCGATTCCGTCTTATTCACATGTTGACCACCTTTACCGCTCGAACGATAGGTATCAATGCGAATTTCATCGTCGCGGATCTCAATTTCATCGTCGCCCTCAATTTCCGCAATGACATCCACCGCACAAAATGAGGTATGCCGTCGCTTATTCGCATCAAATGGACTAATTCGCACCAAACGATGGACCCCGCGTTCCGACTTCGCGTAACCGTAGGCATTTTGCCCGATAATACGAATCGTCGCGCGACCAATTCCAGCCTCTTCGCCCGGTTGAATATCTTGGATTTCCACGCCAAATCCCCGACACTCCGTCCAACGCAGATACATTCGCAGCAACATGTCCGCCCAATCGCAGGACTCCGTCCCGCCTGCCCCCGTATGAATCGTTAAAATCGCATTGCAACGATCATGTTTTCCCGACAGGAATAAGGTAATTTCGCGATTATCCAGTTCTTGCGAAAGTTTGTTAACATCTTTCTTAAAATCTACGAGTAGTGATTCGTCATCCTCTTCGCGCAGCAACGCCATGAACGAATCGAGCTCAAGAATTTTATTTCTCAACGTGATTACGACTTCAATGGCTCCTTTGAGCGCACTAAGTTGTTGCATAATTTCCCGAGCTTCATCCGGATTATTCCAAAATTTCGCTTCGGATATTTTTTGTTCTAGGGTGGCTATGGTCTGTTTTTTCCCGTCGACATCCGTAAAGGCGACGAGCAAATCGACCCGTCGCACCAAATCACCAACGAGAGTCACGATTTCCTGAGGAATTACCACGGATAAAACTAGAAAACAAATACCTCCCGTCGCAAGAAAAATGTGTCACAGCCCAGGAGGATTGTCCCCACTCCCCCTAGGTGCTCTAGCCGCTGCGATGAGTCTCCGTACTTCGCGTGCTTTGACCAGAATCTCATCTCCTTCAGTTCCCCCTCCTGGGGATACCTCGTCTGCGGCTTCTTCTTCCAAAAATTCTTGAAGTATATCAACAAGCTGTTCCATGTTTTTCCGTATTCCAGTTAGGCATGCTTGTACTTCAGCATCAATCAAAATTTCGTTTTTATATAGTTCCCGTAAAGTTTTTAAGTCAAATCCATTCGAACCAGAAACGCTATTACTCAAAAAACAGAGTATCAAAATAGCACTCCCCAGCGATATTTTCATCTTCTTTAACATAATGAGAAGAGATAAGTTCAACAAAACGACCTTTGTCGAGTTTTTTTTTATTTTCAGAAACTTTTTCCGGCTCTTTTTTTCCTGCTTACATATTTCGCCGTTCACCGAGCGCTAATATTGCGCGGTGCCAATGAACTGGCGTAAAACGTTCGAATAAAAAAAGATTCCCCTACACTTAGAAGAACCCTTTGTTTCCCATCGCTGAAGCCAAATTTCTACTCTACAGCTTGCTGGGCATGAGTTTCAGTCCATTTTGCTTCCGCGGTACGGAGTATTTGAATCGCTTTTTCGCACCCCTCCAGCAAAGCCTCCGAATCTGCACTTTTATCTTCTATTGGCAATCCTCTTTCTTCATTCCGCCATTCTTCCAAAAATTGGCGCGCTACCTTACCATCCGTATTCTTTAAACAAGGATTCGTGCCACAAGCAAGTAACATTTCTATCTCTTCTTGGAATCCAATACATGAACTATTAAGACAATCTATAAAGCAGAGAATCATATAATGCAAAATCGTATTGCCTTTATCGTCCCGATTATTAACATTTATACCGGGTAGGCAAAGCAGCGTTGCAAAAACTTCCGGACAACAACTCCCGTATAACAGGGTTTTTCCTCCTTCACGTTTGCTAGTAAAATCGGCACCCGATCGGATACGTTTCGCAATTCCCACAACACCATCTAAACCTTCCGCATTTTTTATGTAGTCCCATAAATCTTCTTCTTGAGAAATTTCCTCCGATGCATCGGATACATCGACAAAGACAGCAGACTCTGCACCGTAAATATGATTTCCTAATAACCCGAATGCCAAAAAGACACTCCCAACGATTATATTTTTATTCCCAAACATATCGTGAGTTATTTGACTAAAAAAACTCCATTTGTCAAGTTTGCACTAAAAATTGACTTAATTCATTTTATGCCACATATTATTTTAGGTGCTTTTTCTCTTTTTTTTCTCTTTTTATTTCGCCTATATTGATCCGTGTGACGACCGATGCTGTCGCAATGACGGGATCATTTTCTGCATTTCGAAGAAAAGCAATAAGATTTGCATACTCGGGATTATTAAGTTCCTCAAAGATTTCTCTAGGTGTTTGGCCCGCATTATTTGTCTAAAGGACCAGCACCTGCTCGAATTAACATTTGTGCTGTTTCTAAATCTGTTGCTAGATTCAACGGTGTATGAAACATTTCATTTGTTATATCGTCATTGACGTCAATGTTTCTAAATAAATTTCCTTTGGGCACATCATTTTCTACTCCTTAGACACACCCGAGCACTAAAAAAGCACTCCCAACTACTATTTTTATACTTCTTAACATAACAGAAATCAATAAATCAGACTAAACATCCACTGTCAAGCTTTTTTAAAATATTTTTTTCGCAATATCTTATTCTGAAACTTCTTGCTGGTCTTCTTCTTTTTCCCTTTCACCTGTGATTTCTCTAAATGTTTTAAAGTGCTTTTTGCTATATTTTGCTAACCCTCCGGCACCTTCTTTTTCGAAAATCTTTTTACCTATTTCAATAACCGGACTCCCCGCACCCTTCGGTAGAGGTATCCCCGCTGATTCCGAAAGTTTCTCGATCTGACGGATGTACTCCGCCCGCGCGATAATCGACGCCGTTGCAACGACGGGATCACTCTCCGCCTTAGTCTGCATGCGTAGATCAAAATTCGGGAAATCACGCTTGATAAATCCCTGTACAATCGGCGCTTTGGAAAATTGATCCAAAAGCCCCTCCGCTACGTAGCGCCGCTTTAACGCATTCTTTAAAGAACAGGCATGCATCCAGCCCAGTAACCGATTTAAATTATTTCCGAAACGTCCGTAAAGCTCATCGTACTTTGCCATGGAAAGGATCATGATTTCTACAATCACGCCTCCTATGGTACGAATCTTCTTTTCGATTCCTAAAAGAGCGCGATCACTCGTAATCGTTTTACTATCCCGAGCACCGGCTTCCCGTAGCGCACGTACCTCATCCCCACCTGCAATGACACACGCCGTTACAATGGGACCAAAAAAATCGCCCTTTCCACTCTCATCGAGCCCCGCATGTGGCGTGAACCATTCCCCGTGAAGAATATCTTCGTTACCAACGGTAAAGGTTTGCGTGATTTGCGGTTCCACAACAAAGGTTACAAATTCAGCTGCCCCTTTCCCTTGAAGCACGAGTTTCCCGCTGTTATACATGACCATGTTAAAACCGTTTGCATGAAACGCATAGCGTGCGTAATTGACGAAATAGGGTTCGAAACCGCGCCTTTCACAAACATCGCGTAACTGCTCCGCCTGAGCATTGCTTAACGTAAAGGTAAAACAAGTCTGTTTATTATCCTTAGCCATGGTCTTCTAAAAACGGCCCCACGAATACCAACCGGGTAATTGCATAGGAAAACCTTCTAAGGGAAAAACTCAAAAGAAATAAAAACGCAAAACAAATCCACTAGAAAGTTATTAACAAGTGTCCCCAATCGGGGAACGAAATCCGAGGAGGTGAGTGGCGGAGAGACTAAGATGAATAAAAATATTATTCTTAGTATTCATAGTAGGGACTGTGAATAAGTGAATAACGGCTTAAAACATAGATAAATACTGACTTTTTCGTATGCGATTTTTGTGAGTAACGCTGTGGATAACCGGGAAATTTCTGTGAATAGCTGCGAAGAACTTTTGCCTTATTCCCAACTCTTAACAGGTTACCAACAGGTTACTAACATCGTAATGTGAATAACTTTCCCGAAAAGATGGGCCATTTCGAAGATGATTTTTTTGTCCAGAGAACGAATGGAAAATGAATAGAAAAAAGGAAATACTAGGCAAGGATTTAGGGAAAGCGGAAAAAATTTTTCGTGGGACAAAAAATGTAGTTTACTTTTCCATGGAATGCAGTTTATTTCGAAGAAACGGAGATATTGTGAAGAGAGTAGAGTATCCAAAAAGATGTTGGCCGGGGGTGTTGCTGGTATTACTTTCCGGTTGTGATACAACGGAATCGACCTTAGGCGGCGCTGCCATTGGAACGGCGGCGGGGCTTGGAGTGGGGCACGCTATCGGAGGAAAAGGGGGAGCAGCTGCTGGCGCCGTTTTAGGGGGTCTTGGCGGTGCAGCCATTGGTCACCATGCGGGGAGAGAAGGCGAAGAAAAACGAGCTTTGAGTGCAGAGAATGCGCAAATCAAATCCCAATCGAATAATAGGCAAAATAGTAGGCGGGATGATGAGTTGTATGAGCTGCAGCGTGAAGTCGAGCTGAAGCGCCTCAAAAATGAAAAGCTTGAGCAGGAGCTGGAGCGTAAACGCCTCAAAAAAGAGCAGCGCGCCCTTGAGTTGGACAATTAGATCGGTTAGGAAACATATGTTCATTGAGAAAGAGGGAAGTTTGCTAAAACTTTAACATTGTATTGCGTATCGCAATGAATCAAGCAGGAAGTGTTATCGTTTGTATCTGGGATTTCGATAAAACACTTATCCCCGGAAATATGCAGGCACCGCTGTTCCGCGAGTATGGTATTGATGAGAATGTTTTTTGGAAGGAAATTGATACTTTATCTTCAAAATTTAGAAGTCGTGGCATTCGATTATCCGATACGCTTGCGTATTTGAATTATATTTTGGAGCTTGTGAAGCAAAGACATCTTCCGGGATTATCGAAGGCGAAATTAATACGTTATGGCCAACAATTGACGTTTTTTCCAGGAATACCCGAATTTTTTTCTATCCTAAAAGAAGATATTGCGGGCGATGAGCATTACCATGCGGAAGGGATTACGTTGGAGCACTATATCATTAGCGGTGGACATGCGGAAACGATCCGTGGGAGTGGGGTAGCACCGTTTGTCGATGGCATTTTTGCCTGTGAATTTCTAGAAAATGAGATTGGAGATGAGGTCAAAGATTTTTGGGAGCGCATCGAAAGAAAGCGGTCGAGCACTGGGCAAAACGATAACCCTGAGGAGGAAAGCGCCTACAATAGAGATCACGAGAATGCGGATCAAATTGTTTTTGACGAGATTGAGCATTCGATTTCCTGCGGCGCAGGGGCTGAGATTAAGCAAATCGCCTGTGCCATTGACAATACACAGAAAACTCGTTGTCTTTTCGAAATTAACAAAGGTAGCAACAAACATCCGGCAATTGATGTCAATGCGGCGGTGGACGAAAGTCATCGCCGAGTGCCGTTCTATAATATGATTTACATCGCCGACGGTCCGAGCGATATTCCTGCTTTTTCCGTGATTCGTAGTCATGGTGGAAAGGCCTATGCGGTCTATGATCTGAGCCAGGAGAATGAGTTCGCACAGAATGATCGAATGCTTGCGGAAGGACGTATCGATGCCTATGGAGCTGCCGATTATCGGCTGGAAAGCTCGACGGCAAAGTGGATCCGCATGCATGTCAAAAAAATTGCCCAGAGAATACTTAATGAACGGGAACAGTTACAAGAAAAGCTTATTGGAAAACCTCCGGGGCACTTTTTTTGAATTGCGGTATGTTTTCCCGTCGGCGTTTTCTATTCCTTCTTTTTTTACTTCTTCTTTGCTTTTTGGGGTTGAGCTATCGGGTGCTTAACCTGTCCTATTTTAATCAAAATTATTATAGGAATTTTATCAATGATGCCCGTGCAACGAAGACAGTTAAGAAGGCCATTCGTGGGAAAATTCTAGATTGCAACGGGTCCATTTTGGCGATAACAACCGTGAAAATCGATATTGGCGTCGATCCCTACGTCATCGATGAGCAAAAAGATCAAGAAAAAATCGTCCAACTAGCCGTACTGCTAGAAAAAAAACCAGAAGATATCACCATTTTTTTTAAACGCGAAAGCCACATTCGGGATGGAAAGGAGCGGCGGGCGCGTTGGAGGAAAATGGTGACGATTGATGACGAAGATTGCTACCGAAAGATAAAAGATTTGCATATAAAAGGAATTTATGGCAATACGCGAAGTGAGCGCGTCTATCCCAATAATGAATTAGCGAGTCACATAATAGGTTTTGTCAATAGGGAAGGCGTTGCGATCAGTGGGATTGAACGTTTTTTAGATCATTTTTTATGTGGAGAAGACGGTTGGATTGTGTCTGAAAAAAATGGGAAACGTGAAGAAATTGCTCTATTTCGAAAATCCGTCGTAGAACCTCACAACGGTTCCGATGTCAGTCTAACGATCGAGTTGTCGGTACAGACGATTGCAGAACAAGCACTTCGACGGGCCATGGAAGAACTCGGAGCGAAAAGCGGAACGGTGATTGTGAGCGTCCCCAATACGGGAGCTATTCTCGTCCTATGCAATGTACCAACTTTTAATTGTAATGGATATGCCCAGTCGGAAGTCGATTCTCTGCGCAACCGCGCGATTACCGATACGTATGAACCGGGGTCTGTTTTTAAAATAGTACCCTTTAGTATGGCCTTACAACAGAGACTTATTTCCCTCGACCAATGTTTCGACTGCTCTTCCGAAACTTTTCCCTATGGCGATAGGCATTATAACTTGCCCCATGACCATACATTTTTCGGAAAATTAAGTGCTATGGATGTTTTGCGAAAATCGAGTAATCGGGGATTAGCGCAAATTGGCATTATACTGGGAGCAGAGCAACTCTATCAAGCTGCGCGTGCATTTGGATTCGGTGAAAAGACGGGCTATGGCTTCGATGGTGAGGCGGCGGGTTTTTTACCGAGACCGAAGTTATGGGATAGCTTGACCATTACGCGATTACCCATGGGGCATGCGATTAGTGCAACGCCATTGCAGGTCCATCAGGCTATGGGTGTTATTGCTAGTGGGGGATATTTATTGAAACCGAAGGTTATTTCCCGTATACTGGGTGATCAAGAAGAGATGACCGTTGCAACCGAACCTCGCATCGTACGTCAGGTTTTGGTACCCGATATTGCGAAAAAATTGGGGGAAGTACTGCACAATCCCCAATCGTCTTCGTCGAGTATAGCGGGTATTAAACTAGCCTACAAGACAGGGACGTCGCAAAAACTTATTAACGGTACGTATTCACGGGAGCACCATGTTGCGTCATGTTCCGGTTTTTTTCCTTTAGAGAATCCACAATTTTTGATTACAGTGGTCCTCGACGATCCTACTATGCCCACCGGTGGAACGGCGTACGGAATTCGAGCAGCGTACCCTGCGTTTGCAGAAATTGCACAGCAATTAATTACCTTCAAAGACCTGCGTTAGACCTTCGTTGTAGCTCATTTTCTTTCTGGTAAAGTCCCATTGGAACCTGGAAACTGCTTTTTAATGGCTAAGCATAAAGAGCTCGCTGCCGCTTTCTCCCTGTTCGACTTCTTCCGTTACAACACACGACGCAACCACTTTTTTTTCTGAAGCCGTTCCAGACAGTAACGATGCCCCTAAAAAAACAGCCATAAATCCTAAGCTAATGGCAATATCTCTCACTAATTCTCCTACCATATTATCACTCCCTTAAAACAAATACGATTGCAACGTATTATTAAATAATGCGTTGTCAAGATTTTTTCGAAAACAAAAAACTTTCCTCCTTAAAAGGCCTAACTTAGGCTAATAGAAAAAATATCTCCCAAGGAGTCAACGTCAAAAAGATGCGCCAAAAGAGAAGTTAAATTGGACGCCATCTTTTTTTATATTCTGCTGGCAGTGGATGGGGTATCCCCAGTCAAGGTGGAGAGGCATGCTACCGATAAATATGCGCAACCCAAAACCAGCGTCCACATTGAGGCTCTTGTGGAACGGTGTTTGGTGCTTACCGACGCTACCCGCTTCAAGAAAAACAGCGCCGTAGAAGTCGTCGAAGATATTGAATGTGTATTCCGCTCCGCCGTAGACGAAGGAGTTACCGCCGACGCTTTCGTATATTGGTTTTGCTGGAGTGAACCCAAACTTTCTATCCTTTGGAGAAATTTCCCGGTCTTCGAACCCGCGCATCAATGTATCGCCCCCTAGGAAGTAACGTTCCGTGTAGGGTGTTGTTTTACCTAAGAAGGGGCAAATCATGCCAATTTTGGCCGCTAGTGCCAGAGTATGGTCGTATTTTTCGGAGATGGTAAACCATTTTGTTGCGCTTGCGGCGACTTTAAAAAGCTTTCTTGTTCCTCCGAGACCAGCTAATTGTGTATCGAGGCCGAGGAGGGAACCCGTTCGCGGGAAAATGTAATTATCACGCGTATCGCGTTCGATGGAAAATTTTATGCGTGAGTCAGTAAAGTGTCCTTTTTCGTCTCTCAGGGGTTTAGGTGCGTTATTGGCGACGTTGCGGATATTGCCATCGGTGATGTTATAAGCCAAGCGACCGACCCATAATTCGTAGAGGCGTTTCCGGAAATAGGGTTCAACGCCGAGTGCGGTCCGATCGTAGGAAGAACCGCTATAATTGCTATCCGACTCGCGATATTTTGTTTTTTCGCCTATGACATCGGTCCCGAAAGCGAGTTCGCGATCGAAAAGATAGGGCTCCTCAAAGGATAAAATCAACTGATTGCTACGGGTACCAATTTGGACACGTGCGCGCGCTTTCTGACCACCACCCTGAAATTTAGCTTGGGGGTTGAAGAGGTCAAAATTTGACTGGGAAAGTTCTAAGAAAACAAATTGATTATTTTTCGCACTGATAGCGCCGCCAACCTGTACTTTTCCCGTATTTTTTTCTTTCACGTCGATTTGGATATCTTTGTACTCAGGTATATCGCTATCTTTGACATCCAGGGAAACGCTTTCGAAAAAGCCGGTATTTTTGAGGCGGTTTTCGCTATTTTTCATTTTGATGTAGTTGAAATGATCTTCAGGGGCCAACGCCAATTCACGCAGGATAACTTTATTTTTCGTTTTAAAGTTACCCTTAATAAGTATGGAATTGACGTGGGTCAGAGACGATTCGCTGATTGTGAATTTCACGTCGATCGTATTATTGACGAAGGTGGGTATTTTTTCAACTTTAACAGAGGAATTGATATAGCCGTGGTAGCTGTAGAAATTGCGGATAGTTTCTGCTACATCATCGATATTTCCCGGGGAAAAGGGGTTCCCCGTTTTGATTCTTATGAGTGAAGCGATTTTGTCATCGGGATAAATTTTATTGCCTTCGAAATGAACACTTCCTGTAAAATATTTTTGGCCAAGATCGGCAACAAATTCCAATGTTCCGTTTGTTTTGTCATTTGTGGTAATAAATTCGGCGCGGGTAATTTTCGCATCCAGATAACCTGCATTTTGCATTTCTTCGGTAATCACTGCACGATCTACGTCCAGTAGAACATCAACAAAGTAGCCTTTTTTTGTAATGAATGAAAAAATTGACCACGTTTTGAGTACCATTCGTTTGCGAATTTTTTCCGTATTGACGTCTCCGAACCCGATAAAATTAATTTTCGAAATATGCAATCCTTCACCAGGAACAATATCAAAGATAACCTTTACGTATCTCGGATCATCGGTTGGTATAATCTTGTAATCGATGGTTGGTTTGGGGAATCCTTGGATTTGGTAGTATCGATAAATCGTTTGAATATCATCGTTGATAAAGGTTTCGTTGAGATATTCTCCGGGGGTGGTTTTTAGCTCCTTTTTTAGTTTTTTATTGCTAATTTTTTCGTTTAGGAACTCGATGGCTGCAATTTTTGGCCGCGTCGTTAAAAAGAACGATACATCCAGAGTTCCATCTTCATTCTGACCAGCGGAAATGCGAATATCCTTGAAGATATTTGTCTCATACAGTGAATGAATTGCTCCATCGGCGACGTAGGGATTAAATGGTTCATTTTCCGATAAATTCATGCGGGAGCGAATAAAATCTTCATTTTCGGGAACCTTGCCGTCAACCGTAATGAAAATTTTTCGGATTAGGAAGGGTCCCTGCTCACTCTTTTTAGCGTAGGAGGAAAAGGTGGGTAAATTTGTAGAATCAGGTTCCTGTCCTTTGTTTTCTTGAGTAGCCGCTATAACCGTAGACGATTGCGATTGTTCGTCTTGAGTATCCGTTGCCATTGCAGGCGGCTGCGGTTTCTCTTTCGGAGAACTTTCCAAATCATCCGCTGAAATAATCGGAATGCTATCGCTTTCGGAATAGTAATCACTTCCATCGACAGTTTCTTCGTCAATGGAAGTCAATGGTAAAATTCTAGAATCCCTACCTTCGAAGGAATCCAGGTCGCCATCGGCAAATATTGAGATATGGAAACGAAAAAACCACGCAACACAGAGGCTACGAATTATTGTCTTTGGCATAATTTTCAAATCGAGTTAAACTTTTCCTAAATGCTAAGCGAACGACCCCGACAGGACCGTTCCGCTGTTTAGCAATGATTAAATCCCGTGGAACAATATCAAGCAAAACTTCCTGATTATCATCACTATCTTTTTGCTTCGCTAGCATCAAGACAATATCCGCATCCTGTTCAATGGCACCCGATTCGCGTAAATCGGATAGGCGAGGTTGACGTTTTTCTTTTTCGGCTTCCCGATTTAGTTGACTCAAAACGATGACCGGTAACGATAATTCCCGTGCCATATCTTTTATACCACGAGAAATTTCAGAAATTTGCTGTTCGCGGGGAACTTTAGGGTCGCGGCTTACGAGAAGTTGTAAATAATCGATGATAATCAGACCCAATTTATGTTTATTGCACATGCGTCTGGCTTTGGCGCGCATCTCCGTAACGGACATTCCAGTCGATTCATCGATCCAAAGGGGAATTGTTTTGAGTGCACTAGCGGTGGTGCTGACATTTGTCAGTTCAGCTTTGGGAACAAATCCGTTGCGCAATTTGGTCATATCGACGCCGGAACGGCTACATAACATGCGCATGGCCAATTGTTCTGCGGACATTTCCAGGCTGAAAAAGAGAGTAGGCACAGAGGATGCTTTTGAAATGGTAGCATTTTCTGCGATATTGAGTGCGAAACTTGTTTTTCCCATGGAGGGGCGTGCTGCAACGACGATCATTTCTCCCGGATGAAATCCAGAAGTTAGCCGATCGAGATCGATAAAACCGGAGGCGACGCCAGTAACTTCGCCGCGGTGTTTATCCATATGATTGATGAGATTCGCTGCACCATCGATTAACTTTTTAATATGGAAGATAGTATCGGAAACACGATTTCCAGAAATGGCGAGGATTGATTTTTCTACGTTGTCGAGAAATTGCCGCACGTCGTCGACACCGGCGTAGGCATTTTCGATGCTTATCGTTGCGACGGCAATAATTTTTCGGATGAGGTCGAGGTCTTTGACGCGCTCGATGTAGTATTTTAAATGTGCCGGAGTATCGATACGGTTGGCGATGGTATTGATATATTCGTGGCCACCGACTTTTTCCAGTTCACCGCGGGCGGCGAGTTTTTCTGCAACGATCAGTTCGTTGGTCGCCACATTTGCACTATAAAGTTCGAGAAGGGCATTATAAATCAAGCTATGGGCTGGGAGGTAAAATGAATCAGGTGTGATTTTTTCCTGAATGCAGCTTGTGATACTATTTTGACCGCCGTCGATGATGCATCCCGCGAGGAGCGCTTGCTCACACTCTGCACTAAAAGGAGGTGTTCGATTGATACTTTCATTCGCTTTAACCACAAGCATTCATCACTAAAATTTGCCAAACAATCCCATTGGCAAGCATAAATTTTATCAAAAAGGAGATGCAGTTGTGCGGAACTTTTCCCCACATAGGCTTCTTAAATTTATTTATATATGATTTTCGTGAAAATCTTACGGAAAATGGACGTATTTCGTTTGGAATAGTCCCGCGACTGTGCCGTGGAGTTGTTATCATTTCGTTTTAACTGTTATTATTCTGTTATCATTTCGTTTTAACGGAAGGCCCCCTCCACGTGCAACGCACGCGGAGGGGGCCTCGGTAGAGGTCCAGGAGGCGAGCCTCCTGTCAGGGGGTTAAAGGGGGAAGGATTCCCCCTTGTTTCATAATTTACATCATATCGTCCATACCAGGATTGGGCATATGTCGGCAGGCGGAATCTTCCTTGGGGATATCGGCGACAATGCACTCCGTTGTGAGGAGTAATCCGGCGATGGAGGCCGCATTTTGGAGGGCGGTGCGATTGACCTTCGTTGGGTCGACGACGCCCGCGGCGATGAGGTCTTCGAATTTTCCGGTCGCCACGTTATAGCCCTGGTTGCCGTTCATTTTGAGGACTTCCTGGACAATTAATCCACCTTCGACGCCGGCATTTTCGCAGAGTTGGCGCAGGGGAGCTTCGATGGCGCGTTTGACAATTTTGGCGCCAATTTTGCCATCTGGGCAGGGGATATCGAGGGTATCGATGATGGCCGAAGCGCGGAGGAGGGCGACGCTGCCGCCTGCGGAAATTCCTTCTTCAACGGCGGCGCGGGTCGCGTGGAGGGCATCATCGACGCGATCTTTTTTCTCTTTCATTTCCGGTTCGGTAGTAGCACCGACGCGGATAACGGCGACACCGCCGGCTAGTTTAGCGAGGCGTTCCTGCAGCTTTTCCCGATCGTAGTCGGAGGTCGACTCATCGATTTGGTGGCGGATTTGTTTAATGCGCGCCTGGATATCGCCATGGCTACCGTTCCCTTCGACGATGGTCGTATCTTCTTTACTGATAGTAATCCGCTTGGCGCGACCGAGGTCATCGATGCCAACGTTTTCCAATTTGATACCGAGGTCTTCGGAGATGAATCGTCCGCCGGTGAGGATGGCGATATCTTCGAGCATAGCTTTACGGCGATCACCGAAGCCGGGAGCTTTGACGGCGCAGACATTGAGCGTCCCACGCAACTTATTGACGACGAGGGCGGCAAGGGCTTCCCCTTCCACATCTTCGGCGATGAGCATAAGCGGTTTACCGCCTTGGGCGACCGTTTGTAGTAGGGGGAGTAGGTCATTGAGCGCGCTAATTTTCTTCTCATAGATGAGGATATAGGCGTTTTCAAGGACACATTCCATGCTATTGGGGTCGGAGACGAAGTAGGGGCTGAGGTAGCCCTTATCGAACTGCATACCTTCGACGACTTCGAGGGATGTTTCGATGGTTTTCGCTTCTTCGACGGTAATGGTACCATCTTTACCGACTTTCTCCATGGCATCGGCGATAATTTTACCGATTTCGTCATCCCAGTTTGCGGAGACGGTGGCCACCTGGCGAATTTCTTCGGAAGTTTCGACTTTTTTTGACGTCCAGGCCAATTCGGCGACGACGGCTTCCACGGCCTTATCGATGCCCCGCTTCAGCATAATGGGGTTGACGCCGGAGGATACATTTTTAAGTCCTTCGCGAAAGATGGCTTCGGCGAGAATGGTGGCCGTTGTGGTACCATCGCCGGCGCTATCGGAGGTTTTGGAAGCGACTTCCTTGACCATTTGGGCGCCGATATTTTCGTAGGCGTCTTTCAGTTCGATTTCTTTAGCGACAGTCACGCCATCTTTAGTGACGGTGGAAGCGCCAAATTTCTTCTCAATGAGGACGTTACGCCCCTTGGGGCCAAGGGTCACTTTCACAGCTTTGGCGAGAGTAGCGATGCCATCGAGCACTTTTTTACGGGCTTGTTCTTCAAAAATCAATTGTTTTGCCATATATAATCCTTTCAATTTTAAAATTTGGGTTAAACATTATTTAAACACAGCGAGCAGGTCATCCTGTCGCACGAGCATAAAGGTTTGGTCATCGTATTTGACCTCCGTGCCGCCGTACTTGCTGATCAGGACCTTATCGCCGACGGCGACATCGAATCCGAGACGTTTACCGTCGTCGTCCCGTTTACCGGTCCCGAGGGCAATCACAGTTGCCTCCTGGGATTTTTCCTTAGCGGCATCGGGAATAATGATACCGCCCTTGACCTGTTCCTTTTCCTCGATTTGTTTAACGAGGAGACGATCTCCTAAGGGTTGAATATTTGTACTCATAATTAATTAACTATTAAGGGTTAAATTTTACAAATCCATCCCCTATCCATTCCATTTGTTGTGTTTTCACGCCAATCCTTTGAGGTATTCATTGGTAATAATCATCAATTGTATCACCACCGAATGTTCCAACCAAAAGTCATTTTTCCTCCATTCTATCGTAGAAATAAATTTCTCATGGTATGATAAATATTTTTCGTCATGGCTACACTACTTTTTTTCTTCATCTACAACCTCGAAATTCGCGTCGACCACGTTATCATCGGATTTTTTATTTTCCGGCTGCGGGCCGCCTTGGGTGCTACCTTGGACATTTTTGTATAACTCCTGGGCTATATCCTGAAAAACTTTAGTTAATTTTTCAAGGGCAGATTTCATCTCTTCGGTGGAGGCATCGTTATTTTCGAAAACTTTCTTGGCATTGGCGATGGCTTCTTCCATTTTTTTCCGATCCGACTCCTGCAGTTTATCGCTGGTTTCTTTGAGTTGTTTTTCCGTTTGGTAGATCATGGTATCCAGGTGATTGCGGGCCTCAATTTTTTCCTTTGCTTTTTTATCGGAATCGGCGAACTGTTCCGCTTCTTTACGGAATTTTTCCACTTCTTCTTCGGAAAGACCGGAAGCGCCCGAGATCGTAATTTTCTGATTTTTACCGCTACCGAGATCCTTAGCGGTGACACTAAGGATACCGTTGGCGTTGATGTCGAAGGTGACTTCGATTTGAGGCAATCCGCGGGGAGCGATGGGGATACCGTCGAGGCGGAAGATGCCGAGGGTTTTATTTTGGACAGCGAGGGGGCGTTCGCCCTGGAGGACCTTGATATCGACGGCCGTTTGATTATCGGCGTAGGTGGAAAAGATCTGGGTTTTTTTGGTTGGAATGGTGGTGTTGCGCTCGATCATGGGTGTTGAGGCACCGCCGGCGGTTTCGATCCCGAGGGTAAGCGGGGTGACGTCGAGGAGTAGCACGTCGGTCACTTCTCCCTTGAGGACGCCCCCTTGGATGGCGGCACCGATGGCGACGACTTCGTCCGGATTGACGCCCTGGTGCGGCTCTTTACCGGCGATATCGTCGGCGATTTCGACGACCTTTGGCGACCGGGTCATACCGCCGACAAGGACCAATTCATCGATATCCTTTGCGGTCCAACCGGCGTCTTTGAAGCAGGCGTTACAGGGGTGGATTGTCCGCTGGTAGAGATTATCGCAAATTTTTTCCAACTGGGAACGGGAGAGGGTAACATTTAAATGTTTCGGACCGGAAGCATCGGCGGTAATGAAGGGTAAATTGATTTCCGTCTGTTGAGCGGAGGAGAGGGCGATTTTAGCCTTTTCGGCTTCTTCTTTGAGCCGCTGGTGGGTGATGGGGTCATTGCGCAGGTCGATGCCATTTTCCCGTTTGAAGGTATCGGCGAGCCAATCGATAACGGCCTTATCCCAGTCATCGCCGCCGAGCAGTGTATCGCCGTTGGTTGCCTTGACTTCGAAGACGCCGTCGCCAATTTCGAGGACGGAGATATCGAATGTGCCG
>JAITJQ010000035.1 GCA_031278845.1 Puniceicoccales bacterium
CGAGCCCGGCGCGTTCCGCGCCGGGCTCAGCCGCCGAAGTCAAGTTTTTTTCTTTTAGTGCCACGCAAATCCTGCGCAAATTGCGCAGGGTTTGCGTGGCATTTAATTTTTCTTTTCTTAAATTAGCAGCCCCGCGGCGAAGCCGCGGGGCTGGCCTCTGGCCCCTGCGGATTGATCCAGCGGCGCTGCCGCTGGATCAATCCGCAACCCAGGTCCAGGAGGCGGTGCCTCCTGGCGGGGATTCTAAGGGCGCGCAGCCCTTAGTCATCCATATTATTTTTATCGGCGAACTGCATAATTTCCTCGAGGGATGTTCGGCCCTGTTTGACGTGTTCCCAGGCACAGGCCTGTAATGTCTGCATTCCCTCCTCAAGGGCTATGGTTCGGATTTCTCTAGCGGGGGCATTTTTGATAATTGCCTGCTGGATTTTGTCACTGATGACCAGCACTTCATGGACAGCAATTCTTCCTTTATACCCATTTTTACATCTATCGCAACCGCTACCGACCATAACTTTATCGATATGAGCTAACTCCGAGGATGGGTCGACGCGCAAAGCGCGCAGGGCGTACTCCAATTCATCTGGAGTGTAGTTTGCTTTTTTTGCGCAATGCGGACAAATTTTTCTAACGAGGCGTTGGGCGAGGACCAATTGTAGGGAGGATGCGAGGAGGAAAGGTTCCAAGCCCATGTCGCAGAGGCGGGATACGGCGCCTGCCGAATCGTTGGTATGCAAGGTACTGAGGACCATGTGACCGGTAATGGAGGCGCGGATGGCGATATCTGCCGTTTCCGCGTCACGAATTTCACCGATCATGATTACGTCCGGATCCTGACGCAGGATGGAACGCAGTGCGCTGGCAAAGGTCATACCGATATCCGATTGAACTTGGCACTGATTGATACCAGCAATTTCGTATTCTACGGGATCTTCGACGGTGATAATACGGATTTCAGGGTCACGAATCTTATGGATACAGGCGTTGAGCATGGTCGATTTACCGGATCCGGTGGGACCGGTAACGAGGACGATACCGTGGGGACGCGAGATCGCATTAATGATTTGTTCCAATTGTTTTTGACCGAGGCCCATACCTTCGAGTTCGACGGGGGCTTCACTCAAATTTAAGAGGCGGAGACTGATACTTTCACCGTAGGAGATGGGTAAAGTGGAGACGCGGATATCGATGGCGGTATCACCGGAACGGAAGGCGATACGGCCATCCTGAGGGCGGCGTTTTTCCGAGATATTGAGTTTAGCCATAATTTTCAGGCGTGAAATGATGGCTGCCTGGTAGAGGACGAGATTCGGTGGTAAACTAACGGGGACCAATGCGCCATCGATGCGGTAACGGATTTGCAGCGAATTTTTTTGGGGTTCGAAGTGGATATCCGTTGCGCGATCGGCAAGGGCCTGTTTAATGAGCTCATTGACGAATTTAATAACGACTGCATCCTCATCTTCCTGTACGATTTCGATCTTTGAGACGAGTCCTTTATTCTCTTCGGCATCAGCAAAACTTCCCGCACCGACACCGAAGCGTTCATTAATAACTTTACGGATTTCCTGGATTTGTCCTAAGCAGTAAACAAAATCGACATTGGAAGATGCTTTAACCCATTTTTTCATCGTTGCATCGGGTATCCAACCGAAAACTAATCCCTGACGGCCATCTTCCCAATCAACGGGTAAACATACATATTCCAGGAGTAATTTTTCTGGAAGGATTTTCGTAATTTCCTTGGATACCGTGAATTTTTTAAGGAAAGGGAAGCCGCACATACCGGATAGCCATTCGTAGGCATCGAGGGAAGTGCGCGCCAATTTCTCGGCTAGGAGGTCGATTTTTTTATCGACATGACTTGCGGCGATCATTGCGGGCAAGGCAGGATCAACCGTTGCGAGTACTTTATCTAAATTTTCCATATTATCTCAAATTAAGGTTATATTCCCGTTTTAATTAATCGTAATCCAAGTCGTCCCAGTAATCCCAATCCCAATAATCATCAAAGTCGTAGGATGGTGCGACAGATCCTTGAGACGATGGATAATAGGACGATTGATTTGTGCTCGAATTTGAATGGGGTGTTTGGAAAGAAGAAGCATTATTATTACCAGTTGCTTTCTTCTCCTCTTCTCCTATCGGACAGACGTAAGCATGACCACCATATTCAATTTCTAAGGTTTTCTTACTGGCGTCAAATTTTTTAGGAGCATATCCCAATGGGGACGACTTTCCGGAAAGTAAAACGGTATTGATTGCCTCCTTTGACGTTTTATCGTGAATGGAAAAATAATCTTGGTCCCCCACTCTCATGTGCCCCGAGCAACCCAATTTCATATCGGGTTTTTTAGGAGGAGGTGGCGGTGCAGAAACGGGTGCTTTCGGCGCGGATATTTGTGGTGGCGATTTAGGTTCCGGTTTAGGTGCATCGCCGAATGGGGATCGTTCGTGTAATGACTTAAATTCATCCACGGCTACCGATTCGGCCATTCCTAGGTGATAACCGCCCACTAAAACCACACCGAAGAAAATTTTTTTTGTACTACTTTTCATGGCGATTCCTTTCATATTTATCGATTTCATTTAGCGCCTTCTTGAGAAATGACCTTTTCTCGTCAATGGCTTAGCGATACCGCCCTCTTTACTTTCAAAAATAGTCTCCGATTCGGGAGTTAAATCCGATATTCCATCGGGGAATACTTCTTCTTTCGTAGAGACTTCGGCAACGAAGTCATCGCTTCCAGGTGTTATGGGTTGGCGCGCCCACTCATCCCAGACATCCGACGGCAATTCCGCTGCGACGAATGGTTCCGGCTCCGTTGAAACGGGTTGAACGGTTGCCTTGCTCCTTCCGCGACGGCGGTCACGCCTGGTAGCCCTATTTTGCTTATTTTTTTCGGCCTCACTTCTTTCGCGTTGAGCCCACTCATCCCAGACATCCGACGACGATTCCGCTGCGACAAATGGTTCCGGTTCCGTTGGAACGGGTTGAACGGTTACCTTGCTCTTTCCGCGACGGCGGTTACGCCTGGTGGCCCTATTTCGCTTATTTTTTTCGGTTTCACTTTTTTCGCGTTGAGCCCACCCATCCCAGACATCCGACGATGATTCCGCTGCGACAAATGGTTCCGGTTCCGTTGGAACGGGTTGAACGGTTGCTTCGCTCTTTCCGCGACGGCGGTTACGCCTGGTAGCTCTATTTTGGTTAATTTTTGCAGCCTTCCCTTCTCCTTTTTTTCTAGCTTGGGCACTTTCAGCCATTGCTTGGGCATTGAGACCGAAAATGGTATCCTTCGGAAAAGGTTTACTTTTGGGGAAATCACCCGTTGCTTTATAGTGAGCAATGTCCTCCTTGAAGTTTGTTACTTCGAGCCGTTTATCGAGATAGGCTGATTCTTCCTGGGGATGTAGAATAATCGTTGGTTTGATGAAAACAATTAATTCCTTGGTCTTTTCGTCACGTTTCCGCGATGTGAATAGGGCGTCGCCCAGGACAGGTATATCGCCAAGGATGAATAATTTTCCACCGGATTTGGACTCTTCTTTTTCTTTAAATCCAGCAATAACAATGACATCTCCATTGGCTACGCTGACAAAAGAATCGATTTGTTTATCCGAGATGATCGGCGCCAGAACGCTTCCAGCACTGACATCTCCGTCGTATTTGGAAATTTTTTGTTCAATTTCCATTTGGATGATTCCATTACTCCCAATGAGTGGCGTTACGGTGAGTTCTAACCCGACGTGTTTATAGATAAGACTGATTCGTTCTTTAGAGTCTTTATCATCCTTCTGCGTGCTAGAGTCAATGAACGGACGTTCCTCTCCAATTTTAAAGTTAGCCTTTCGATTGTGTGTAGTAACTAGAGTGGGTGTAGAAAGGATCTTAATATTGGAATCCATTTTAGCCTTTTTGAAAACGGTGGATAAAGCGAAGTTTTTAAGTGTTCCCGCAAACGATCCCAAACCACCGTCTGGTCCCAAACTACCTTTGAAATTGATATCATATTCACGGGGCTGATACTCGTGGGTGAGTGTCTTATCCCCTCCATCCTGGCCAGCATCTATCTGAGCTATTTTCTTTGAACCCTTATACTGGTTATAAGCTTCCCCTTGATGATATCCCAAATCTAGGGCATCCATACCGCTTTGTTGGCCTTCGTTTAGGGTGATTTGGGCAACAATAACTTCAATGCGGACCTGGTCGAGGAGAACATCTAAATTAGCAATTAAATGTCTCACTTGGGATAAATCGGATGCCGTACCATAAACGATAATCGAATTACTTCTTTCGTCAGACGATAGCGTCAAATTGGCGGAAAACTGTGCCGCCTGCTCTTCACCCAATTCTCCCCCCGGGAGTTGTTGGGAAGAAATGAAATCGCTATAGGTATTGCTGATTTGCTGGTTACTACGGGAACCACTCGCCGCCTGAGCAAGGGCGCTTGCTAAACTACTTTGGGCCGACATTTGTGCCTGTTGACGTTCAAAGGCCATTTTATTTTCTTTCTCAACGCGACTTCTTTGCTCCTTGACGATCCCGGAAACGATATCGGTAATCTTCTTCGCATCCCCGTGCTTAACACGAATAACTTCGGATCGCAATAATAATTCGCACTTATTATCTAATTGTTTAACAATGTCGACAATTACGGGTAAATTTTCCTGTGACGTTATGACAATCAGCTGATTGCTGGAGTCGTCGTAATCGATCGTCATATTGTTGAGATATTTTTTTAGTCCCCCCCGTTTGAGTGCCTCGAATTTCTTTGATACAGCCGATGCCTTGACATTGTTAAGGGGAAGAAAATTGATGGACTCAACCATGTTAATGGGCGTATCCGTACGTTGAACCAAATTTTCTATGGTCTGTAAATTAGCCATCGTATCCGTAATAAAAAGGGAATTCGATGACGCAAAGAGAACTGTGTTCGATGAACTCGGCGTTAAAAGTGGTTTTATCAATTTCTGAAATTCCGTCGCATCTAAGTAGCGGAATTTAAAGAATTTCGAATACACCTTTTGGGTAGGTTCATAGGTTAACAGTGATTCATCGAGGATATCGGGTGATTGCGTTATGGCCGATTTCGATGTAACCACTTTCATAAAAGTACCTCCCATATTGACGATCGCAATACCATTCAAACTTAGCACGCTCTCAAGGGCGGCAATCGCCTCCTTCTTGGAAATGGGCTCGTGAATTTCAAGAGATATCTGTGCCGCCGGCAATTTTTGCTCCATTAAAGCTGTACATTTCGTCAACTGTTCCAACATTCCGACAACTTCTTGCGGACTGGCATTTTTCAAGATCAGCTGATCCACTGTACCTTCTTCGCCGATTGCAAAAATATCGGAAATATTTTCAACTTTCGTTGATTTCGAAACATTGCCATTTTTCTGCATGGACACGTTTGGTAACGCTGCCGCTGCCGTCAACGGTAATAACCCAAATATTAAACATTTTCCTTTCTTCATAACCATCCCTCTCAATCAAAAATCATATTATTAATCAAAAAAACCATATTTTATTCCAATAAATTGCCACGACCATTCCATTTGATTAGTTTTTCGTCTAATCGATGTGTTCCTAAAATTTTTGCCACAATCCTATCGACATCACTATCAGCTTTGATATCGAGTGCCGAAATGCCAATTTTAGCCGAAAGCGACCTTCCTTGCATCACTAACTCTATATCGTCAATACAGAGATTGGAATCGGGAATTTCGATAATATCGTCAAATTTTAAAATATCAGAAAAATGAACACCCCTCAGGTCAATGGAAATTTTGTTGAAAGAAAAAAATTTACCATTTTGTGACTCGGGCATACCCACGTTATATTTAAGTGATAGGCGTTTTGCTGCATCTCCGACGAGCGCCATTAATTTGGGTTGATCGATTTTATCTCGATGGAGAATTTCGTCGATGATGGAGCGAAAACGCTCATTAATTTCATTTTCCCGAGACAACCACGAATTTTGTTCCTCCTGTTTTTTAGCATTCTTTTCTTTGGTGAAGCTATATATTTTCCATATATTCGCGTCATATCCAATAATACCTAATGTAAGGAGGGCCAAAACACCTGCGATTGCTAAGCATTCGCCTTTATATAACAGGAAAAAAAACGATTTTAATTTCGAAATTTTCTTCATAATTTTTCAAAGGTTAAAAAAAGTGAAAAGTTAATGAGATCATCTTGGTTATTTTTATCGCCAATTCTGACCACCCTAAAAAGTGAAGACTCGTTAAGAATTTTTTCAAATTTATTAAGTTCGGCAAGATTTTGAGCGGAACCTTTAATTTCAAAGTTTTCTCCTTCGGAAGCGTAGATGGAGTTAAACAATATGGAATCAGGACGCAGCTCATTGATTTTATTTAATCCGCGGAAATAGGCATGCTTTTTATTGGAGAAGAGATCCAGTTCATGGGTACGATCTTCTTTTTGCTGAATTTGTTTAACTTGCTCGTCTTTGAAAGCCAACTCTTTAGCGAAATGCCTTTCACTTAGTAAAAGACAACGCAATTGGAAAAAGCCGCACACCCCGATTATGATGAAGAGCACCGCCGCAATGGTTGCATAGAGGGCGGCATGGATTATAACCTTATTTTGTTTCCGCAACTTTTTCAATTCCAGATTTTGCATATTAGCGGCTATAATGGCTTGGTTCGAAAATGAAAAGTCGCAAATGTGCATTTCGGGATTACTGGAAGCGTTTTCTTTGTGCGTGAAATGGACAGTGAGGCCAAATTCCACAACCGGTACCACTTCGACGAGTTCGAAAATGGATAATGAACTTTCCATATCATTGGGCGCCGTAATCGGAGTAAGATTAATGCTATGGGCCGCTGTTTTTTCGAAAATTATCGCATGGTCTCCATATTTGAATATGGCCTTCGAAATCGCAGGGACGACGATGGCGAGGAAAAAATCTGGAAAAATATAGGTGGCGAACTCGGCTTCCGCGTCAATTGCTTTTAAGCGACTTTTCAGGACAGAAAAGATATGGATAGTCGATGCATTACTGTCGACGAAATATCCCCAAAAAATTTCATTCAACGGAAATGGACTCGAAGACTCCAAAGCGAGGGCAACGACACTTTCAAGAAGGGCGTAGTTGACTTTCCCCTCCGGAAAAGGACAGGTACTCATGAAGCAGAGGTCCGAAGGTACGATACAAACGTGCTCGGATCGAGCGAGTTGGCGCTCTTCCTTCCAATTAGAAATTTTTTCAGAT
Organism: Puniceicoccales bacterium; assembly: GCA_031278845.1. GTDB lineage: Bacteria > Verrucomicrobiota > Verrucomicrobiia > Opitutales > LL51 > LL51. The sequence goes on from JAITJQ010000035.1 coordinate 7,242, forward strand.
AAAGTTCCCATGATCAAAATTCCTCAATTTTAATAATATTAAATGGTAAACGCTGATTGCGTGTTTGACTATTCGTAGCATCACAAATGCAATGAATGTTATAGGCATTGCCTTGGTCGTTTGAAACGCGGACCTTGAGTGCAAAAAATTGTATCTCATTGGAGCAGTAGTTTTCAAGGGGTCCTCCCTGATCAATGAGAGCATTAAAGTCCGCGAATTTCCTCGTGGTTGGCATTACGATTCCCCCATGCTGAGCCGATATGGTATCTAAAATTTCTTGTGGAGCCGTCAACAGATTGATCTTAAAATGCTTTCCACCTTTGTTGGTTTTATTGAATTTGAAGATATAGGGCTCGATGATAAACCATTCTTTTAAAGGCTCAATGTCTATCGGATTTTCTCCAGTTTTAGTTCCAGTTTTAGCATTAGATGCTTCAGATACTACATATTCTACCGTTGACCATTTCGTAAATGTTTTCTTGTTGTTAATAAAATCTTTAATTTCTTGCGTAGCACTAGATTTTATTATAGAAGGTTTGCTGGCAGATAGTTTGTCGAGTGCTGCCGCCACTAGACCACTAGAAAAATCGCTAAACTCTTTAGATAAAGGTATTTGCGCATTGAGATCTTCAAAATCGAGTTGAATAGTCAAATTGTCATGCTTGATTACGTTATTAGATAATACCTGGATCTGGAACTTTGCAGGCAAGGAAGCTCTGAATAAATTCAAAGCAATTCCTTGGGTGATATATTTAGAAATTAATGCATTAGTGGGTATATCGCATAAAATATCAGCATCAAAAATAAGTTTATCGCTTCCTTTTTTTACGATACCGCTGCCTATTTTATCGACACACTGATTTCGTTTGTAATTTCCTAGAGAGGTTATCGCGAGATCAAGGGCAGAATATGCTTCGACTTTCAACTCAGGAAGACATAGCATTTGTTGGCGATATTTTGCATCCTCGAATACATCTCCTAAGAACATTGTCAAAATGAGCGCACAGAAGACTATTAGCGTGAGCACTACCGGCATAACACTTCCCAACTTCTTCTTAGCAAAATTCCTATAAAATTTCATCTAGGTTGTATTTCTAATGAAAAAAATTAAAAAGTAAACAAAATATGTTTTTTTATTTCTTCTAAAGATAATGGCCGAAATACAGTCAGTTTTTTGAAGATCAAAAGAAAATACAAAGAGCAAAGAAAATATTTTATTTCGCTTTGACATTCTCGATGGAAAAAGTATATCTAATATGGTCAGGTTTAATGGTGAGAAATGTTCGATTCAGTTGGTTTGCCATTTATTTTTTTTGGAGTATTGATGCATTTGCGGGGGAAGCGAGCCTATCACCGAAGGCGGAATCGATCATTGCGGGCGATGGGATTCTGAGTTATTTGACCAATTCTTTGCTGACCAGCGTACTCATTTCCCTGGCCATTGCGTTGGCCATACGTTTCATCGTTCGCGGGGGGATAGGACTCGTTCCCCGAGCGGGACAGGCTTGCATCGAGGGCATCATCGAAGGAGTTGGCGATATTTTAGAACCCATCGTTGGGCGACATCTATTCCCAAAGATTTTACCTCTACTCCTGGGCTATTTTATTTTCATCCTCATTCATAATTTGAGTGGTCTATTCCCGGGTATTGGTTCCATTGGATTTGAGAGCGAAGGCCATTTGAGGAGTATTTTTCGTCCCATGAATGCGGATTTGAACGCAACGCTGGCCCTATCGGTCATCGCAACGGTAGTCTGGGGTTATTGCTGTGTGAAAAGTGTGGGATGGGGGGGGCTTTACCGGCATGTTTTCGGCAATAGGGCCGATCGAAACGAGGTCAGTGGTGCGGTTTACGGGTTACTGTTCCTCATCTTTTTTGGGGTTGGATTGGTGGAATGCCTATCGATTTTATTCCGCATCATTTCCCTATCCTTCCGTCTTTTTGGCAA
>JAITJQ010000032.1 GCA_031278845.1 Puniceicoccales bacterium
CCGGAGCGTTTAGACGAAGAGTTGAGCAAAATCTTGCAAACGGAATACGGTTTGAAGTCGTGGAAAGATTACAAAAAAGCCCCAACCGAGTTTCACAGTGACAAGTGGTGGAAGAAGCGCGGATTGTGATATTCCGATAAAAAAATTAAAATAAATCCCAAGCCGTTGCCGACGTTTTGGACGAAGGCAGCGGCTGAAAAATATCAAGAAACTGAAAATATTTTGGACGCCGTGGGAGCCGGAATTGGCGATGCCGCCCTGAGTGCCGTTGGAGGGAATTTGGTGAAAGTGGGCGGAAAAATATTGGGAAAGGGGGCAAAGTATGTGGGCCGGGGATTGGCTGCTCCCAAAGCTGCTACTCCCAAACTTGCCTTTGCAACGGAAGGATCGGCCTCGAAGTTTACACCCAGTAGTGCGCCCAAGGCCGCCATTCCTCCTCCCGCCCCAGACCTGTTCCCCAACCGGTAGTACAAAAACCACCGGAGAATGTGGTGTTCAGCAAAAAAACCGGAACCGGCGGTGGCAACGGGAAACCCGCTCCGAGGCCGGAGCCGCCTAAACCAGAAAGGATTATAAATATGCGGATGGCGAAATTAAGAGGGAATATTAAAGGAAAAGCAACATCATGCAAATTCTCGGAACTTATTTCAAAAAAAGAGAGAGAAAACTATGAGAAGCACAAAGAGGAGTACATGCGCATTAGAGATTTACCGCAAAAAACAGAAGAGGAGTGAGTGTGAAGGATCTATAGGATGTCAAAATTATGTGATGGGCCCTTAAAGTTCTTTGCTGAAAAATTTTTTTAGTTTGAGAAAATCCGGACCAAAATACTGGCAACGACCTACTCTTGCACCACATCGTGGCAGCACTACCGGCGAGCGATTGAAGGCTTAACGATCGCGTTCGGAACGCGTGTTTACTCCTTCTTCAAAGGGGGGATAACTGTCCCGGGTTTTAGCTTCAACGATTCGCCTGTGAATACTTTTTTTCCTATGTCTACCAGACGAGGATCATCTGTAAATCCTCCACGTTTGCCTAATCCTGGAATATCACAGGCAATTAAATCCTCCCAGTCCGTATTTCGAATATCCGACGTTCCTAGAAAAACATACCCTTTTTCCAAAATATACGGTTTTGATTCTCCAATCTCTGCTGGTCGATCTCCAATGGCTAAACCTATTTCACCACGTTCTCCAATCCATATAATTTCCACGGGCAACTCACTAATATTGATATGACTATCTATATTTTTCGCTATATCACTCATTTTTATTTTCTTTTTTTTTATACTTTTCAAAATACTATTGTTTTCAATCATCCCAACCGTTCCGTATAATCTTCGCAGAAAGGCCATTTAAATTACACACAAATTCCCGTTGAATCCAAAATTTTTCAGGTTTAATCGGATATCTCCCCTCAGTGTCAAACAAATGAAGAAAATATGGTACCAAAACACGGGAAAAAGGTACTTCGAATTCATAGGTATCTGTACCACCCATGTTAAACATATCTAAAGGTTCTCCAATGGATGTCGATTCTGCCACATTATGCCGCATGGCAACCGTATCGCCAGTTTTTCTTTGTATGTATTTGGGATCAGTTTCATCAGTTTCGTATGTCATTCCGCGGAAAACCGTACAAGTACCGGAATGTTTGCCGGGAAAATCAACTTTATTCAAAGCAATGGCCGTAAACGCCTGATGCATAGCAACTGTCCTAGCGTATTTCTCTGGATCTCCATCAGAATATTTTTGACAAATTTTCTCAAAAATTTCTTTCAGTTTCAACTTTGTAACTTTTTGTTCATCTTTATGAAATCCAAGATAATAACTATCTTCCATCTTGTTCCCATCTTGGCGCTGCGTCAGCAAAAAATAGCGCATAGCTTGGCTTGTTCGATTCCTTGGTGAAGCCATCTGTTTATTATAATAGTGATCTATAATTTTATAATCTCCTCCATTGTCTTCCATGATTGGTTTCAGTGCTTCGACAGCCGCACTTATCTTCATGTTCTCCTCAGTGCGCTTCTTAGTGTTCTTTTCAATTAGGCTACTAGGCAATTTTTCATCAATCTTTTTATTGTAAAGAAGCACCATATTTTTGCCTACGGCTATTGCAAATTCTGGATTATCGCCGCCTTCGATCATTTGCCTGGCATATTCTTTAATATATGCCTGCTTATCGCCTTCAAGACTGCTAAAGCCTTCTATTTCATCTATTTCTTTCATGGCTTCCATTGCCATTTCTTGGGGAGAAAGTGCATGCTTTTTAAGCCATGCTTCCGCTTTAGCCTCGTCATATTCTTTAACAATGGTAATACTTTGATCCGACAGTAGCTCATTTTTTCCTAACCATGCTTTCGCCTCTTTACGAGTTTTAAATTCCCCTACATTACCTAGGTTCGCCGTCCCGTCTTCTGATAGAATTTTCCCAATAATCGATTCCGTAATTTTTATTTTTCCACCAGGATCTTGTTCTATTTTGACGGTTCCATTCGGTGTCTTAAATATACCACCTTCCCGTAAAGCTTCCTTAAAACCCACATCTACTATACTTCTTATTCCACCAACAGAATCCATATCTCAATTTCTTACAAACTTAAAAGAACATTCACATATTGCAAACTCTATTTGTGAATATTAATTCAAAAAAAACAAAGTGGGCCAAATATTCCTAAGAACATCCGGCCCAAAATACTGGCAACAACCTACCCTTGCACCACATCGTGGCAGCACTACCGGCGATCGATAATCGCATTTGATAAAAACACACACCCATTACCTATTTATAAAAAATGGTACTTCAACGTTAATGTCAAGGTTTCTTGAAGAATCGAATCAGAGCCTCTTCATTTTTGAGAATCATCTTGAGCAAACCGCACTTCAAGGGGCTTTTCCGGCAGCCCCAATGGAATATTCAAACGTCCGCGATCAACCATATGTGCAATACTAATGAGACGACTATCATCGGTAAATCCATTGTATATATTTCCAAATTTGGATTGGACAGAAATTAAATTTTCCCACTCAATTTCACTCCCCTCTGGACTTCTTAAAATAACCAATCCTTCTTCGTGCAAAATAGCGGAATTTGGTCTCCAAATCAATAATTGGGAATTGAAGGTAGGGGGAGCTGCAGCCCCCTGAAGAAGGAAATTTTTTATTATCATGCATATTTACAAAAGAAAATTGATGGAAAAGTTAAGATTAATTAAGGTTGTCAGTGTATTTTTTATGGCTTGTTCCAGCAACATGTATGCTTCGTCCGTGAGAGATTTAATCGGTAAAGCAGAAATGCAAATAAGCTTTTATATCTCAAAGCTAAAAACAAACTGGACCGAGGAAACATTTAAGGAGTTTAATACGGAAATAGACCGCCTTACAACCCAAACACAAAATCACCCTGCTTACATGCTTCGAGAAGAAGCAGGTCTTGAAAAAGTTCGGTTAGAGGGTATTAAAGAGATCATTCAACGTTTGGATGTTTTCAAAAAAGGAAATCATAAAAAAGAACAGTATCTGAAGGATCTTATGGGTATTTATGATGAAGGTATTGCTTCGCTTATATTCTCCGTTTTGAAGGCATCACAGAATCAGGAAAAAGCAAGTCAGCCAAAAGTGGATAAAGATAAAAAATAATAACGATCACAAAGCATTCACAAACGAAGCGAGTGATTTGTTTTTATATATCCAAGACCTCGTCAATAAATCGATACCCAGTCATAAAAGATGCATGGAATTCCTCAGGGGCGAAGGCAAAAATGCAGATCCCAATGTCTCCGCGGGGGGTATATGCCGATTGAGCAGTTCAGGCTGACTTTATCCAGGAATAACATTGCTTGAAGAGGCGATATTACATAGATCATTGGAAGATATACGAATGCTTGTCAATAGTAAAAATATCCGAGGAATAGACAATCTAGATGATAGACCAGCAGAAGGTAACCTAAAATACGCTCACGCATTAATGCATACTGCTGTAGCCAGTCCTCAAGAAATGGAAAAGCGTTGGAAAAAGCACAAAGAAGAGTACATGCGCATTAGAGATTTACTGCAAAAAATAGAAGAGGAGTGAGTGTGAAGGATCTATAGGATATCAAAATTACGTGATGAGCCTTTAAAGTTCTTTGCTGAAAAATTTTTTCAGTTTGACGAATTCCGTCAAAAAATAATCATACGTTTCATTATGCAATATAAAGGATGGATATGTGGTGGGATGCTATACGGCATGGGGGTGTTTTTGCCATGTGGGACCGCGGGTTTACAAGCAACGGAAAAAGATGACGAAGCCCAAGTGGCGGAAACCAATGAAACCCCAATTGCTGCCGAGGTTGATTGTCTCTTCGAGGCCATGCGTGATGGCGATAGCGAAAAGGCGTTACAATTGGTTGAAGACATAAAAGCAAATGAAACCCCAATTGTTTCCAAGATTGATTATATCATCGAGGCCATGTATAAGGGCGATAGCGAAAAGGCGTTGCAATTGCTTGAAGGCATAGAAGATAAAGATGTTAACTGCAGAGGCGAAATAAGACCAATTACCCTTTTAGGAGCAGCTGTAATTTGGAACCATATGAATGTGGCTGAGGTTTTGCTTGAGCGCGGAGCTGATCTTCATATGGAATGTTTTGATCCCGATAGGGAAGCCTGCGCCCCCCGTGATGAACGTTATGGAAATTCCACAGCATTCGGTATGGCAATCATCGATAACAATAAGGAAATGATAAAATTCCTCGTAAAACATGGCGTTAATGTAAACACTTTAATTCGGGGATATACTCCACTTCAAGGGATTTGGGGTAATTATTTTCAGCTAGATGAGGATGGTTATTTTTGGCTAGCTGATAGTGGTATTCCACTGCGGTTAGATCGTGATTATCTTCAGCTAGATGGCCCTAATTATTTTGGAGTATATGATGATTGTCTTCAGTTACTCCCGCCGGGTCATAATGGTTTTCTGCTCGATAATAAAGGCTTAAATATCCTTAATGATTGCTGTTGTAAAAATATTCTAGAATTGATGCGATTGCTTATTGAAAATGGCTCCCGTACAAACACCAGAGGTAAGAAAGGAAATACAATTTTACACTATGTAGCTAGAGATTTTTCCCGTGGTGGGCCATTCAGTTTCGAACTTCTTGACTTACTATTTGGGGCAGGTGCAGACCCTCGCATAGCGAATAATGAGGGAAAATTGCCAGCGCAAGAACTCAAACTACTCGATCATGTAGTAGAAAGATTTCCAGAAAGAAGGGAAAATTATAGCAAGACTGTGGATATGTTTCAGCAAAGAATCGACGAGTTAAATGCCCAGGAGAAATCCCCAGGAGAATAAATCCTCAGGAGTTTCTTTCATCGAAGAAAGAATATAACACACAACGCAAAGTGGGCTTGGAATTTTCGAAGAAAACCTGGCCCAAAATTTTGGCAACGACCTACTCTCGCACCACATCATGGCGGCACTACCGGCGAACGATTGAGGGCTTAACGATCGTGTTCGGAATGGAGAAAATATCGCTGTTCCGATTTCTTTGTGCCGTAAATCGTAGAATAAAACCGGGAAGTCTGATGGTTGTGTGAAATTTATCGAAAAGTAAAAAATAATTACTTGATAAATATTGGAAATATTTTATTATATAGTTACCGTCGTAGAAGATCTACGGTTGGAATATATTAAATAAAAAATTAAGTACAAGGATAAAAATGAAAAAGTTAAATAAAAAAAACATTATTAAGTATTGTACCATTAGTGGTTGTCTTCTCAGTACCAGTTTCTGTGAGGCTTTTCATTGGAGTGATTTGGATTTGGCGAGCATTAATTTGAATACTGTCGATGTGAATGCTCAGGATGACTGGGATGAAACAGTGCTCCATTATGCCGCTAAAGAAGGCAATTTACCAGCCATAAGGGTGTTGCTTTCCCGGGGCGCTAAGGTGAATGATGGGACCTTTGGACGTGGAACGCCGCTCCATGGGGCCGCACTGTGTGGCCAAGTGGAGGCCATGCAGGCATTGTTAGAAGGAAATGCTGAGGTGAATGCTCGAGATAGGTATTACTATACGCCGCTTCATTCGGCTGTATCATCTGGCGAAACAGAGGCCTTAAGAGAATTGGCACATTGGGATGCTGACATAAATGCTAAAGACCATAGGAAGCAAACGCCGCTCCATTTTGCTGCAGAGAGGAATAAATTAGGATGTGTAATGGAGTTATTGAAATACAACACCATCAACGTGAATGCTATGGATTGCGATAGCAGAACGCCGTTAGATGTAGCCGGAACTCCAGAAATTCAAAATTTATTGAGAGATAACGGTGCGAAAACAGGTAATGCAATCAGACGCGAACGCGCACAGCAAGGAGCTGGAGGATTTTGGTACTAAACGCTTAAGTATTGATAAAACTCACACGGAACGGAGAAAATATCTCCGCTCCAATTCTTCGGAACCGATAAAATTAGTTATTGTCATGCCCAAGTCCTGGTACAGGCCGATGCCCGGCAATTTTAGTTCAGCACAATAGATCTCGAATCCAAGATCGAGAACCATCCGTTCGAATCGGCTGTCGTGGGATAGGAATATGATCCTGGGAGTTCGATTGTCCGGTCGATATTTTCAGTGCCTTGGCTATTTCGATGGCCCTGGTAGCATCCGAATCCTGAAAAGCCGTGCTAATCGCTATAGTTATTTCTTTCATATCTCCTTCTGTATCCACTCAATTTCCCTACAAGCCAACTTCATTTTTCTTTAATTCTGTTCCCAATGAAACCATTGACCATAACTCGCTCAAAATTTTCCGCCGGAAATGTGTCGAGAACCTAGAACCCTACCACGGAAAATCTTACACCTGGATGATCCGACCATAAACGGAGTGTCTAAATCGATGTCATCCGAACAGGATCGGAACTCAATATCGAAATCGCCCTTTTTAATCGCAATAATTCCGCTAATATTCACTTTTGGGTCCGTAGATCCATCAAGGCATCCCCAAAAAGCAATACAACCTAAAACTATCCATATATCTCTCGACATCCTGTCCCTCCCAATAAATGACCCAAAAATGAGATTTAAATACAAAGTGGCCCGGATGTTCCTAAAAACATCCGGCCCCAAATACTGGCAACGACCTACTCTCGCACCACATCGGGGCGGCACTACCATCGGCGATTGAGGGCTTAACGATCGTGTTCGGAATGGGAACGTGTGTTTCCCCTCACCCATGATCACCAGAGTACCTCCTGCGCAAATACTTCCTCAACCTCATTGCCAAAACCAGCCCCTTTACTTCCTCAGAAATAACAGCTGGACGCAGTTGTAAAAATTATCGAAACCCAACCCGGGATTTTGCTAATAAAACGCAATCCTGAATTGACGTTCAATGTATTGTGAAATTACGAAAAAAACGTCCGTTAAAAAAAACGAATGAAAAGTCTTCGAGTCATTAGTATCGGTTAGCTTAACGCATTACTGCGCTTACACATCTGACCTATCAACCTGGTGGTCTACCAGGACTCTTTCGAAGTTACCTTCAAGGAAATCTCATCTTGGGAATGGCTTGGCGCTTAGATGCTTTCAGCGCTTATCCAGTCCGAACTTAGCTACCCGGCGCTACTGCTGACACAATAACCGGAACACC
>JAITJQ010000062.1 GCA_031278845.1 Puniceicoccales bacterium
CCGCCGCGCGCGGCGGGGGGGCCCCCCCCCCCCCCCCCCCCCCCCCCCCCCCGGGCCCCCCTCCCCCCCCCCCCCCCCCCCCCCACTCCCGCAACCCCAATGCAAAAAAACTTGCCTAATTTTCAACAGTACCAAAGTATTTGCCATATGGTTATAGAAAAAAAATTATTAGATCTTTTTCAGGAACAAATTCGGAACGAATTGGAATCGGCCTACAAATATCTGGGCATGGCGGCATATTTTGAATCGACTCCCTACAAAGGTTTCGCAAAATGGATGCGCAAGCAGGCTGAGGAGGAAACGGAACATGCGATGAAATTTTTTGATTACGTCAATGACCGCGGCAATCATGTCGAGCTTTTTCCAATAGTCTCCATGCCGACTCATTACACATCGCCGCGGGAAGTTTTTCAAGAAACACTAGCCCATGAGCAACAGGTAACGCATCTCATCTATGGGATGTACCGTGTCGCCCTTGAAATCAAAGATTTCGCAGCACAAATCTTACTGCAATGGTATATTACCGAGCAGGTCGAAGAAGAAAAGCAGGCGCAGGATATTTTGAGTCAGATTGAAACCGTTGGCGATAACATCGCCGCACTCATGAAAATTGATAGCAAAGTCGGCAAAAGGGAAGATTAATTAATAAGGGAAATGATAGAGCTGTGATATTTCCATTCTTACGGAAATTAACAATATACACGATTAATCCTTTCCTTTAAAACTAATTCTCCAAGTTTCTTATAAAAGAACTCTTTTGGCAGGCAATGATCTTGCTTGGGATCGCTAGATACAAACAAAATCCGCCTCTTCTCAACATCATTGTTAAATATTGCATCCATCCACATGAGTTCCCCACTTGTCGTACTACCGTGATGAGGAGCAAGAAGAACATTTACACCCACTAATTTTTGTTGAAAACCCTCCGTATGTAAAAGATGATGAGTGAGCAATGTACCATTGGCATCACCGGGTAACAAAATACAAACATCCTTATAATGTATCAATAATAGTAAATTGTTATCATGAACAACTTCCGGAGATAGAAAAGTTTCGGCAAAATTTTCTGGCCTAATACATTCTACTCCCACATCACCATCTCCAAAATAATATCCAATATACCCTTCAATATCTCCTTTACTCCCTTCCCAACCGTTACAAGTCTCCAACTTCCATATCTGGTAGATTCGTTAGCTCTAAGTCTCTGTCGCTTTGCCTCTGTGTGTTAATGACATCGATAATTTTTCTAAATTGCCTAACACCATTGTAATGATCCTTATGATTGTGCGTAATAACTACTCCTAATTGTATGACGCCAGCCAAAGCTAACATAATCTCATTACTATGTCCCCCTGCAGGTTGCAAAACGCGCTTATAACCACCGCTTACATCACAATCTACAACCAATGCCCTCTCTTTGTGAGTTAGCAATACAAAATTTGCTTGACCGACTTTGGAAATCCTCACATCAAAGCCATTTAATAACAAATATCGCGTTAAGAAAAATAGGAACAACGCAATGTAGGATCTCTTCGCTCTTCTAAACATATTCTGCCTCATTTAATCTTCTTCCCCTGTCCAATCCCCCAATAAAGCGCTATATTGCTCAACACTGTCTTTACGGCAGTCTCGATTTTTTTTTCCGAATCTACTCCTATTTGGCTTTCTTTTGCCCTACTCAAATTTATTGCAAAAGTTTTGGCCTGTTTAAGAGACTCCAAAGATACATATTCAACTGCCTTTCCTGAGGCAATTTCTATGCGCACAGATTGAGCAGCGTTACAACCGTTTTCACCCATTAATACCCCTCCTAAAACAATTCAAAGAATTTTTTTTGTAATCATAGAATAGAATCCATTGCAATTTTGTTGAGTGTCAATACATTAAGCCCCAAAAATAATATTTTAAGCAATTATTACAAAAAAAAGATTTCATTTTTTCGAAAAATCTTTAGCATATTCCTCTATGGGGTATCGAGTGGGATTGGCGGTGGTGGGATTACTTTTGGGAGGATGTAGGACGGCAAAGGATTTACCTAAATCCGATTTTCAATTCTTTATCGAGCAAAAATCAGATACGAACAACTTTCTTTGGTCATCGACGGCAACTATGCCGGTCAGTCACTTAAGTATTAATATTTGTTCCCAGCCAATACTGTTCGCCAATGATATAGAATCGGTACGCATTGCCCAATCTAATTTCGGTAAATGCCTCATCTTTCAACTCACACAACGGGCTGCCATCGAATTTTATAGGCTGTCCGTCGACGGGTTAGGCCGAAAAATTATCTTCGTTTTCAACGGAAAAACCCTCGGTTTATCCTTGCCCATTCGGAATACTACCCTAGACGGTACCTTCACGATTTTCCCTGAAATGGAAGACCATGAGTTGGATCAATTGGTAGAAGATATCAACGACACGGTCGTGAAACTCAAAAAATTAAAGGAAAAATAAGCAATGTCCCTATTTCGCTCACTATTTCGTAAATATTCAAAACTCCCGGAAGAAAAAATACAGGAAGCTTACACCGATCGGGATGACGAAGGAAATACCGTTGCTACAGGTGACAAGAAAAAAAATAGCTCCGCAGAAGAATTTCTCGACTTCTGGATCCAAAAAGCCGTCGAAATGGAGGCCTCCGATGTCCACTTCGAACGCTATCGAACCTATGTCAAAATACGCTACCGAATCGACGGTAAACTGCAAACCATAAAAAAATTGCCCGCTAATCTCCATAGTGGTCTCGTCACACGCGTAAAAATTCTCTCCAAATTGAAAATCGACGAAAAACGTATTCCCCAGGACGGACGTTTTTCGCTGATCAACGGCGATAAAAAATTCGACGTACGCGTATCCATTTTACCCGGATACCTCGGCGAATGCATGGTGATGCGCCTGCTACGCAGTGACAATGAAAATTTCTCGCTACAGAGACTCGGCGCCCGTGATAAGGACGTCGAAAAATTAAGCGATCTTGTTTCTATCCAAAACGGGATTATCGTCATCGCTGGTCCAACCGGTTCCGGAAAATCGACTACGCTGTACTCCATTATTAAGAAAATTTCCTCACCGGAACGCAAAGTTATTACCGTAGAAGATCCCGTAGAGTATCAGCTTTCGGGTATCAATCAAGTTTCGGTCAACGAGACGATTGGTATGACCTTTGCGACGGCGTTGCGATCGATGCTACGCCAAGCACCCAATATTATTCTTGTCGGCGAAATACGCGATAAGGAGACGGCAGAGATTGCGATTCGGGCGGCATTAACGGGCCACCTCGTTTTGAGTACGGTCCATGCAAAAGACACGATCAATGCGATCACGCGGTTATTGGATTTGGGCGTACCATCCTACCTTGTTGCGGCGACACTGCGGGGTGTTTTATCCCAACGGCTCGTGCTGAAGTTATGTCCCCATTGCGCTAAAGAGGGCGTGTTCCAGGCAGAATTTTTAAAAGAGATAGCACCCGAATTCCCCATACCTGAAGATGTGAAAGTGAGTGAACCGGTTGGCTGCGCGCACTGTTTAAACACGGGATACAAAGGTCGCCAAGCGGTGATGGAAATTCTACCGGTAAGCGATGCGATTCAGAAGTTGATCGATCAAAAAAGCGACGAAGACGAAATCCGCCAATTGGCACGCAAAGAAGGGATGGAAACGCTACGGGAAATCGCTTTAGAACACTACGTACATGGCGAAATGGGTCAAGAGGCTCTGCTGGCTCTTCTAGCCGAAATGAATTAGCCGTAAAAAATATAGGGTTACGGTTACCGTTGATAAGTTTTTCTAATACGTGACGATTGAGCAAGGTGGAATAAAAATTTTTCCAGGTACAATTGAAATGGCTAATAAAGTTTGAATGGATCAACGGTTAGTAGAAGAGAATCCCAAAAGTATTGATCATATAGGGCCATAAGTTTTTATTACAATTTCATTCTCGCATTAAAAATAGCTTGTCAAAAGAACAAGTTCAAAATAGAACATCCCTATTATGCTAAAGAAAGGAACCATTTTAATTGTAGGGATACTATTGTATATTCGTGCTATTTTGGGTGCGACATTTGTATCCTTGGATTCATCCAAAGCTTTAGGGTCGAGGACATTGATTGACGGCCAACTGCCGAAAGAAGAACAAGCACTCCTAACGCTGTCCAAAGCTTTATTACCCGAGGATACTTCATTCTCCGAAATTTTTTCCAAATCTTTGCTGCGCAATCCGATCCGTGGATCAAAAGTACGATATGTACCAGAAACGTGGATCGACTCGTTGACAGAAGCAGAAGTACGAGCCATTAATGAAGCATTTCCCTATTTAGGATTTGGACTAGCTTAGTACATTGCTTTCTTAGAAGAAAAATCAGCACAAGAAGTTTTTGGTGATTCGTTAGCGGAGTTTAGTCGCCAATCGGGTAGTTGCAAAAATATGAAAACAGGAAGATTTCAGAAGAAAGTTTGTGTTCTAAAACCAAAAAACAGCATGGGAAATCAGAAAGCTAGCCAGGAAGCCGAAGCAGGAGCTCGAATTCGCCAAGCATTTGTTAATGAATTGGGTAACGAATGTGATTTAGACGATTTAGACAAGGTGTCAGCAAAATCAAACGAAATGTTAATAGAATTTGATTATTTACTTTATCTTGTGGCTCCAATCGACTGCGGCGATTGTATCGCAAGCTTAGCAATCCCAAACGCCGTGCCCTTGCACAATATTGTCCATGCCGAGCGAAGGAAATTCTCTTTCTCCACTGTAAAACAATCGCCCGGAGGTATTTCTATATCTAAAATACCTCGAAGAACGCTTTTTCCAGATATAAATTTTGGTCAAGCAAGCGAACGAATACATGCAGTTCAGAATATAACTAGAATACTACAATTCTTGCATGCCAATAAAATTGCACACAACGATTTACATCCCGGCAATTTCCTCATTGTCGGCAATGATTATCTTAAGATGTTTCTCATCGATTTCGATCATGCCACATGTAGACAAAAATTTTCATCACGAAATAATGACTTTGGAATCCTCATCTTTACGACAACGGAATATTTGTTTGGAACAACAAAACCAATTCTTCCTGGACTAATTAATGCCTCATGGATAGAAAAACTCAAAAATCTAAATCTCGAAGAGTATCTAGACGATCCCAAAACGTTTTCATATACTATTGAAGAACTGCAACAGATTAAAGAAATATTATTAGATTTATTGACTGCAATGTTTGTCTGATCGATGAAGAATTGGGTCTGATCGATGAAGAATTGGAACAGATTAAAAGAACATTATCAGATTTATTGACCGCGATTGTTCGCTGATTATTCACCGCGCAGGGCATTCGCAGGATAAATATGGGCCGCTTTTAGCGCCTAGAATGATCCCGGAAAAAATGCAAATCAATAGCGAAAATAATCCGACAAAAATAAAGTCATTCATGGCAAAGTCTACCGGAAGATGTGTGAATTGCGACAAGTAGTTTTGCGCATTACTTCCGGTGGATATTTTATCCACAATGTTGATAATACTATCGCGGTAAT
>JAITJQ010000043.1 GCA_031278845.1 Puniceicoccales bacterium
AAAGCCGCAACATCTTCAAGCTTTTGCTGTGGCACTTTGTCTTTCTTTGAAGCCTTGCCAGATAGCATCTCAGCACTGAATTGTAACTTTCTATTAGACATGTTTCCGCTTTTGGTATAACATATCATATACCTGAGTTTCGGGAAAGTTTTTCACAATAGGTTGGATTTTCCACATTCAGTTGTCAATACCTGCCATCACTCCCCTTCTTCCTTTCTTATCACTCCTTCTGTTTTTAAATATGCAATAAAATCATCAAAAGTCCTTCCCTCGGGAACTTCTTCTTCTTCTCCTTCATCTGAAAGCTCTTCTTCATCTCTCGCAACCCAAACCGCCCGAATTCTATCTTCACTCGGTGAATTCTGTTTTATACCTCTCAAAGATTTTCGACTTAATTTTCCTGTAGCAACAAATTCCCCAATGAGACCTCCTACTATGCCTTCCTGGCGGCCTTTCTGAAGACCTTCCTGGTGTTCGACGGCTATTGCCGTACTATATTTTTCAATTTCCAAATCATCCCGATCATAGGCGATTTGCAAATCCGGTCCCCACGCTTCCCGCCTAAGCATCCTAAAGGCATTGTACACCGGTTCCGGCATGTAAACAAATTTATCACTTCTATCTCCGTATTCGTCCCCAAATTCGGTAACATCAAACTCTTCCGCATGCTTTAGGACGCAATACCACCAATCCGATAGACTAAAATCCTCTGATTTCCCCACAAAATCATCCTGTCTCGGTGACAGTGTCCTAATGCTCGTTACCCGCGGCAACTCAATCTGAATGAGATGTATCCCCCGCTTAATTGTTTGTCCGGAATTTTGATCCGTCATCACATAATGCTTCATGAATTCATCCCGCTCCATCGGATGTGCCTGTATCTCCTCGATGAAGGGACGATCCAAATCCTCTTCCCCATCCTTTGGCTGGATTCCTCGTATCCTTTGCGTATCATAATCCAAAAACTGTATCGCATATACCAGTCGGAGGCTTTCATGCCAATCGTGTCTTTTCAAAATCTCCTCCGACAATTGATGAGAGTACGTATAGGCCGCATAGTAAAGCGCCCGCTCATCGAACATCGTGTGCCTTTTCGCCTGCATTTCAATGATCACTTTGTCTTTTTTATCGGTGGTGGCATGAAAATCCATGAAAGCATCCCTTTTAGAGGACAACGAAACTCTATCGGAGGCCTTCTTTATTTCCGTTACCGGGTTGTCCTTGAAGTCCGGGACCACGCTGTTGATCAAAGACATGGCAATTTCCTCATTACTCATGATATGTCGGAACGCCACATCCACTATCGGATTTGCATAGCTACTTAGACCCATATTGCTTATACATTTTTATTAAAAATAACGCTTGTCAAGGGAAAATATTATGAAAAAGATAATAAGCCCGCCATTGACAGCAATAGGCTGGAGTTTCTAAAAAGATATTGGCCAATTTTACTTCTCCAATATTTTAACATTTTTCCATTTACCATTTAATTATTTTTTATTATTTTCTAAAAAGATGAAAGCAACTAAAACAATTAAAGAAGAAAGGAAAGTGATATGGATAGATTAGGAGTAAGTGGAGCGGGCGGTAGTATACCGCAGGTGCCAACTGGTACAGGAGAAGAGCAGGAAGCGTCAGCGCCGAAGTTTGCCAATACTTTACCGCAAAATTCAGCGGCTAAACATCGAGCGAGCGACGATTCGGATGTTGACCGCCAGGAACTAGCACAGCGAACAACAGCCAAAGTTGCGTCCCAACCACAGGTTCGAGCAAATGCATTGAAAGCGGGAGGGAAAAAGACAATCGTTGGGGATGCTAATACTCCTGACGCTGCACGGCATGAAGCTGCTCGTACTATCGGTAATAGAACCGCTAACTATCAGCTGCCTTTTCAGGAAGGCGGCAGTATCACAGTCAGTAAAGGCAAGCCGGGCGCACCGGGATATATCGAGGGACTGTTAGAGGCGAAAACTGAAGCAGGGCCAATATCGTCCTTTGAAATTGAAGGAAGGAGTGTTGCATTGCCAGGAAATAATCGAGGCAGAATAGCAGTAGAATAGCAGTAGTTTACAATGCAGCCTATAAAGCGACTGGACAGGCACAAAGATCTGCGGATGAAATTTCGCACGCTTTGCAACAGGCTACACCCCAAGCTGCCACAGCTCAGCTGGGAAATATTGGTGAGCCTTTACCTGTAGGTGTAAATGTCGCCGATTTTACCGATGCGAAAGGAAAATTAGAGGCCTTTGCCGATGCGATTTTCAATGATCCCCATTGCAAAGGATTATATTCCAAAGATGAACAAGATGCTGTTAAGGCACAAGTTATTGATCGGGCGCTTGAGTATTGCAAAGCGGACGGTAATATTAGTGCAAATGATGCGATGAAGCTCGTTCGGGATAATTTGGTCAAAATTAACCATCAACAGACGGAGGATCACAAGATGGTTACGGGCAGCGATCACGGCGTACGGCACATCATCCAGAGTAACGTTACGAATACGCTTAACGCTTTGGACCAGTTGGGCGAAAATGTATCGGCGAAACAGAAACTAATGGCGATGCAGATTATGATCGACCACGATTTGGGTTACACGACGGATGCGGCCAAGGGGAGTTTCAAGTCAGCGAAGGACCACCCTTTGGCGAGTACTGCCTATATGGAATTAGGAGGGCAAGCATCGAATGTATTTACTCCTGACGAACAAAAGTTCATGCGGGATGCGGTATTGGCACACGGCTATCCATTTGGGTTGGATCAACCGTTTGATTTCCATCGTGGAGGTCGAGAAAATGCGATTGCGGGAATAATTTCCGTAGTCGATGCGATGGGGACGACGCAGGATACGAAATGTCCGGCATTATTCCGAGAGGATCCTTATCTTGCTATTTTGAAACAATTAGCCAGCAAAAAGATAACTGAAAATGAAGCAAAGCAGCAGTTACATGCCGCGATCGACGCTAATCCTGATATTTCTCAAGACGTGAAAGCAGGTTATCATCAGGCAGTTGATTACGATGTAAATGCATTTGGAGCAGGCATGATTGTGCCCCAATTCGGCGGGAAATTAAACTTTACGGATATGGAACCTCAAGGAGATGGTAAATACGTATTAAATATTAACATGGAAGTATCCGAGGCGACTAAAAATTTAGCGGGCATTGTAGGGAATAGCAATGCTATTAAGGCGTTCAACAAACTAGGAGAAGATATGATCAAGGCATTGTCCCCAGAGAGGCAAGACGCTTTAATTCAAATGATAAATAGTGACGATAATTTAACCCAAAGATCAGAAACTCCCAAAGGTCCAGAAAATGATATAACTAAAGAAACTCTCCCTAAGGAGGGTTTGGGGAGAATTGCCACTCGAGTAGAAAATGATGGAATAGGGAAAGTAGTGCCTCTAGGAGGTATTGCAATAACATTCATACCACCGGCACCATCTCCTAGGGGTTCTTAATAATAAAACAATAAAAGCCGCACATAAGCGGCTTTTTTTGTTTTCCGTATATCGTATTAAATTTGATAACCTTCTGCACGCATCCTGGGTAATAATACTTGTTCGACTATTTGTAACGTCTTCAACATAAGTGAATTTGGTATCATTGTCTTTAGAGATTTTGGTGCTTCAAGTACCTCTTCTGCCAATGCTCCTTCTTCCATCCGGTAGTAAGCTTCCCTTCCTTCATCATAAACAAAAGTCAATGGTTCATTCTGATACGCATTAAAATCGATATGCGGTTGGTTCAAAAGCAAAAGAACAGCGTCAGATTCAGCGGGTTCATCGGATATACAAGAATGATAAGTAAGTGCTTCAAGTAAAGGAACTCGCATGGCCCCACTTCCCGGATTCATATTCGCACCTTTTTCTAGAAATAGACGAATATAATTAATAATATTTCTATGACGAACATTTAGACGAATAGCAATTGTCAAAGGCGTAATGAGATGATGAAGTGTATAACCAAATTCACCTGGTACTTCTTCTTTTAATATAACATTGACATTCGCTCCCCGATCCAAAAGTAGTCGAACCATCTCAAAAATCAGAGTTCAAAGCTATTTGCTGCTTTTGCAACAGATCTAATGTTCACCCATTGATGAAGCCACGGACGTTTTGAATGCTTGCTATCTTGAGGGAGAACGGGATCTGGAAAGGGAAAAGGCTAAGGTCCATATTTATCGCAAAGATTTATCACATATAAACAACCTATGGGAATAAACTTTTAATTTTGCTCTATTTTACTTCCGTGCATTGTACCCACAAAAATACTGCATTAGAAATAAAGTAACGTTTGGATCACCTGGGTCTGAATTTTCGTTTACAGATAATGTGTTTCGATTTCAAATATTGTCTCCAATATTCTTCACTTTTATCTTTCCTTCAGAGGAGATTACCAATTGATAAGCTGTCCTTGAATTGCAAGTAACATAAACCGGTAGAGAAGCAGAGACTGTTTCAGCACTTCTTTTTATGAGATTATATATACTGATCGGATGCTCCGGAGCTTTTTTCAAAATACTTGCTGTTTTGTACTGAAACCCTAATATTTCACTCTTGGGGATTTTGTTTCTTCCTGCCGGATTACTCGAGATGACTGAAAAAGAAGGAATGCGTTCCTGCGATGGATCAAAAACTACACCATATAGGTTAAATTCGCCATTATGCCCATCGCCATGGTGAGAAAAAACGAAAACATCTATCCGTCCTCCATTTTGCTCTCCATTTCTTTGTTGTTCACCATGTGCTTCATCCCATCGACGACCATCAATTTTGTTTTCGTAAAGAGAAACATCATCACCCTCTAAGTCTTTAGGTATAATAGTTTTCTCATTCTTAATACCTCCCACAACGACTTTCTCCCTTTTATCCATTGGGAAAAATTTATCTAACCCGCAATAATGGTCACTATCCATATGCGAAATTAAAACCGTAGGTTTAACATCATTTAGTATTTGATCTACTTTTTCTTTTATTACTAAATGTATCTTTGTTGTACAAATTTTGCCATTAACTCCATTTCGTTTTATAACTTCGGTCAGTCTTGTCGTACCACAATCAATAACCACAGCGTGAGTATCCGTTCTCAACAAAGTAAAACTAGCCTGCCCAACATTGAAAAAATAGACATT
>JAITJQ010000034.1 GCA_031278845.1 Puniceicoccales bacterium
TTTACTATGCGGCGTATACCTACTCCCATCAATTGTCGGAGGAGATTTTACCAGAGCCTGATTGGTATAAAGGACTCAAACCTGTGTACGCGATACAATTTTTGGACTATGATACGCAAAGGATACGGGGAATCCAAGCCAGGAAAGGTGAAAAAGATTTAGATCAGTTGTTTCTCCAGGAAGTCAAAGCTCATCCGATGCCAGAAGATGCATTCATGAAGTATTACGTTATGGTAGATCAATTTTCTAGTCAAAAAGTGAAGCGGGGTATTCATCTTATTCAAATTGAATTGCCTCGGGTAACAAGAATCAGGGGACTGTCGCCAAGGCAGGAAGATTTTGTTGAAAGATCCGAGGAATTTAGTCTTTCGGATTGGTGGTATTGCGTTTTAAAACATGCCGAAGAGTTTGATGTTACCGAATTTGGGGACGAATACGGAGATAAAAGTAATAAACTTGTTCATATGCCGAAGCCGGTGTACAATGCCTTTAAGATGCTTAGGCGGGAAGCATGGGGATCGGAGTTACGAGATAGTTATAATCGGGAAGCGAGTGAGATGGGAGTATATAGTACGGCGATAGCCGTCGAACACCAGGAAGGCCTTCAGAAAGGCCGCGAAGAAGGCCGCAAAGAAGGTATCATGCTAGGAGGCTTTATCGAACAATTTATTCTTTTGAGAAAATTGGGTCCAAAATCACTGCAGCGAATAAAACGAAATCAACCAGATGAGGAATGGATTCGGGCGGTTTGGAATAAGAGGGAAGCAGAAATGGCAGAACTTGAAAGTGGAGAAGAGGAGGAAGAAGAAGTTCTCGCGGGGAGGACTTTTGATGACTTCATTGCCTATTTAAGAGCAGAAGGAGTGATAAGAAAAGGTGGTGAAAGAAATCCAGCCTAGCAGGAAGAACTTTCCCGGAACTTAGGTATAGATATGTTATAGCAAAAGCGGAGGTCTGTTTAGTAGCAAGCTGCAACTCAGTGCTTAGATACTATTTGGCAAGGCTTCAAAGAAGGACAAAATGCTGCAGCAAAAGCTTGAAGATGTTGCGGCTCCCTGGGGGTTCTCTTGCTTCATTATGGGATATCTTTAGTTGTCAATGCCCGCAATTTCTATACCACAGGGCGCAAAAAATTCTTTCTTGCGATTGGGATTCGGAGCAATACGCAGTAGACGATGCGACGATTATCAATGCGGCAAGGAAAATCTCTGGACTGAACGGTGGCGGCTTAGGGAACCTGATAAAAGCAGGTAAGAAAGCTATCGAAATTGTTAAAGAAATTACAAATCCCAATGCTATTGAAAATGCTGTAAAATTGTCTTGGGCGATTTAAAAAGCCGTAAAACCCGGAACGAAGGCCGTCAAGAAGAGTCTTCCAAAACCACTCGCTAAAGCCGTTCCAAGCACAGAAAGGATTGTGAATACGCTTGCAGATTGTGCCAAATACATTGAGAGTAAAATTACCAGTGGAATATGTAAAAAACATAAATCAATTGATGGAAGGGAAACCTATGAAATAATCAAAGGGGATGGCATATTGAAAAAAGGAGATTTACTTACCAAAGATACCGGACATTATGAATGGGAGTTCTTTAATGAAAGAGGGAAGCATAAAGGAGCTATCGATCTCAAAATGGGAATAATATACAAACCAGCAGATCCTTTGAGGTGCTTAAATGTAAAATAAAGCAATGAAATTTTGTTGTGAGGATATGAAAAGAAGAGTTGAACAAAAGTGTGATATTCACGAAAATGTATTCGAGTGTCCTGATAATGTAATTTACTATAGTCAAACTTTAGATGAATATGGATTGATTAAGCAAAGATCAAGGTGTTCAAAATCCTATCTGATCGATACTCGCTTTTACAACAGGTCTAATAAACTAACTTTAGACTTTTCCATAATATTTACTAAACCGGTGTTATTAAAAAAAGTTTACACCACTTGTCAACCAATAAATCCCTCCACGTAAAATTAAATGCCTTTTTTGTAAATCATGAAAAATTGCAAACTACTTGGGCATCGCTCAGCATGCCTCCGGAAGAAAAGATGTCGCTCGCTTTGAAGCGTATTACTTCTTACCGGGAGAAGCCGTCTCGCCACTTTCTGCCGCACTGGCTTCCTCTGCTTCACCAATACAGGCGATGACGATACCCTTCGGATCGCCAATGTATTCAACACCTTCAAATGGTGGTAAATCTTTGACGTGGATGCTCTGCCCCGCATGGAGATCCGTAACATCAATCTCTATGGTCTCAATGAGATGTTCCGGTAAACAGCGTATCACAACCTTATGGCGTACCACTTCGAGCATCGCCTTTTCGTTTTTAACTCCATAGGCCTCACCTCTGACGTGAACCGGAACGGTCGTTATAAATGTCTCTCCAATCGAAATCTCTTGGAAATCGACGTGCATAAAGCGATCCGTGATCGTATTGCGCTGGACTTCCGTAATAATTGTGAGAATCGTTTTTTCATCGCTGGAAAGTTGAACCGTAGCCGCCGCATCACCCTTTTCCCTCATTAACATACGAAATTCTACATCGTCGATACTCACCGGAAAGGAGCCCGATTTACCGTAAATGACAGACGGAATACGTCCCGTTTTACGTAATCTCGATGCCGGATGGCGCCCCTTTTCCGTACGATTTGCAAATGAAAGTTGCAATTGCTTCATATAATCCCAATAACTAAGAAAATTGATTGGATTGCAAGGTAAAAGATCTTAATAAACTCATCGACTTAAAATGGGTTTGCCTATTTCTTGAAAATTGTAATCTAAA
The DNA here is from genome assembly GCA_031278845.1 of Puniceicoccales bacterium. Taxonomy (GTDB): domain Bacteria; phylum Verrucomicrobiota; class Verrucomicrobiia; order Opitutales; family LL51; genus LL51. Next base: position 2,785 of record JAITJQ010000034.1, read on the forward strand.
AGGCGGTTTTTTTTGCGTTTCAGGTAAAATTGTTATTTTTATTTTAATCCATTTGAAATGTTTTTCTTGAAAAAAATAGATCCAACGTTATAGTTCAAAAAAAAATGAGAAAAGATAGAGAGAATATTTGGTTTTGGTTAGTTGCGATATCTATAATGGTACTCGCAATGTGTGTCCTATCACTGCAAATTATCGAATTACACCAGAAGAATAACCCCGGAAAGACAGTGCAACATAAGGTGGTATCCGTAACCGCTCCCGAGGAACCGGTTGCGGCGGTCGAAGAAAAAAAGACCGTTGAGGTGCCTAAAAAGCCTGGAGTTCCCGTCGATCAACGTCCACGTGCCATACTGTCGAAGGCAATGCGTACGCCTAAATTCATGCGGGAATTTGATCGCGTCCTCTACGATGTTCCTTACGATGGTAATTGTGGATTTTGGGCCGTGTTGCGTGGATTGAAGCCGGGTGATGAACTCATCCGTTCAGACGAAATCATGGACCTTAAACATTCGGCGGCAAAATGTGCTGCGAAGACAGAATTTGGGCCGTCGCGACAGGAAATTGGACGCATGTTCGGCGGAAATGAATGGCTCGATACGGGGGCACTTCCCTATGTTGCGCATGTACTGAAACACAATATTATCGTTTCGAGTTCGGATAAGAATTTTGGCTATGATCTCTTTACGGAGGAGGGTGAAGCATTTCACTATGACTCAATCGATGAAATTCATAAGGAGGCGGCCGATGAAAAAACGATTTGGCTTCACAATATTGATAATGCCCATTGGACCGTAGCTATTCATGAGGAGCAAAAAATGGAGGTCGACGAAAATGGCGAAACGTTGGCAGAGCCGGAAAAACATGAAACCTATTTCCTCGTTAATCCTTAGGCTTCAGTTCGCAATTTATCGCTAAACGAAATGCAACGTCGATAAGTTTATAAAGAATCCCGGTCGGTGGACATCCTGGTTTTTAACACGCCGCTCGCTCCCACCCTCTACCTTCAGCCTTGATGCTACCTTCGCATTTGTCAAGTAATTTCCTTGAACATGCCAAAATCGACGAAGTAACAGGGGTAATTTGGGTCAGGATTATTTTCTATGACGATATTTCCAGGCCTTATATCACCGAAAATAAAACCCAATCTGTGCAGAACGGAAAGCACACGAAAGAGATTTGATGCGCGCAATATGGCTATTCTGAAGTCATCGGGATAACCATCGGTGTAGGGTGCTTCTCTAGCTTTCAGCGCCTCGTAAGCATTTCGATCATTTATGCGTTTTTGAACAAGTCTGCCATCCGTAGTTTTCCCAAAGCTACATACGAGGAATCGTATATTGGGTTGCAGGATTGGTGGTATCACACCCATACGATACGCTTCAGTTACAGCTGCTACGGAAGCAGGTGGTTCTATTTCGGAATGGAATTATAATAATTTTTTTTAAAAACTTGACGGCGAAGGTCTTCTGTCTTTTATGGATATAGAATTTTATTCAAAATGGCACAGCCGAAAAGAAAACAGTCAAAACAGAGAAGCCGTAAGCGACGGGGAGCGAATCGCTTCATTGCCCCACAATTCTCTAGAAATGCCGATGGTTCATTATTTGTAATGCATCACGTTGATCCCGTTACAGGAATTTACCGTGGCCGCCAGGTCATTACACCCAAAGAATAATTGTACCCATTAATGAGCTTTCCGTCACGTGTTATTGCCGTTGATGTTATGGGAGCCGATTTGGGGCCCGGCGAAATTATTAAAGGGGTTGTCGATGCCCTGTGTGATGGGGGGGATTATCGCGTAATTTTAGTGGGCGATCGGGATATCATCCGGGAAAACCTCGAAAGACAATACGGGGGGGATTGTTCGCGCCTTGAGATTATCCATACTTCTGAAGTAATTTCGATGGAGGAAAAACCACTCCAAGCCTTCCGTACCAAGAAAGATGCATCCGTTGTGCGGGCAATTGAGTTGGTCCAGTCCGGTAGGGCCAGCGCCCTGTTGAGCTGCGGCAATACGGGCAGTCTAATGGCAGGGAGTACCCTGAAATTACGCCCCATGGAAGGCGTCGAGCGTCCGGCACTGGCGACGGTCATGCCCACGCTGAATAACTACATCGTCCTCCTCGATGTGGGCGCGAATCCGAATACGACGCCGTTGCAGATGATGCACAATGCGATCTTGGGGGGCGATTATTGTACGCGCGTTTTAGGTATTGAAAAACCGAGGATCGGGTTACTGACGATTGGAACCGAGGAAGGTAAGGGGAATGAGGTTACTTTAATGGCCCATGAAGTTTTGAAAAAAATCAGTGATCTCATCCATTACGTGGGATTAATCGAAGGGTTTCAAATTTTTAGGGGCGAAGTGGATGTGGTCGTTTGCGATGGTTTCGTGGGGAATATTTTGCTCAAAACATTGGAGTCACTTATTGTACAATTGAAAGCGTATATCAAAGAAGAATTTATGAAAAATCCACTGAGAATGTTAGGAGCGGTATTATCGAAGGGCGTTTTCGCGGCTTTGAGGGAGCGCTTAAATCCGGAAACCTATGGGGCCGCGAGTTTATTGGGATTAAATGGCGTGGTACTAAAATCCCATGGATCGAGTACACACCGTGCCATCCGTAGTGCAATGAAGGTGGCAGTGTCGGTAGCGGGACAGGAAGCTACGCACACTTGCCATAAAAAAATCAATTTAGCCAATGAGAAAATTATGTAATTTTTGGCTAATTTAGTGCGTCCTTCAATACGGCAAATTGTGGGCATGCGGGTTGCCGTTCCCGAGGGAAGTTTTCTCCTCTTTCCTGCGCTTGCCAGTACTCCCAGGGCAATTTTTTGTCCCCAAGTTCGGAATCCATTCCATCCTAATTGTTGCGAAATGCGTAAAAGGCCCAGTGCCAGTTATTCGCCGTAAAGATTGCGATTAAATCTGCAAAATATTGGCTCCTTTCATTTCCGATTAGGCTATCCCCTTTCGGTTGATGTCAAGTGTATTATGTAGGTGATCAACGGTTTGTTATTTGGAGCTATTCCTCGGGGATGTATACCAGGAATTCGAGAGGTATTTATGGAATCCGATGGATGAAATGCGATGTCATTCATCATAATATGCTTGATTATATGTAATATTTTCTTGTGTGAAAAGATATTTGCAGCAAATGAAAACAATCAAAAATTCTTCAAGAATTAGGAGAATCGTTAGATCTTTTCTTTTGTGATTGTTTTTTATGGGAAAATTTATAGTGTAGGAACAAGTTATGAAATTTAAGAAAAGTGGCTTTACGTTAATCGAGATGCTCGTAGGGATTATTGTCGCGGGAGTAGCATTGGCAGGGATGTTTGTAGCAACAATGTCTTACATGAAAATTTGGAGAGAGGTTTCAGGAAGTGGGCAGAATGAGAGTTTTAATCGGCAAACTGTGACCCGTAGGTTTTTATCCAATGAATTGTCTTCTCTGCTCATGGGGTTAGATAAATTGGAAGGAAATTCGAGTCTCACTTTTAGAAAACTTAACGGCTCACAAGCAATTTACGGCGATAATGATGTGCATCTCTATTGGGAATCCTCTAATCCATTGCCACTTATAGAGCAGGATAATGGTGGTATTACGCAGTGTTGGTTGGTATTCGAAAAGGGGAGAGGGAAGGCTGTCGGGGAGTTACGCCTTTATTATCGCAGCTTAAAGTCCGGCGAAGCTCCTGATTTTTCCGGTGGAAAGGGTAATGCTGGACAATATTTTACATTATTGGAAGATTGCGAGGGCGTTGATTTGGGTTATACGTCGATAGGGTTGCCGAACGTAAGATTTTACAGTACACCACTATTTAGCAATGGTAAGGATCCGGATTTACCAGAAGTTATCCAAATTTCGCTGAGAGATGCGGGTGCCAATAAACCCGTGATATAGGTAGCGATGGGTCGTTGGAAAAAAGGGGGATGAACAAAAAATTACCGTCGAGAATGCAGAGAATGCACCGTAAACGTCGTGGATTTTCTTTAGTAGAAATTGTAATCGTTTTAGCGATTTTAGGCATACTGATGTCCGTTGCTTTCCAGGGAGTGAGCCATTTAAGTGAGGCGGCGCGGAAAGCAAAAGCGATAAGCAGTCTAAGGACGATTGCGAATGCCTATCGGCAGTACATGGAGGACACGGGACACCCTATCCGCTGGAAAGATTTGGATGCGGTTACCGATGGAACAAGCGGTTACGATATCACGTTAATTGCGGCTGTCCTAGCGAAGGAGGGCTATTTAAATTCCGTTGGCGCATGGGCCTGGGATTTCGACTACAGGCTTAGAAAGTACCTCCGGGACGAAGGAACGATGCCGACGAGAATTTGTGATATTCAGCGAGATGGCGGTGGAAAGGTAACGTCAGCGAAAGTAAGTGCCAGTTTTCGTGGAAAGGGGGGATTTCCGATTAGTGTTTGTGCGATGGTTGCATCGGATAGCTGTACCAACGATGATTTTTTTAAAAATGCTAGCGAAATTCCGATTGCCTATTCCCGTGGTTTACGCGATGGTAATACGGCACCCGGAACATGGGCTGATTCGAAAATTAATTTTGACCTGGGTGGTGTATTTAGTAGTAGAGGCGGGTTTATTGTATTTTTAGACGGGCATGTGGAGTGGTACAGCAATTTGGGCACAGGGGATCGATGTGCTTTGAAAAAATATGATACGAATGCAATGACCAACAAAATTTATGAGGCGCTACCGAAGGGCGGCATGCTTCTTATGGAATCCATGGAACTTTCGTGGAAGGGTGGAAATCAAGATTGCGGTACTTTTTAGGTAAGACCTTTACGTAATTTAAATGCCAATTACCGGTTTATTTCGCGGAAAACCATAGGAGAAAATCGTCGATTTTTATAAATGGTGTCAATCCGATAGGGTTTAGGATTTTTTATTTACGCTTCCTGATATTCTTACAGTTGCTTCGGTAAGGTTTTATGTTTTCCATTGTCGTGGATGGAGTGATTTTAATAAAAAATAACGCTTGACAGACGGACGATTGCCTGAGATATTCCGATCAGTATAGGAAAGAATTGTAAAAATGGATGTTGTCGGCAAATATTTTTGGAGCACATTAGGGGTTATTGTGCTGAGTAATTTTTTATTGGGGAGTTTTCTGGAAGCGGCGTCGCCGAGGAGAGGTCATGGCAAAGGAATTTATGGGGTGCGGTGGAGTATTTCTCAGGAACGTCATCGGTTGGACGGGCGGAAAAAAAGACGTAAGCGATCTATAAGTGCACCTGGGACGCCTAGGCGGCCGATAGCAGATAGGCCATTTAGGTCTGCGTCTGGGACGCCGTTGTTGCGGAGAAATGTATCCGGATTACCTATATTTAATGAAGAAGAAGATGCGTTTCCGCTACCGCCATCACCTGGTACGGGCGCTGCGCCGCGGCCTGGAGGAAGTTCACCGTCGCCATCTGGTGCGGGAGCATCGCGGCCTGCTGGAAGTCCATTGCCATTATCACCTGGTGCGGGTGGAGCATCGCGGTCTAGTGGAAGTCCACTGCCGTCACTTGGTGCGGGCGACGCGCCGACGCCTGCTGGAAGTTCACTGCCGCCATCACCTGGTGCGGGTGGAGCATCGCGGCCTAGCGGCGGTCTACCGCCATCACCTGGTGCGGGAGCATCACGGCCTAGTGGAAGTTCACTGCCGCCATCACCTGGTACGGGTGGAGCATCACGGCCTGCTGGAAGTTCACTGCCGTCATCTGGTGCGGGAGCATCGCGGCCTGCTGGAAGTCCATTGCCATTATCACCTGGTGCGGGTGGAGCATCGCGGTCTAGTGGAAGTCCAC
>JAITJQ010000063.1 GCA_031278845.1 Puniceicoccales bacterium
CTTTGTCACGGATGAGTTGATCCAGATATTCTGGAATTTTTTCGATGCGGTTAGGACCGACGATGAGGCGGGTAGGCGGTGATTTTTTGTATAAATTTTCACCGAGATTTTGTGCCATACAACCGACAATGCCGATCAACTTTTCTCGATTTTTACCGCGGGCAATCAAATTGGATTTCCCAATGGCTTTGGCTTCCGCCTGTTCCCGTACACTGCAGGTGTTGAGGAGAATGATATCCGCACTATGTTCGTCGTTGACCATTTCATAACCGCAATTGCCTAGTATTGCTCCCAAACTCTCCGATTCTCGCTCGTTCATTTGGCAACCGTATGTTTTAATGTATACCCGTTTTTCCATGCCGTCCACTACGATTAAAAAAATATTGGAGGCGTAAATTACAATTTATATCGGCAAATTTGAAAGTGGGTTGAAAAAAATTGAGCTGCTGAATGCTTCGGGTTGTTTGTGCACCCGTAAGAGGCAAAGCCTCTTAAACCTTCTTTAGAAGGTTTGCGGCAAAGCCGCACGGGTGCACAAAAAGAAGGTGCACAAAAAAATCTAACACTCTCTGAGCAGTTTAAATTTCAAAAAAAGTCAATACTAAATTATTCCCGCTCTGGTTTTAGGGAAGGAAACAGGATAACGTCGCGGATACTTTCGGCACCGGTGAGGAGGACGACGAGGCGATCGATTCCAATCCCCATACCGCCTGCGGGTGGCATACCGTATTCGAGGGCAAGGAGAAAATCATCATCGAGATTTTGGATATCTTCGCCGATTTGGGCTTTGAACATTTGGCGTTGGATAAAGGGGTCATTTTGTTCCGAGTAAGCGGGGGCGATTTCTTGGCCATTGATGCAGAGTTCAAAGACATCGAGTGAGTTAGGATTATTTTGATTAAGTTTCGCAAGTGGGCAAAGTTCTTTTGGCAATTGGAGAACGAAGGTAGGGTTGATTAAATTAGGTTCGACGAGTTTACTATACACTGCGTTCGAGACTTCGAAATCTTCGGCGTTGGGATCGGCTTCAATGGAATGTCGTTGGCAGAATTGCAATTTTTCTTCTTTAGATTTAGAGAACCAGGAAGGGTCATGGGTAGCCTCCTTGAGGAGATCGGAATAATTAGCTTTGCGCCATTCACCATCGAGTTCAATTTTAACGCCGTCGTAGCGGGTAATGGTTGTGGTACCGAGGATTGTGTTAGCGAGGTATAGGATCAGGCTTTGGACGAGTTCCATCATACCGAGGTGGTCAGTATAGGCCTGGTAGAGTTCGATCATAGTGAATTCGGGATTATGTTTACGGGAGAGGCCTTCGTTACGGAAAACGCGACCGATTTCGAAGACGCGATCAAAGCCGGCGACGAGCATACGTTTGAGATAAAGTTCGAGGGCGATACGGAGGAAGAAGTCATGGTTGAGGGCATTCATATGGGTTACGAAAGGTTTAGCGGCAGCGCCACCAGCGATATGGTGGAGCATAGGAGTTTCGACTTCAATATATTCTCGATTCCAAAGAAATCGACGAATTTCCTTAATAATTTGGGTACGTTTAAGGGCACGATTTCGGGATTCGGGATTAATGATGAGGTCCAGGTAACGTTGACGATAGATTTGGTCATCATTGGTGAGGCCGTGCCATTTTTCCGGGAGAGGTCGAAGGGATTTAGAGACGAGGGTAATGGATTGGGCGCGAACGGTGATTTCTTCGGTTTTAGTTTTAAAGAGGGGACCAGTAATGCCGACGATATCGCCGACATCGAACTTTTTAAAATCGGCGTAGGTTGATTGACCGACATCATTTTGGGAGACGTAGACTTGGATTTTGCCATCGCGGTCGAGAAGTTTAATAAAAGTTGCCTTACCCATATCGCGGTAGACGACGATACGTCCGGCGACGGAGAATAGTTGATTAGAGTTATCTTTGTAAGCGTTAATTACTTGGGAGCTCGTATGGGTTTGTTGGCAATTTTGGCGAAAGGGATCGGGGCCTTTGGCGCGTATTTGGGCGAGTTTTGCCTTTCTAACGGCGAAGATATCGCTCGTATTAAAATCGTTATTGGGACTAATATCCATTATGGTTTAAAAATTGATTAAAACTTAAAGGGAGTCTTTTCGAAGTAAAGGGAAATTTATTATTTTTAGTGGGAGCTATTGGTATTTGAGATATGTCGAACCCGGGAATAAATGTCAAAGAAAGCAGTGGGAATTTAAAATAATTTCAGTGCATTTAAGGATTTTCGACATGCCACTTACTCCCACCCTCTACCTCTCAGCTTTGGAAGGAAATCGGCAGCTGTCAAGTTGTTTAGTGAAAATAATTACTTTTGTTTGTTCCGAGTAGTAAGCTTAAATTTTGGAAGAACAAATTTTGGAAGACGATTTTTCCAGAAACAACCTCCGGAAATAAATTAGAAAAAACAAAAATATTTTGTATTTTCCGTTTGGCAAGATTCGCCGAATCGCAACAATTGCTGCATGTTTATTTTACAAAACGACAAAACGACAAAACGTAAGAAGTGTAAAAATTAAAAATCAATCTTTTACTTTACTGGAAATCGTTTTCACGATCACAATTATTGGAATTTTACTAGCCATTTGTCTGCCCATAATGAGTGCGATTAAACTCAGCGCCCAGAAAGTAAAAGACGTTTCTAATCTGCAAACAGTTGCTGCCGCCTGGCGGGAATGTGTTATTAATCGCGGTTGGGTAATCGAAGGAGCTGATAATAGATATGTTACCAATTTTGCGCGACAGATGGCCGGTCAAGGTAAGTCAAATGCTTCGGATATGGTCCTTAATGATCCGCACGTTTATATTTCCTCGGGCGATAAATATGCTTCAAAAGTTCAGGGTGGAGAAGGGGTGGCAGTGACTACGGAAACTATTAGTTGTCTTAAAAATGATGTGGTTGATTATACGTTTTGTTACACACCTACTACAAATTGTATCGTTACGGATGAGTACCTTTTTAGCTATTGTTTGATGCTCAATTTGCCAGCTTATGTGTCTCAGGATACAACGCCGCTTGCATTTACGCGTGGTCTTAATAAAAACGGAAAATGGGATGAAAAAATAGGGCTTTACAGCAATAAAGGTGGCTATGTTGTTTATTGTGACGGCCATGTTACTTGGTTTGATAATGATAACCCTGCAAAGTTTTTACACTGGAACGGACAAGAATATACAACAGATATCCGACAAGCTGTGCCGAATTGCGTTCGGATTACCTGTACCAACGACATAAGTAAAATTAAAACAGACTATAGAATTGAAAATGCACCGGCGGTAGCTGAAATTTTTTAACGTGCCGCTTGCTCCCACCTTCTACCTCTCAGCCTTGGAAGAAAAGCGGTGGCTGTCAAGATGCTTTGTGGAAATATTTTTTTCGGGAGTCAAGACGCACCGCTTGCTCCCACCCTCTACCTCTCAGCTTTGGAAGGAAATCAGCAGCTGTCAAGTTGTTTAGTGAAAATAATTACTTTTGTTTGTTCCAAGTAGTAAGTCTAAATTTTGGAAGAACAAATTTTGGGAGACGATTTTTCCGGAAACGATTTCCGGGAGGAATAAATTAGAAAAAACAAAAATATTTTGTATTTTCTGCCTGACAAGATTCGCCAAATCGCGACAATTGCAGCATATTTATTTTACAAAGCGACAAAGCGTAAAAATTAAAAATAAATCCTTTACGCTACTGGAAATTGTTTTTACGATTACAATCATCGGAATTTTACTGGCCATTTGTCTACCCGTAATGGGTGCGATTAAACTCAGCGCCCGGAAAGTAAAAGACGTTTCTGATTTGCAAAAAATCGCCGCCACCTGGCGAGAATATACAATAAATCGCGGCAATACCATGAACATCATGCAAGGTTCCAGTTGGAGTTGGACGGATTATGGCACTTGGTTTGATGGCAATAAACCGGCAAAATTCCTCCATTGGAATGGTGAGGAATACACGACGGATATCCGAAAAGCAGTACCCAATGTGGCGGAAATTGGTAACGGTGGCGTATCCGGTGCTGCAACTGGAATTATCTCCTGGCCTTGGAAGAAATCCGATGACTACCAAGCCGCTCCGTAAAAAATAACTTTTCGAATTAAATTGGCAACCTGGCTCTTAAACTAAATAGTTGTCGTAAAATTAAAAATTTATAGGACTTATTCCCATGGATTGGAATGAATCGCGCTATATCGGTAGTCGCTGCACACTATTTCAACGAGAAAGTGGCGTCCTATTGGATATTGCTTCCTTACCCAGTGAATACGGTATCGGTGAAATTGGCCCCCATGCAATCAAATTCCTCCGCCTCCTCAAAGATACTGGACAAAAATTGTGGCATGTCGTCTCCCTTCGATCATCTAACCCCGAATGCCTCTTTGCTAGCACTTCCTACGGCTGGAATACTGCCCTAATCTCATTCGACTGGCTGTATGATGACGGCCTCGTAACATCCAGTGAGCTCGGAGAGTTTAGGGGAAATTTAGAATGCTTCAGATATGAATATAATTTCGTTCTTCATTTGCGCTTAGATTTTCTTAAACAAGTCGCGAGAAATTTTACAAAAAGGGCGTCCCCAGCATTACTTGCCGCTTTCCTGAGATTCCAAAAATATAACCATCTGTGGTTGAATAAATTTTCCCTCTTCCAAACGCTCGAAGAAGAATTTGGAAAACCATGGTACTGCTGGCCCGATCGCTTGCGTTCCTTCGATCAACGATCCGTCGAAATCGCAATGAAACAATTGCATGAAAAAATTCTGGAGAAAAATATTCTACAGTTTCTTTTTGCCCGTTACTGGGAAAAAATCCGTAGCGAAGCAAATTACTCCGGCGTACGCGTTATCCTGTCAATGCCTGTATCCGTGGCCTATGGTAGTTATGAGGTTTGGGCGAATCAATCGCTATTTTTCGTCGATGGCCAGGGAGCTATGACAGCTATGATCGGCCTCCGCCCTAATCGCATTTTCCCCAATGGGAAATTGTTTTGGGGTCCTCAGTACCGTTGGCAACGCATCAAAGCAGGACAGTACAAATTTTGGGTAGATCGTTTCCGCCGAGAATTGCAAAATGTAGACATTGTTTGCTTGGAACATTTTCATACCCTATTCGAATGCTACGAAATTCCTGCAGATGATCACCAAACAGCCCTTGAAAACGGCCGCCTGGTTCCTACCGATGATCGCGCTTTACTCGATCGCATCCGCGAAGTCCTGCGAACACAAAACATTATTGCCAGCGATATGTTTGAAAGTAATTTGAAAATGGGACGTGCCATTCGTCAGTTGGATATGCCCACCGCGGTAGCTATTCCCTTTTGTTTTTCACAGGAAAAAGCCGCGACACAGGTATTCCCCAAAAATTTTGCGGGATACCATATCGCCTATTCGAGTAACTATTTCAGCGATTCTCTGCTGTACTGGTTAAAAAATTTTTCTGAACGACTTGCTTCCGATTCGCGTAGTGAATTGCAACGCTATTTCGGTACGGATCTGAATCGCGTCAATCGCAATGGTTTATTACATTTACGGGATAGTGGTGCCGGCGCAGTAATGACAACTTTGCCGGATCTTTTGGAATCAGAGGAGAAGTACGATGGGTCTTTCTTCTATGGTTTTGAGTGGAAGCAAATTACCAATGCGGTTAAAACGCGCCTGCTACAGCTGTCCCAACGATGATTTATAGGGCTCCAGCTGCCCAGAGGGCTCCGCCCTCTGGACTCCCGAAGAAGTCGTAGACTCCTTGACCTCGACCTTGCGGTCAAGAATAAACTTTTTGACTTTTCTTAGCGGCCAAGCATGCGAAAATTTCGCATGCTTGGCCGCAAGGTCGAGTTAGCCCCCGCGGCTTCGCCGCGGGGGCTTCAAAAAGTGCAGCCCGGCGCGTTGCGCCGGGCTGGTTTCTCGACCTTGCGGTTTGTTCCAGTGGCAATGCCACTGGATCAAACCGCGAATTTCGGGTCCAGGGGATGGATCCCCTGGCGGGGATTCCTAAGGGCGCGTAGCCCTTAGGCAACGCCCATCTGGTAAGAATTTTTTTAATTTTGACAAAGTATACTAAAATCGTAAAATAAACCCCGATATGGCGATAGGGATGGAGTACTTATTGGATTGGATTTTTCCGAGGTATTGTTGTATTTGCGGAGAATTTTTATCGACACATAAATTTAAGTATCTTTGTAAATCATGCTCCGAAAAAATTATTTTGACTGGAGCGCATATTTGTGAAAAATGCGGCCATGATTTTGGGGAAATTTCCGCAGAGGCTCCATCCCGTTGCCTCCGTTGCTTAAACTCGGAATTTCAATTTATTGCCTTGCGTTCTGCTGTGCGACTGAACTATGTAACACGCCGTCTTATTCACCAATTAAAGTATAAATATGGGAAGCATTTGGCTGGAGATTTTGTGAGAATTATGCAAAAGAATATACCATTTATGACTTTACTCGAGGGCGGTATACTCGTCCCTGTCCCTCTTCATTGGAAACGAGTTTTCAAAAGAGAATATAATCAAAGCGAAGTTATTGCTAGTTATTTACGGAAATTTTCCGCAAATGTGGAAGTTCTTCCTCTATTGAAACGTGTACGCCATACGCCACCTCAGGTGGGGTTACATATCCGTGAGCGTCGTGGAAATGTAAAGAATGCCTTTGGCATTAACTCTAAAATAAAAATTAACCACGATCGTAAATTAATTATTTTTGATGACGTTTTTACGACCGGCTCGACGATTAATGAGTGCTGTAAGGAACTACGCCGTCACGGATTTTACAATATTTATGCGGCGACGTTCACGCAAACTTCAAAAAATTAATGTTTCTTGGGTTGCCTTAGGAACAGAAATTTTTACCATATAGTTATGGATTATAATTTTTCCGCATTTGTCGGATTCGATGGATTTATTGACCACATTTTTGCTGCTGTTGATCGACGTTTCGGTCCTGGGGATAATTTTCGAAAAATTGGAAAAATTCAGCAATTTGCGGAACGAATTTCCCATGCTTCCGGAAAAAGTACCAACATTGAACTCTTTCCCATTGACCAACGTATCGGTGGCAATGGTCCCATTCTAGCGCAAACACTCGCGTTCTATGGCGTCCACGTGCAACTCATGGGTGCTTTAGGAAATCCATTGAAGCCCATTTTTCGCCAACTTTCACCCCAAATAAATCCAATTTCCGTTGGCAATCCAGGCATTACCAATGCCATCGAATTCGAAGACGGTAAACTGCTCTTTGGTGTCACCTATCCCCTTGATCATATCACCCTTGGAAATATTTTACCATATATTCATGAAAATGGCGAAAAAATTTTTGACTGCGATGTCCTTTGTTTTACGAATTGGACAATGCTCATTCATTTAAATGAAATTTTAGCATTTTTTAGGGATCAAATTCGGGAAGATTGCCAAAAGTTTTGCTTCTTTGATCTCGCCGATCCCGAAAAACGCTCCGCTGCCGATATTCATGATATTCTCCAATTAATTCAACTTTATACACAGAAACGTACTACGATTTTGGGGCTCAATTTAAAAGAAGCGGAACAAATCGCCACTGCTCTTCGAGGTTACCAGCCAACACAAAATCCTACTGTTGCCAAAAAATCCAACATCCAAACCCTTTGCCAATACATCCATTCCCGGACGAAGATCGATGAAATTGTAATCCATGATACCGCTTGTTGCGCCGCTGCAACTTCATCTGGTCTCGCCTACGTGGACAAGTTTTTTGTCGAACATCCGAAGACAACAACAGGAGCCGGTGATCACTTTAATGCCGGATATTTACTCGCTAAATTACAGAAAAAATCAATCCACGATTGCCTCTTCCAAGCCCATAAAATTTCTGGCCACTTCGTCGCAACCGGTCGTTGCTGCGACCTATGAACCTGAGGGCTGCGCGCCATTAGAATCCCCGCCAGGGGATCCATCCCCTGGACCTGGATTTGCGGTTTGATCCAGTGGCGTTGCCACTGGATCAAACCGCAAGGTCAAGAAACCAGCCCGGCGCAGAACGCGCCGGGCTGCACTTTTTGAAGTTTGTTTTTGACCTTGCGGCCGAGCCCGG
>JAITJQ010000085.1 GCA_031278845.1 Puniceicoccales bacterium
GCTCGGCCGCCGAAGGAGGTCAAGGAGGCTATGCCTCCTTGCGGGGGGTCCAGGGGGGCGGGGCCCCCCTGGTCAACCGGAGCCCCACGATTCGGATTGATCTTTTAGTATTTCGCGCTATATTGGAGGGAGATGGATTATCCATTTCAGAAGTTATTTCCGTCGCAGCTCAAAAAGGACGATATATTTTTCATGGCTCATGCCTACAATGAAGCGATTGAGGCGTACAAGGAGGATGAAATTCCGGTTGGTGCGGTCATGGTATATGACAATCAAATCATTGCATCGGCACACAATCGCGTTGTTGCGTTAAAAGATCCGACTGCCCATGCCGAGATACTGGCGATTACCCAAGCGGCCCAACGAATTGGCGATTGGCGACTCAATGGGGTGAAACTTTATGTTACGAAGGAGCCTTGCCCTATGTGTTCTGGGGCGGTGATTATGTCACGGATTGGCGAAGTGATTTATGGTTTTTGCGATCCCAAGATGGGTTGTTTAGGGGGAGCGACTTCGCTTTTGGCGCTTCCGGAGATCAATCATCGTCCGGTGATCAGAGGGGATATACTCCAGGACGAGTGTTATGGTATCATGCGTTATTTTTTTGAAATCAGGCGGGAGCATTCCAACCGATTGGACGCTCCTTAGACTCAATTATTCGAATTTCGATATAATATACCCAATTCAGTGTTGAGCCGGAACAAAACCGCTAAAGCCATGAATTCTGCTTGGATTTTGAGTATCGTTGGGTTATGCGAACAATCGGCCGATAACAGGCCCATCTTCGATTGAAATGTCGACGTTTCCATAACGCCCCTATGGTAACATAAATGGTTTAAATGTAAATTTTTTACTTAAAATTACTTTCGTTACCGTGATACAAAAATGCTTACAATTCCAAATTTAACTTGATTATTGAGGCAAAAAAGTCTTATTGGAGTCGTTGTGCCCAGGTGGCGGAATGGTAGACGCTGAGGACTTAAAATCCTTTGTCCGAAAGGACGTGCGGGTTCGAGTCCCGCCTTGGGCACCCTAGACTGTTTTGGCTTATTCTTCATCGACTCTAAATTTTAGAGCTGGAATTGGATAGCCCCATCTCTTCAATAAAGGCGCCACAGCTCTATAGTCCGATAACGGATCAGCTATCTCGCGGCCAAAGTGTTGTCCAAGTTCCGTAAAATACGCCTTTACTTCGTTTAAACTTTTTAAATCTTTTAATGGTTTCAATCCTCTAGATTTTCCGCCAATGCCCTTAGCGAGCGATAATCAAATCGACTCGCCAGTGCTTCATTCATTTCTTTCGCACGCCTACTTAGGGCAAGTTCTTCTTTTGTCCCTGGACCTGACCTCTTACCCTCTCCATTATAAAAATCACAATAAAATACCTTTCCAAGTCCCTTATGGTAAACAAATGTTGCCGTTTTATCACGCTGCCCGAATAAATTAACAATCCATTCTTCATCCAATTTTTCAAGAATATTCTCATCTCCAAGCCAATTGTTCTGCTTTTTAAACATTCCCAAATTTTTCCTTCTTAACTCACCATCAAAAAATTCCACAATTGTCAATTTTTCAAAAAAATCAGGTTTAAATCTAACCCCACTGCCTACCTCAAGAAAGATAATATTCTTTTTATAAGTCACTGCTAGCGCTGCAAGAAACTTTTGGGAAAAGGGACCACCCGACTCACGAGCAATTTCTTGAAGAAAGTTATATAATTTTTCATCAAGTCCTGTCTCACTGATAGAGGACAGTAAAGCCATTGTGTCATTAACGGGATCCCTCTGTCCCAAAAGGAACATAGGAGAAATACTCCATGGGTGTGAATAAAGTGACCAAGGACCTATTCGAAACTTTCTTTTGAATGTTTCTGAAAAATTCTGAAAATAATGATGCGTTACTTCAAAATCCGGAAAACAACAATCCATTATTTCAGTGAATTCCTCTGCCATACCATAACTTTCTTCACCTTCAGAAGCATACATCCCTCCATACGTCGCTGACATCAACGTAACAACACTTATTAATTTATGAATACTTTCCATAACAATTTGTATGATATTTACCGATAAAACTTTTGCAAGTTTTTTTTACCAAAAATATTTCATCTTACTACAATGTAATGCGGTGTATTTTCGCGATATATTCATTAAAATAAAGTAAGACGCTCCGTCGGGATTCGAAAATCCGTCGCACGGAGCGCCTTTAACGCAACAGAAAGGTCTTATGAATCCAAATTTGATACGTAATCCGATTTACCTACCTCTCGGAATTTTTCATTTCTAAATATCTACCGCTACATCCCGAGGCGTATATCTAAAAATGCTACCCCGTGAGCATACCACGCTACCCATAAAAGGTGTTCTCTCGTCTTCATCCTTCGGTTCTAGGCGGTTTATTTGTCAGTTTTTTGTGGAATTTTAGCCAATTCACTTAAAAATGCCTCCCCATTTTTAGATTTCATCGCCAAATGCTCGGGCGTTCTACCATGTCCATCGGGTGTGCTCAAAAGAGTTAACAATTGATCTCTGGGCAAAAATTCAGCCACTTCATTGAGAAACGCTACCCCGTGAGCATACCACGCTGCCATATGCAAAGGCATTTCGCCGAAATTATTTCTTATATTCAAGAAATTCACCAATTGTTCCGTTAATGTATTCGCTATTATTTTCAAGAATAGTATTCCATTTTCAAACTCTGCTGCCTTATGCAAGGGAGTATTACCCTTTTCATCTTTCAATTCCAAGAGGCTTACCAACCGATCTTGCGGAAGAATTCCAGCTATTGTTTCCAGGAATATCGCTCCATTTCTAGGCCACGCCGCAACATGTAAGGGTGTATTGCCATATTTGTCCTCTATTTCCAAGAAATTGAATAATTGTCCCTGTAAAATTTTAGCCATTGTATTGAGAAATACTACACTATTTTCAAACTTCGCCACCACATGTAAGAGGGTTTGGCCATTCTCATTTTTTCTCGCTAAAACATTTTCCCATTGAGTCGAATTAATTTGCCCAAGTATCGCCATTATTTCTTTTTCTGTAGCTCCAGGAATTCTGGCCAATTCAAACAACTCTTCACTTACAAGTTCTTGTTCAAGACCTGCGTCGCATAAAACAAAACGAAATATCTTCCCCAATCCTTTATGATAAACAAACATTATCGTTGTATCATCACCTCGCTCAAATAAATCAGAAAAACCGCTACTCGATAACTTCCGAACAATATTTTCATCATTAAACCAACCACACTTAATTGACGATGCTTTTGGAGTACCGCCATTAAATTCCACAGTCGTCAATTTTTCAAAACGATCGGAATCCTTTTTTATACTACTCCCCACCTCGAAAAAGACAATATTTCTATCACAAATATAGGATACCTGTTCGAGAAACTTTTCAGAAAAAGGACTACCGCCATCAGATGCTTGAAAAATACCGTCCCAATACCTCGAAACGCTATCTCCACGGCAATGCACCAGCAATTTTTTCATGTCCCCTAGGGGCCCCCCTTGCTTGGAAAAATATAGGGGAAAAAATTTCAATCCACCCGGGGAATTCAAATTAAGCGAAAAGCGACCTATTCGAAATTTTTCGCAGAATTTCTCGGAAAAAATATGAGATTCTATCTCTCCCAAATCACCATTTTCATAATAATTTCCATCTAAAGACTCTAGCGAGCTCTCCTGCGAAGCAAAAATCTGATTATCGCTACCGAATAGCGTTAACAAACAACTTACTGTAATAATATTTTTATGAATTTTCACAACCCCCTCCTATTTGTTAATTTTAATTAACTTTTAAATAATTGATTACAGCCACCTGCCATAACAATTATTAGTCTATTTAATAATAAAATATTCGCAAGACTTTTTTGAAAATATTTTATTCCTTTATAATCTAATGCGGTACCTCTTCGCTACGTGTTCATTGGAATAAAACAAACGTCCTTAATCTCTACTTCCCACTGGGGTTGAGATACTTTCCTGCTCCATAAAATTAGTTTTCTTTATTGTACTAAACCAAGTATTTATATGGATTTACACCTAATGCAACGTCTGAATGTAATGCAAAATTGTGGCGGTAGGAACTGGCTTACCTCATCTAAAAATGCTTCACTGTGACGAATTGTCGCTTCAAATATAGGCGTATTACCGCAATCGTCAACTTCTCCCAAAAGTGCTATAAATTTTTCTTCCCCCAATATTTGAGCTACAGTTCTTACGAATTTCACGTTTTTTCCCCCAACATACGCCGCTTCATGTAAGGGCGTTCTTCCTCCCAAACTTCGTTTTTGCAGGAGCTCCATCAGTAGATCCTTGTCATTTTCCAATATTTTAGCTTCTGCTCTTAAAAATGCATCCCCATTCCCGGATTCTATCGCCGTATGTAAAGGTGAATAATTTAATCGTCCCGGCATCCCCAAAAGTTTCATTAATAAATCTTTTGCAAACATTTCCCCCATTAACGCGATAAAATCTTCTCCATTAGACCTTTTCGCCGCCAAATGTACGGGCGTATTACCGTATTCATCGGTCTTACAGTCTCTACTTCTCATTTGCAATAGCGTTATCACTCCTTCCAATGGCAAAATCTCGGCAACTGCTCTCAAAAATGACACCCCATTCCCGTCAAATGCAGCCAAATGGAAAGGCGTAAGGCAATCGCTTGGAGTATGTCCAGTTTCCGGATTACATCCTTTCAAGAGTTCCACAAGGTATTCCATCGGTACTAAATCCGCCGCATTTATCCCGAGCACATCGATTATTTTCTCAGCCGTAATTTCTGGATTGCTTGCCATTGAAAACAAATTCCCATGAGAAGCAAAAACGGAAGTACTACCCCCAAGTAGCACCAGTAGACAACTTGCCGTAACTATATTTTTACTTTTTTTCATAATATTTTCCCCTATCGATATTTACCAATTTATTTTATCACGATACTTCATCTCAACGGTTCTTAGCCTATTGAATAATAAAATATCCGCAAGAGTTTTATGAGAAATGTGGGGCTCCGGCTGCCCAGGGGGGCTTCGCCTCCCCCTGGACCCCCCGCAAGGAGGCATAGCCTCCTTGACCTCCTTCGGCCGGCCGAGCCCGGCGTGGAACGCGCCGGGCT
>JAITJQ010000087.1 GCA_031278845.1 Puniceicoccales bacterium
GGCAAACCCTGCGCAATTTGCGCAGGGTTTGCCCGGCACTTAAGGAAAAAAACAAGTCAGAGAGTCTATTCTTGACCCTTCGGCCGCCGAAGGAGGTCAAGGAGTCTCTGACTCCTTGCGGGGTGTGGGGCGGAGCCCCACAACAACCTCCTTGCGGGCTGCCCAGGGGGGCGGAGCCCCCCTGGGCAGCCAGAGTCCTCTGGACAACCGAAACCCTCTAGGCAGCCGAAACCCATTGGTACAATATTATTGTCTTTGAAAGACTAGATTTATATTTTGGGACGGCGTTGGGCTCCCGTTTTTCATTAAAAATTGTCGCAGATTCTGCGGATTGGTGTGCGCTCGAAAAGCCGATTGGCATTGAGGTGAGTAGTTTACTGGGAGCGAAGTCTTCTTTACTTTCACCGATTTACGCTATCGATATGGAATTGGGCGGCATTATTTTATGCGCAAAAAATAAGCAGTTTTATAACGCGCTAAGGAATGCTTATGGTTCAGACGGAGTGACGTTGTGTTTCACAATACTGGCGCTAGATAATGCCGATTTTTCCACGGAAATTATTTGTGATTTACCGATTGCACGACATTATGAAGGGAATCGCATGATTATTTCGCACACAACGGGCAAGAAAGCGCGAACTATTTTTAGGAAAACTGAAATACTGGAACAATTTGTTTTATGGTCAGCGGAAACGAATTTTTTACGCAAACATCAAATTCGTCTCCACGCGCAGGAGCTGGGCATAAAGATATTGGGCGAAGATATTTATGATAAAATTCCGGTACCTTTTCTATCGGATTTTAAGTTGAAGGCCAAACCCAATCGCAAGGGAATGCTAATGCCATTGTATCCGGCAGTTTGCATTTATCTATCTGAAATCAAATTTTGTTACGGAGGTAGCGATACAAAAATCGTATCACCATTGCCCGACAAGTTTGCTGCGATGTTAAAAATTATCCAAAAATGGAATTAAGGATTGGCCATGGTTATGATATTCACCGCCTCGTTATGGGACGGAAATTAATTTTAGGGGGCATTGAAATTCCGTTCGAATACGGGTTACTCGGCCACTCCGATGCGGACTGCCTTTGCCATGCGATCACCGATGCACTACTGGGAGCACTGGCTCTCCCCAATATCGGCCAGTTTTACCCGGATACGGATAAAAAAACGATCGGTATAACTTCGACGGAAATACTGCAAAATATTTACAAGAATGAAATTCTTCAACGTAATTATAAAATTATAAATATTGACTGTACAATCATCGCCCAGGAGCCAAAATTGGCGCCACATTTGAATCTGATGTGCCAAAACTTAACCAAATTACTACAACTTTCGGGAGGGCAAGTGGGCATCAAAGCGACGACCCACGAGGGCCTCGATGCGATCGGCGAAAAAAAGGCGATTGCCTGCCATAGCGTGTGTTTATTGGAAAATTTGGGGCTCTGCCGCAAAGTCAAAAATAAACTCTTTGACTTGTTTAGCCCCTGCGGATTGATCCAGGAGCAATGCTCCTGGATCAATCCGCAAATCCAGGTCCAGGAGGCGGTGCCTCCTGACGGGGATTCTAAGGGCACGTAGCCCTTAGATTGACAAATAATTCATTACTTTCGAAAATGCTCATTAAGTTGGCGATCTAATTTTTGAATTAGGAGATCGATTGATTTATAAAGATCATCACTGATGGCGCTTG
Organism: Puniceicoccales bacterium; assembly: GCA_031278845.1. Taxonomy (GTDB): domain Bacteria; phylum Verrucomicrobiota; class Verrucomicrobiia; order Opitutales; family LL51; genus LL51. Next base: position 1,698 of record JAITJQ010000087.1, read on the forward strand.
CAATGATATCGGGGCCTTGAATTTCGATGTGGCCTTTGGCGATGAATGCTTCGGCTGGATCCTTACTATTCGCGTGTTCCAATTCGAAACGTATGCGTACAATCCGCCCTTCATGGCGAAATAATTTCTCCGCTTTTTCAGAAACAGTTTGCTTCAAAGCATCGGTTAAGTCCAAATGTACACCGGAAATAATAACATCTCTATCCATAAAACTTCCTAATATACTAAAGTACTCGACAGCGTTGGCAATCTTTAAATAGTTGGCTAGATTGTTTAGAGACACCATGAATAATATACCTTATCTTTCCATCCAAAACCTTACGATAAGCTTTACTAACTCCACAAAACCTATCCTACATAATATTTCTTTTACCGTTAAATGTGGAGAAACGCTGGCATTAGTCGGTGAAAACGGGACCGGAAAAACTCTTATTGCTACGAGTATTACGCGTTTGCGATCCAATGTTTCCATCTCCGGTGAAATTATTCTGGACCAGCAGTCGATATTGAATTTATCGTACTCCGAATTAATGGCTGTCCGTCGCCATAAAGTGTCCTATATTTTTCAAGAACCTAATGACTCGCTGAATCCGTCGTTGACCATCGGTTACCACTTGCTTGAAATTGCAGATGGGGTTAACAAAAAAATGCGCATATTGGATATGTTGAGAAGAGTTGGTTTTGTGAATCCAAAAAAAATTTTTCGTTCCTATCCACACGAATTAAGCGGTGGGATGCAGCAACGGGCAATGATTGCTATGGCATTGATAAACCACCCGAAATTACTTATCGCCGATGAACCGACTACGGCACTCGATGTCGTTCTCCAAAAGCAGATTTTAGATTTGGTGAAAAATTTGCAGGCAGAATTAAATTTTGCGATTCTATTGATTACTCATGATTTTTCTCTTTTGCAACAAATAGCCGATCGCGTTTGTGTCCTCCACGGTGGAAAAATTGTGGAACGAGGCACTCCGGATGACATTATTTTTCATCCTCGACATGCGCACACCAAACTACTATCTGAAGCCATTTTGATGATACCTTCAAGAGAGATAGAAGATCCTGAAGTTACCTTTCCTCTAAGGGCGCGCAGCCCTTAGCTGTCTTCAAGGGGGCCTTGTCCCCCTGGCCCCCCCCCCGCAAGGAGTCAAAGACTCCTTGACCGCCTTCGGCGGCCGAGCCCGGCGCGTTCCGCGCCAGGCTCGGCCGCAAGGTCAAGAATAAACTCTTTGACTTGTTTTTTTCCTTAAATGCCGCGCAAACCCTGTGCAATTTTGCACAGGGTTTGCGCGGCACTTAATTTTTCTTTTTTAAATTAGCAGCCCCGCGGCGAAGCCGCTGGATCAATCCGCAGGGGCCAGAGGCCAGGAGGTGGTGCCTCCTGGCGGGGATTCTAATGGCGTGCAGCCCTTAGCTACCCATTTTTTCCAATTCGTATCTATCCTTTTGATCGATAATATTCCAACCCCTTTGGATAAGGAGCTGCCGTAAGCGATCGGATTCTGTAAAATTTTTATTGCGTTTAGCTTCCCATCGTTGTGCTGCAAGTTCGGCAATATCACTGGGGATTTCAACCGTTATCGGGTTCTGCTCCCCATAAAATATAGATCTTTCGATACCCAAGATAAAGCAGAGGACATATAATTCCTCCAAAAATGATTCAACATTTTTGACATTATTTAGAACCGAAAAAATTTCGCCCAGACATTTCGGGATATTGAGATCATTTTTGAGAGCCTCGATTGCGGTACCAAAATGATAATAGGTCATATCTTGGGGGAAAAAACCTTCATTGAACGAAAAATTACTTTTTTTAAGCAAGTTCGCTATTTTTGTTTTTAGCTTAGCGAGTGCACTTCGTGCGGCATCGAGTCCGGACAGGGTAAAGTTTAGGATCTGTCGATAATGTCCACTAATCAATGCATAGCGAACGATAGGGGCATCGTAACCCTTATCTTTCAAATCGGCCAAAGTAAACAAATTGCCCAAACTTTTCGACATCTTTTGTCCCTCAACCTGTAAATGTTCCGAATGAAACCAGTGTCTCACGAAGGGTTTCCCCGTAACACACTCCGTCTGCGCGATTTCATTTTCGTGGTGAGGAAAACAAAGATCAATACCACCGCCATGAATATCGATCGTTTCGCTTAGATATTTCATCGACATCGCACTGCACTCGATATGCCAGCCGGGACGTCCTTTCCCCCATGGACTTTCCCAAAAAACATCGCCATCCTCCGCCTTGTAAGCCTTCCATAGGGCAAAATCGTGAACCGAATCCCGGTCATATTCATCCGCCAAATTTATTCGTCCCGCACTATTTTCACTTTGCGTAGCAAGCTGCTTAATGTCGATCCTTGAAAGCTTGCCGTAATCCGAAAATGACGAAAGACGAAAATAAACAGAACCGTCGGCCGCTATATAGGCGTGCTTTTTTTGAATCAATGTTTCGATCATCGCGATTTGCTCAGCAATATGACTGGCAGCTTTAGGTTCTACATTGGGCGGCAAAATATTGAGCGCCTCGCAATCCCGATGAAAAATATCCGTCCATCTTTCCGTAAAACTTCGCAGCGAAATATTTTCCAGCTGAGCTCCCCGAATCGTCTTATCGTCGATATCCGTAATATTGCGGACAAATTTTACAGAATAGCCCATCGTCAGGAATAGTCGACGCAAAACATCCTGAAGCAAAAATGTGCGAAAATTGCCAATATGAGCATAATTGTACACCGTTGGTCCACAGCAGTAAATGCGCAAAATTCCATCCGGCTCCCCGGAAATAATATCTTCAATTTTGCGAGTCTGTGTATTGTATAATTTGACGATATCCATGGAAATAATTTCCAATTCATAAAAAAAAAAGCAAGGCTTTTATTGCCAGAGGGCTTCATGTTGCTAGAGGGCGGAACCCTTCTGGGCAACCAAAGCCTCATAGCAGATCAGAAAAATCTATGGATGAAAAGTGCCACGAACTCCGTAGTGCCTCAAGGTTACAAAAGGAATACATTTAACCAACATCTATAAGACGCAGCAAAAACCAAAACGTTCAAATTTTTTCTTCAAAACAATCCGCAATATACGGATAGCGGAAACTTAAATAAAATTGGATTTCGAGTCATAAAAAGCTTGACAAACCAATTTTCCAGCAAAATTTTCAGAAAGTTTGGTTATGAATATACATAAATAACGCGAATGGCGAAATGAAATGGCCTGAATAAAAGGCAAAAGGATTTAGGAGGATTAAATGAAAATCATTCCCCCAAGCTTGATTAGATTATTTCCAATTGGCACAACGGGAGGAAAAATCGGGGTTCTTGTTGGTCGATCCCCCTCCCCTTCCCGGTTTGTGAAAATGTACGTACGAACCGACATCGAACTTTTCGAGGAGTGGCCATTGGACACATTCTTCGACGACAACTACATTTGGCTTAAAGCTCCATTTGGTCCTAACGGAAAAACAAAAAATCACTCAATTCGAAATAAGTTCCGGGAATTTGCATGATGTTGCTAGCGCTAAAAACGTATTAAAAAAATGCCGGGAAATCGTTATCGGGGATAAGGGTTATTGCTCAAAACCCTTGAAGAAACAGCTCCCAAAGCAAGGATTACGTCCGGTTGCTCGCCACAAAAAAAACAGGAGCTCCCTAATACTCCGATAGAAAAAAAGTTGCGCCGAAAACGTTCTTTCGTGGAAACAGCCATCGGAAAGTTTTAATCTTTTTTGGCTTTACGCTTTCCTATTTCCGTTCCCAAATTCCGGCTTTCGCCTCTTTTTCTCTCGCTATTTTTGCCTTTAATTTCCTCTCTTAATTTCGCCATCCGCGTTATTTGGAAGACTCCCAGAAAGGAAAAAATATACCCCCGCACAATACCGATCAAGATTTTACTCTTCTAGGGAACAATTCTAAAAAATATGCGCTTTCCCGATTGGACGATGTGGGGACAATGATCGGATTGCAAGAAAAATTTAAAATTTTTTTCGCATTTTCCATTTACTTTAACCGCACCTTGCTCGATTAACCGACGGATTTCCCTATTACTTTCAAAAAATTGCGAATGCGCCATCGCATCGGCTAAAGTAATCGGATCCTTTGCCATCGCCCCTAGTGAAAATTCTGGCATATTTTCCGGGATTTCATTATGTGAAAATACCGCTTCAAATTCGGCTTGCTCTTTTTCGCCAACCTCTGGACCGAAAAACCGCGCCACTAACGATTGCGCCAAAAACTTCTTCGTATCCATGGGATGCCGTTTCTTTAGTGCTTCGATTGCCCAGTCGGAATATTCCAGCAGTAACTTAAAATAGGCCCACATCACTTCGTCCGGAATTGACATAATCCGCCCGAACATATCCTTTGAAGAATGATTAAATGATATATAATTATCATAACTTTTTGACATCTTTCGTTTTCCATCGAGACCGACGAGGAGTGGCATAGTGATGACAATCTGTTCCGGTTGACCGTAATCCTTTTGAAGCGCGCGGCCAACCAATAAATTAAAAAATTGATCCGTTCCGCCGAGTTCGACGTCAGCTTCGAGCATAACCGAATCGTAGCCTTGCATAAGTGGGTATAGAAATTCGACGATGGAAATAGGTTCATTTTCGCGGTAACGTTTCGCAAAATCGTCCCGCTCGAGCATTCGCGCAACCGTCATTTTACGCGCAATGATAAGCATGTCATCGAATGTCATTTTACGGAACCACTCGCTATTGCGGCGGATCGTTGTTTTTTGGGAATCGATAATTTTAAAGGCCTGTTCGAGATAAGTTTGGGCATTTTGTTCTACCTCCTGCGGAGTCAATACTGGTCGTATCGAAGAACGGCCGGAAGGATCGCCAACGGTGGCGGTATGGTCACCGATCAGCAAAATTGCTTCGTGGCCCAAATCCTGAAATTGACGCAACTTATTGAAGACGACCATATGACCAAAGGTCAAATCGGGACGAGTCGGATCAACGCCAAGCTTTACTTTGAGGACTTTTTTCTGGGATAAACGTTCGGCTAGGGCCTCTCGGCCGACGATTGTATCGATGCCGTCCATCAATTTATCAATTGCGTTCATGGAAATAAACGTATTGCTTGGCCATCATTGTCAAAGTTTAAATAAAATTTCGGAAAATTATTTTTCTCGACCCACATTTTATGATTGTTCATCGAATTTTTCTCTTCGATTTATTTTCCCAAAGCAGCTTGACAATATTCAATTTTCTTCCAAGGCTAAGAGGTAGAGGGTGGGAGCGAGCGGTATGTTTTACTCTCATCGCAAAAATATTTCCACAAAGCAACTTGACAGCCACCGGATTTCTCCCAAAGCTAGCAGGTAGAGAGTGGGAGCGAGTGGCATGTCTTGCTCTCATCGCAAAAATATTTCCCAAAGCAGCTTGACGGCCACCGATTTTCTCCCAAAGCTAGCAGGTAGAGGGTGGGAGCAAACGGCATATCAAAATTTTTCAGTCGCCGCCGGTACCATTACCCCAAATAATTAGATTACTATATTGCGCTCCCACAGTACCGATTACACCGCCGTTACCAATTTTCGCCACATTGGGTACTGCTTTTCGAATATCTGTCGTGTATTCCTCACCATTCCAATGGAGAAATTTAGTTGGTTTACTACCGTCAAACCAAGTGATGTGACCATCGCAAAAAACAACATAACCACCCTTAGAACCGTAGAGCCCGTATTTTTCATCCCAAGTACCATCCGACTTCAAACCTCGCGTAAATGCAAGTGGCGTAGTAGCAAGCGGAACGGAACCATCAAGATTGCCAATCGTACAATAGCTAAAAATGGCTTGCCAGGGCGGATTTACAGATTTTAAGTCCGTTGCACTGGAAATGCTCCATTGAGTACATTCTTTTATTTCACACCCTTCACTCATACCAACTCCTCTAACAATATATTCTTTGAGCACCTTTGATGCATATTTATCGTTCGGCGAGATATAAACATTAGGATCATTTAGAACACACTTCGAAGGATAAAACCGAGCAACGTCGGCATCTTGTTTAGCTCCGGCTAACATTAATGCAAACCAATTGCCATAGTCCACCCATTGTGTACTTTGCATGTTTCCCTGGGAAAGATTCACCAAATTTCCTCGCTCTATTGTATATTCTCGCCAAGCAGCAGCAATGGTTTGAAGATTAGAGACATCTTTTACTTTTTGCGCGCTGAGTTTAATCGCGCTCATTGCGGGTAAACAAATGGCTAGTAAAATTCCAATAATTGTAATTGTAAAAACGATTTCCAGTAACGTAAAGGATTGATTTTTAATTTTTACATTTCTTACGTTTTGTCGTTTTGTCGTTTTGTCGTTTTGTCGTTTTGTCGTTTTGTCGTTTTGTAAAATAAACATGCTGTAATTGTTGCAATTCGGCGAATCTTGTCAAGCAGAAAATACAAAATATTTCTGTTTTTTCTAATTTATTTTCCGGAAAATTGTTTTTTGAGAAAATATTTCCCAAAGCAACTTGACAGCCACCGGGTTTCTCCCAAAGCTAGCAGGTAGAAGGTGAGAGCAAACGGCATGTCTTGCTCTCATCGCAAAAATATTTCCCAAAGCAGCTTGACAGCCCACGGGTTTCTTCTAAAGCTAGCAGGTAGAGGGTGGGAGCAAACGGCATGTCAAAATTTTTCAGTTACCACCGGTACCGACGTGGTAAAGGATGACGAGTTGGTCAGCGCTTTTGCCATCACTTTTATAGTCTGTTTTTGTTCCTTGATTTCCGCATGTAATAAAGGCAGAACTAGGCACAGCTTGGCGGATATCGGAAGTATATTCCTGTCCATTCCAGTGTAAAAATTTTGCTGGTTTGCTGCCATCAAACCATACGATATGTCCATCGCAGTAGATGACATAGCCACCTTTAGAGCCATATAATCCGGCTTTTTCGTCCCATTTACCATCAGCACGCAAACCGCGGGTAAAACCAAAGGGTGTCGTATCGAGCGGAACGTATGCAGGCAATCCGGTTACTAAACAGTAGCTGAAAAAACAATCTGCAGAAACCATAAAATTACTAGCTGATTGCCACCACTCGTTTAGGTAGCTAATACTTTCATTTGTCACACAAGTAAGCGATTCCTTTAAAATTTTCGAAGCATATTTATCTCCTGGAGAAATGTAAACATTAGGATTATTAAGAACCATATCGATTGCTTTTTTTCCAAAATCACGTCCTCCTAATCGTTCGACAAAAACCGAAAATTTCAGTACAGCGTTTTGGGTTTCTTTCGCATCTATATTCCAACCGCGGTTGATAATGCATTCCCGCCAAGCGGCGGCAATGGTTTGAAGATTAGAGACATCTTTTACTTTTTGCGCGCTGAGTTTAATCGCGCTCATTGCGGGTAAACAAATGGCTAGTAAAATTCCGATAATTGTAATTGTAAAAACGATTTCCAGCAACGTAAAGGATTGATTTTTAATTTTTACATTTCTTACGTTTTGTCGTTTTGTCGTTTTGTCGTTTTGTCGTTTTGTAAAATAAACATGCAACAATTGTTGCGATTCGGCGAATCTTGTCAAGCAGAAAATACAAAATATTTCTGTTTTTTCTAATTTATTTTCCGGAAAATTGTTTCTTGAAAAAATACTTCCCAAAGCAGCTTGACAGCCACCGGGTTTCCCCCAAAGCTAGCAGGTAGAGGGTGGGAGCGAGTGGCATGCCGAAATTTTCTATTCCCCGATGACACGAGGATCGAAAACGTAAAATAGCTATCCGGATAAATCCATAAACTAACCAAAATTAAATATGGAAAAAATGATTCCACGATTTTTTCCCATCCCTATTTTTATGGTCCTCAAAAACTTGAATTTTTTAAAAACTTCCCAATATGAATATAGGAGGATCCCTTGGCAGAAAGTGTAAAAGGTATTTTGGAACGCATCATTTTTCGTAACGAAGAAACATTCTTTTCCATTATGGAAATGCGCGAGGAAAATGACGAACAACAAACCTTTACCGCTTGCGGTAAAGTCCCCGGCGCTAATTGCGGCGAAACACTCCTCCTCACCGGAAATTGGATCCAACATCCGAAATTCGGCCGCCAATTTAACGTCGAATCCTTTTCGTCCACCTTACCAACGGATGTCCATGGCATTCGCCGATACCTCGGCAGTGGACTTATTCACGGCATCGGAAAAGTGTACGCCGATAAAATTGTCAACCATTTCGGCATAGATACCTTCGATATCATCTCCACCGAATCCGCACGCCTACGCGAAGTCCCAGGCATCGGTGCCGAACGCGCCCGCACCATTAAGGCCGCTTGGGATGAACAATACGCCCTCCGCGATATCCTCATCTTTCTCCAAAGTTATAATATTTCGAATGCTCTCTGCCTGCGCTTGTATAAGATCTACGGTCAAGAAGCAAAACAAATCCTCCAGTCCGATCCTTACCGCGTCGCCCGGGAAATCGATGGAATCGGCTTTAAAACAGCCGATAGAATTGCACAAAATATGGGTATTCCCAGTAACCATATCGCAAGAATCGACGCGGGAATTTTATTCACCTTCTCTAATCTCGAACTCTCCGGCCATACCGCCTGCACACGGAAAGAATTCCTCGCCCTCGCCCAACAGCTTCTCGAAATCGGTCAAGAAACAATCGCCAATCGCCTCGAAACACTTATCCAATTCCAAAAAATTAACGTCATCGCCGATGATCTCCTCCAAACAAGCCTGATAAGTAGCTTAGAAACAACCCTGGTTAAACAGGTCCATCGCCTCCATCTCGCCCAGTCTGCCCTACCCCCTATCCGTTGCGATAATGCGATCGTCTGGGCCCAAAAGCGGGAAGGCTTTACCTTCGCCGATGAACAAATCGCCGCCCTCCGTTACGCGCTAACGGAAAAATTGTCCATTATCACCGGCGGTCCCGGTACCGGGAAAACAACCATCCTACGCTCCTTGGTCGTTATCCTATCCGCTAAAAATGTCAAAATCGGCCTCGCCGCCCCAACCGGTCGAGCTGCTCAAAAATTGACGGAAACGGTGGGTACTGAAGCTAAGACAATTCATCGATTTTTACAATTCACCCCAAAAACTGGTCAGTTTTTCTTTAATCAGGAAAATCAATTGCCCCTTGACTTTATCATCGTCGATGAAGCCAGTATGATCGATACACGCCTCGCCACCTCCCTCCTCAATGCTATCCCCGATCACGCTCATTTATTGTTCGTCGGCGATATCGATCAATTACCCTCCGTCGGTGCCGGTAACGTCCTGGCAGACTTTATCGCCTCCCAGCGATTCTCCGTAACTTACCTAAAACAAATTTTTCGCCAAGGCCAACATAGCGAAATCGTCCAACTCGCCCATCATATCATCGCCGGTAACGCTGAGGTCATTCCCGAAATAACCGACCTCGATCACATCTCCCCAGAACATGATTTTCATTTCATTACCGCCTACTCCCCCGAAGAATGTACGCAAAAAATTGAACGGCTATGCACAGCCCTATTGCCTAAACTTTATAAAATCGATCCCGTTAACGATATCCAAGTCCTCGCACCAATCCATAGGGGGAACGCAGGAATTGCTGTCCTCAATGAAAAACTTCAACATACCCTATCCGGATCCGCTAAACAAATCCCATGGTGCCACTTCCGACTCGGCGATAAGGTCATCCAGTTGCGCAACGATTACGAAAAAAATATCTTCAATGGCGACCTCGGTATCATCTACCACTTCGATCCCAATGAAGGAACCGTCTTTGTGAAATTTAATAGCGAGTCGGTACAACTAAGCCGCTCCGATCTTGGCGATATCACCCTCGCCTATGCCATCAGTATCCATAAATCACAGGGTAGCGAGTTTCCCATTGTTGTTATCCCCCTCCTCACCCAATTCTACGTCATGCTTCAACGTAATCTGCTCTATACCGCCATTACCCGTGGCCGTAATAAGGTCTTTATCGTGGGTGATCCCGAAGCCTATAACCTTGCCGTCAATAATAAAAAAAGCGTCACGCGTACCACCGGCCTCCCCTATTACTTCTTTCCCAAGGGGCTCCGGCCGCCCAGGGGGGCTCTGCCCCCCTGGACCCCCCGCAAGGAGTCAGAGACTCCTTGACCTCCTTCGGCGGCCGAGCCCGGCGCAGTCTGCGCCCGGGGCGGCCGCAAGGGTTAGTTTTTTTGTTTTTTTTTAATTCTTGGGTTTTTTACAGGCCGTATGGGTTGGCACCAGGGGG
>JAITJQ010000091.1 GCA_031278845.1 Puniceicoccales bacterium
AAAGAAAAAAAGAAAAAAAGAATCCAGGGGATCCATCCCTTGGACCTGGGTTAGCGGTTTGATCCAGTGGCGTCGCCACTGGATCAAACCGCTAAGCAAAAAAGACCCTAACGGCCGAGCCCGGCGCAGAATGCGCCGGGCTCGGCCGCCGAAGGTGGTCAAGGAGTCTACGACTCCTTGCGGGGGGTCCAGGGGGGCGAAGCCCCCCCCGGGTTAACCGGCCCCCTGGTTAGCCCAACTTCTCGACGAAATCACTCTCGGTCCAGACGGAGATATTTTTTTTTCGGGCGACATCCAATTTTTGTCCTGCGTCGGAACCGGCGATGAGGACATCGACGCCTGCGGACAAGGTATTGGCAACGGAGCCGCCATTTTTTTCGATCAGTGCTTTTGCCTGAGTGCGCGTAAATTGTTGCAGAGTTCCGGTGAGGGCGAATATTTTGTGATTAAAGTTGGGATTATGCCGGACGGAAATTTCTTCAAATTCGAAGCCAATTTTCTGGAATTGCTGGAGTAAATCTAAATTTTTGGGATCACAAAAATAGTCAAAGATGCCCTGAGCAACCTTTTGGCCAATCCCACGGATATGTCCCAAATCTTCCATGGAAGCCGAAACTAATGCATCCCAATGGTGGAAATAATTCGCTAAATCTTTGGCCATTTTTTCACCAATCGATGGGATACCTAGTCCATTGATGAATCGCCAAAGTTCCGTTTTTTTACTGTGCTCAATATTTGAGAGCAGGCGATTTACCGATTTATCGCCAAAATTTCCCAAGAAGTATAAATCTTCTTTTTTAAGTGTATAGATATCTGCGGAGGTTTTTATTCGTCCAATTTCGACCAATTTGCGCACGACCGCCTCCCCCAAACCGTCGATATCCATGGCTGTTTTGGAAGCAAAATAAATGATTTTTTGAATTATTTGTTCCGGACAGTCCGCATTTGGACAGCGCCAAGCCACCTCTGCGGGTAAGCGGATAAGCCGTACGCAGCAGCAGGGACAATCCGTGGGGAAAACTAATTTTTCCAGGCCACTTTCGGGGCGATTTTCCAACTTGACACCCACAATGGCCGGAATAATTTCGCCCGATTTTTCGACGATAACCGTATCGCCAATGCGAATGTCCTTTTTCGCGATATCATCGGCGTTATGGAGAGTCGCTCGCGCCACACAGGATCCCGATAAATTCACGGGATCTAACTCCGCAACTGGTGTAATGACACCGGTCCGTCCTACCTGAAATGTAACATTTCGTAAAATTGTTTCTCCGCATTCGGGCTCAAATTTGTAGGCAAATGCCCACCGCGGAGCCTTCGCAGTTGCCCCCAGCTGTTCCTGCAGGGTACGGTCATTCACCTTAAATACAACGCCATCGGTCGTGTATGGCAACCGCTTGCACGCTCCATCGAGTTCTCGGATAATGTCAGCAATACCATTTAAATTCACTACAACATGGTAATAAGTTTGCGAAACGAAGCCTCGTTTTCGTAAAAAAGGATAGATCTCATTCTGTTTTTCTAAATCATTACCCATTCCGATCCCGTAGAGCAAAATTTTCAAGTGCCGCGATCGAACCGTCTCGCTATCCATCAATTTTAGCGTTCCCGATGCCAAATTCCGCGCATTGGCAAATGCTACCTCCCCCATCTGGATACGCTCGGCGTTAATTTTCCGAAAAATCTCACAATCCATATACACTTCACCGCGAATTTCGATCAAATCGGGAACATGTTCAATGTATAGCGGTAAGCCGACAATTGTTTTTACATTATCGGTCACATCATCCCCCTCAATACCATTCCCGCGCGTCAACGCGTACTGCAGTTGACCCTTTTCGTAAACTAAATTGACCGCAAGTCCATCGACCTTCGGCTCAATGACATATTCGATGTCCCTTTCGATCGCTAATAACTTGCGAATGCGTGCGTCAAAGTCAAAGACATCGTCCAAATTGTATGTATTTTCTAAACTGAGCATCGGTGTATAGTGCTTGCGCGTTAGTAAATTTCCACCGCGGTCATCGCCAACACTACTCCCTGTCACCATTTCGGGTAACAGCGATTCCAAATGCAACAATTCGTTCTTTAAACAATCATACTCGAAATCCGAAATCTCAGGCTGCGAATCTTTGTAGTATAGGCGATCATGACGCTCGATTGCTACACGTAGTTGCAAAATTTTTTTCTGAATTTTCTTCTTCTCCTTCGAAGTCAGCACAGCCATAATCTCCTCTACGCCCCCAGACGCTTTCCCGGCATGAGATAGTTCGTAACATAATCCATTACCGCCTCTCGCAACGGCGTTAATGGTCGTTCGTAGCCGATTGCACGTAGCTTTTTAATGGAACCACAGGTGGAATATTGGTATCTTGCCCGCAAATTTTCCGGCATCTCGATGAATTCAATGCGGTGTGGCCTACCCAAAACTTCAAAAATTGGCTTCACGAGATCAATCCAGGTACTCGCCACACCAGAACCTAAATTGTAAATGCCCGCTGTCCCATGACCTTCAACCGTTTCCGGAACGTTGCCCAGAAAAATAGTCATGTCCGCCGCATCCTTCACATATAAAAAATCGCGCTCCTGATAACCATCGGCATATTGAGGATGGTAACTCTTAAATAACTGTACCTTGCCTATTTCCAAAATCTGCCGGTAAGCCCGCGCAACCATGCTGATCATGGAACCCTTGTGATCCTCGTTTGGCCCAAATACATTGAAATACTTCATGCCATATAACGCCATGCCCCGCGAATGGGCGTAAAGGTCAAATAATTGCTTCGAATAGGCATACATATTGAGCGGCCGTAGCTTCTCCACAGGAATCCCGTCGTCGTCCATCCCATTCGAACCATCCCCGTAGGTCGCCGCAGATGAGGCGTACACAAATCGAATTCCATGGCTAACGGCGTGTTGGGCGAGATCTTTCGTAAATTCAAAGTTGTTCTTCATCAAAAATCGACCGTCGGTCTCCATCGTGTCCGCACAGGCCCCAAGATGAAAAATCGTCTTCAAATCATTCCCCTCCGGACCTCCCAAATAGGTAAAAAGATCATCCGCATCAACATAATCGCTGAAACGTAGGGGGACCAGATTTTTATAGCGGTCGTCCTCCGATAGCCGCTCACAAATGATGATGTTTTCTAACCCTATTCGATTGAGTGCCCATACCACTGCACTGCCAATTAATCCAGCACCACCGGTTACTAATATCTTTCCTTCGGATAATCGCATCATTCTACTCCTTCTTGTTATCCCCCTTCCCATCTTGGGCAAATAGTTTTTGGCTATCCCTATTCCTAATGGTTGGGGGGCAAAAGCGCGCGGATATCCGCGCGGAGCCTGGGACTACGTCCCAGGCTCCACAAGGCAACGCCTTGGCTTTTGCCCCCCAACATCCCTAACCTTCTAATAAAATCCCACACACCTCAACTCTTTTTTTTCTAGGCCTTTTTCAGCTGTTGTTTTTCATACAGGCTGCGATAAAGGGTATTCTCGGCGAGCAAGCTTTCGTGGGGCCCGCGTTCAACGATTGCTCCATCATCAAAAACCAGCACCTCATCCACAATGGACATCATACTGAAGCGGTGGGAAATCATGATTACGGTTTTATTTTGGGCAATCGTTTTAACGACCTTATAAATTGCCCGTTGGCTTTCCGAATCGAGTGACGATGTAACTTCATCGAAAATTAAAATGGGACAATTTCGTAAAAACACGCGAGCGAGGGCGATCCGTTGCCGTTGTCCTCCGCTTAAACAATTTCCCGATTCGCCGATCACCGTATCGTAACCATTGGGCATTTGTGTGATAAAATCATGGGCACAGGCCATCTGTGCGGCTCGTACGACTTCATTTCGGGAGGCATCAGGTCTTCCCCAAATAATATTATTAAAGACCGTATCATTAATGAGTGCAGGATCCTGGGGAACGTAGCCGATATTGCGTCGCAAATCGTGTTTAACCATTTCGCGCAAATTGATTCCATCGATTAGGATATTGCCCTGATCGGGATCGTAAAAGCGCAGGATCATATTGACGAACGTCGATTTACCGGCTCCACTACCGCCGACGAGGGCGTAAGTTTTACCGTGGTTCATCGTAACACTGACTTCTCGGAGGACATTGCGGCCGAACGTATAGGCAAAGGAAACATTTTGGAACTGAATATCGCCCTTTAACTTTTCGACATAGATCGGATTTTCGGGATTCACAATTTTTTCCGGTTCATTTAAAATGGCCTCAATACGATCGACAGCCGCCATACTCGTCTGAATTTTATTACTGATATCGCCCAGACGTTTGATCGCATCGTAACTGAAATAGAGTGCCGTCGCGAGGGACATAAAAATTTCCAATTTCAATCCACGCTTATAGGCGTAAAACATGGTAAATCCAACGCCCGCCGCCGATAAAACTTCCACAATTGGCGAAATGACGAGCTGGTATTTAACCACCTTCAGGAAAGCATCGGAAAACGCATGGCAAGCGGTTTGGTAACGCATAATTTCCTGATCTTCCAAACCAAACGCACGCACCTCCTTAATGGCCGATAGATTATGATTCAATTTATCGATAATCGCAGCCGTACGCCCTTGCATTTGCCCTGATCTTTGTCGTAGGCGCTGACCAACCCTTCGGATAGGGAAAATAAACAAGGGTAAAGCCGTCAGAAACAGTAGTAAGACGAACAACTCGGATTGGCTAATGCAGAGGTAAGTCAAATAGCCTATTGCTCCGATGAGCACCATCATTCGGGTGATGGCATCGTTTGAAATATCAACCAAGTTGGTTTGAATAATGGTACTCGCATTGATCGACCGCGAAATGAGTTCCGAAGGGGGATAATCATTAAAAAACCCCAGGTGTAGTCGCTGAATTTTTTTAAAGATCATCACGCGCAAACCTTCGATAATATGTTGGCCACAGGCGGCGAAATAGTAGGAGCTCAAAAAGCCCGATAGGCCACGGATGAGCATGACGAGCACGGGTAACAGCACGATACCACTCAGCATCATTGCGGAAATTTCCTTACCACTAAAGAGCATACCCGAAGCGTACTTCAGAATCATTGGAATACCGAAGCCACTCGATAGGCCATAGATGATGCCATTTACGATTGCGATCGAGACCTCGCTCTTTGCATTTTTCAAAAAGCAGAGGTAATTCAATAAATTTCGCACTCCCAGCTCGCGCATGGGCAAAAGCATGTACAATTTTCAAAATCTTCAAATACTAAAACAATGTATAAAAAAATACTTCTGGAACTCCGGCTGCCCAGAGGACTACGATTGCCCAGGGGGGCTCCGCCCCCCCCCGCAAGGGGGCATAGCCTCCATGACCTCGTCTTTGCGGCCGAGCCAGGCGCATTCTGCGCCTGGCTCGGCCGCAGGATCAAGAATAAACCCTCTGACTTTTTTTAGTGGCCCGGGGATGGATCCCCTGGCGAGAGTCCAGAGGGCAGCGCCCTTCGGACAGCGATCCCCTGGCTAAAATTCGATCTAATTCTCGCCGATGGACCAGCGACGCTTCAGGTCTGTAAATTTCTGTGTTCCGAGTACTTTTCCAATTCCGTGATTAATCGTTTTTAGTAGAGGTGCTCCCTGGGCTACGCAAAAGGCATATTCCTTGGTCATATTTAGGGAAATGTATTCGAGCTCCGGATTTTTTGCAATCCAATGCTGTGCCGTATTTTTATCGATCAGGGCAAGGTCCAACTGGCTTTGTGGCACACTCAGTAGGGCTTCGAGGATTGCTCCAGTCGTATTGAACGTAACGATTTTCGCGTCCTGAATACAAGCCGATCGAATGTAAGTTTCCAGATAACTATTCTCCAAAACGCCTATTCTTTTGCCAATGAAAGATAATTTAACATTTCCTTTATACTTTTTGGGCACAACGGCACCGAGATCGGTACTCAAATATCCATCACTAAATTCAAAATTTTTCTCCACAACCGTATCTTTAAGCCACGGTCCCAGGGCAATATCGATGGCCTTATCACAGAATTTTTGCTCCACTTCGACCGCATTTACGGGATAGAATGTGCAATTTAAATTTCCCTCTTCCGCA
>JAITJQ010000009.1 GCA_031278845.1 Puniceicoccales bacterium
GCCCCCCGCGGCTACGCCGCGCGGGGCTGCTAATTTAAGAAAAGAACAATTAGGTAACACGCAATTCCTGTGCAACTTTGCGCAGAGGTGGCGCGGCACTTGCAACGGAAAATAATAAATTTAGAAATCAAAAGTTACATCTATTTTTTCAAGAACAGACGTTTTGTTTGGATTTCTGCCAGGACGAGGTCGATCGCCTGGTCAACGGGATACGTATCTTCGAGCATTTTATCGCGGCGGGAGCGTATGGAAACGCTATGATTTTCACTTTCTTTATCACCGATGACAAATATATAAGGAATTTTTTCCATTTCAGCCTTTCGTACCTTAGCACCAAGTTTTTCCGAAGAAGCGTCGACTGAGGTCCGGATATTTACTTTGCGCATGCGTCCAAGTACATCCCGTACGTAGTCGACATTATGGTCATTGAGTGACAACAGTCGCACCTGTTCCGGGGAAAGCCAAGTGGGAAAATCTCCGCCGAAATGTTCGATGAGCAGGCCGGAAAAACGTTCCATGGAACCAAAGGGTGCCCGGTGAATCATAACCGGCCGATGGGGTCTATTATCGCTGCCTACGTAATTGATATCGAAGCGTTCCGGGAGGTTATAGTCGACCTGGACCGTGCCCAATTGCCATTCGCGACCGATGACATCTTTGATAACGAAATCGATTTTAGGTCCGTAGAATGCCGCTTCGCCGGTTTCCAGGGAGTAGGGGACACCGAGTTCTTCGGCTGCTTTCCGGAGAGCACCTTCCGCCTTGCTCCAGGATTCGTCATTGCCGATATATTTTTCCGAATTTGGATCACGCAGGCCGACACGTACGCGAAAATCGGTCATACCGAGTGTTGAAAAAATCATTTTTACCAGGGTTAAGCACTCTAAAATTTCATCGGATAGCTGTTCTTCCATACAAAAGATATGGGCATCATCCTGCGTAAATCCACGTACACGTGTCATGCCACTGAGTTCTCCGGACTGTTCCCAACGGTACACGGTACCGAATTCCGCCAATTTTATGGGCAAATCGCGGTAAGAGCGTGTTTTAGAGGCATAAATTCTTATATGTCCCGGGCAGTTCATTGGCTTCAGTAAGAATCCGTCCAGTGAGCCATTTTCGAGGCCATTCACCAATTCAGCGCAGGTCAAATCGCGATTACTTTCGAGGGTTGCCCGTTCGGCGATGGGCGGATATTGAGCGTCTTTGTAATAGGGAAAATGGCCGGAAGTACGGAATAGGCCCAGTTTAGCGATATGGGGAGTGGAAACGAGCATATAGCCTAATTTTTCCAGTTCAGAGGAAATGAATTTTTGCAATTCCGTGCGAATAATATTCCCTTTAGGGAGCCATAGAATAAGGCCTTGACCAACCGCATCGTCGATCATGAATAGCTCCAGCTCCTTGCCTAACTTGCGATGGTCCCGTTTTTTCGCTTCTTCCAGCTGGGAGAGGTGGATTTCGAGCGCCTCCTTCGAATCGAAAGCGGTACCGTAGATGCGTTGCATCTGCTGATTTTTTTCATTGCCACGGTAGTAGGCTCCGGCGATGGAAAGCAATTTAAAGGCTTTAACTTCGCTGGAATTTTGTACATGGGGGCCACGGCAGAGGTCGACAAAATCACCGTTGCGGTAGATGGTTATGGTTTCGTCCTCTGGAATATCGTCGAGGCGGGACAATTTGTAAGTTTGCTGGCGATCGGAAAAGAGTTTATGGGCTTCGGAACGGGATATAATTTGGGATTCAAAGATTTGATTCTGGTTGATGAGGCGTTGCATTTCCGCTTCAATTTTTGGTAAATCGTCCGTAGTGAATTGATGGTCGAGGTCGAAGTCGTAGTAAAATCCGTCGTCCGTTGCGGGACCGATATCGAATTTTACTGACAGGAATAAACGTTGAACGGCTGCGGCCAAAATATGGGCTGCAGAATGTCGAATTTTCAATAGCGACGATTCCATAAAGCTTAGAGTTCCTATGGGAAATCTTTATCTTTTGTCAATACTTGAAATGGATCGTTAAAGGACGATGGATGCTGCAAGGGACGAACTAAAATTGGAGTCATCTCAAATCTTGTCATCTTCTTGTGTGATCGAAATTTACCAATGGAAACTGTCGAAATGGACAATCATCCACATAATAGACTTTTACATTTGGAGGAGTGATGATTTGGTAATTTTTTGTGCCATAGGGAAGGGAAATCCTAACTTTTTTTGGGGCGCCGATATTGGATGTATGGGTAGGACACGCATTAATAGGGCTATTGGGAGGTGAAAATTCCAAAATAATGCAATATCCCAATAATGGTGCTATTACAGCAAAATGATCTTCATCCAAAGGCGCACCAATAAAAATCCTCCGACGTGCCAATTCTCTTTTTAAGCATTCGGCAAACTGACAAACTTCGCTGTAACGAATGGTAATGACAACGTTTCCTCTTGTTCCAGGAGCAATTGCATCGATTTTTTTAGCTGCCAACAGAGCGGAATAGGCGTCTAGGTTTTCCCCAAAACCTGAAGCAGGATTCCATTCCACTTTTGATCCTTCGGAAGCCAGTTTTTCTTGATAACTTCGTATTTTTGGCATCACCTTAGGTGTGAACTTCGGCGACAATTTTTGATATGCTGACAAACTTTCTTCTGAGTTAGAAGGATTACCACACAATCTAAAGCAATTAAAAAGGCCATCCCAAAGTCTTCGGAAGCAACCTTGAGGTGCCTCTGGGAGTCCTTCAGATGGCAAGTTTGATGCGGTGCTACAACTAATAGCTGAAATGAAACAGCCGAAACCTATTGATAATATTTTTTTATGTAATTCATTCATAATGCTTTGTATATTAGCATATTTTTCTATAACTTCGATAAAAATATGAAACTTTATGAATATTTTTATTTTATGGATAATTATTGCGAAACATCCGCTGATCAGGGATGTCGTTGAGACGGGATAATTTGTAAGTTTTGGCGATTGAAAAAGAGTCTATGGGCTTCGGAACGGGATATAATTTGGGATTCAAAGATTTGATTCTGGTTGATGAGGCGTTGCATTTCCGCTTCAATTTTTGGTAAATCGTCCGTAATGAATTGATAGTCGAGGTCGAAGTCGTAGTAAAATCCGTCGTCCGTTGCGGGACCGATATCGAATTTTACTGATGGGAATAAACGTTGAACGACTGCGGTCCAAATATGGGCCGCAAAATGTCGGACTTTCAATGGTGTCGACTCTATAAGGTTTAGATTTTGAGATTTTTACCTTTTGCAAACACTCGTCTAGGTAGTTGCAAAAAATGAAGTGAGATCGGAGAAATCGCTAAATCCTATGTCTGGCATAGAAGATCCTGGAAATGGATTTATCCTTGGAAACCATTGCGGATAAATCTTTGAAAGCCACTGTTGCGGATAATCATCTTCATAATGGACTGTTACATTTTGCGGAGTAATGACTTGATAGTGGGCACAAGCCCCGGAACTGCAAAGGTAAATCCTAACAGTTATTGTGGCATTGGGATTGAAGTCACGGGTAAAAGACCCGTAGGGAGTTTCACCGTCCAAAATAATGCGCCATCCCAGACATTGTGCTATAGGCCCCAAAAACTCCATGTTTAAAGGCACATCAATATTTGGAATTTTTTCCATTAAGTTTCTAGCAAACTGACAAACTTCGGTGTAAGTAATAGTAATGTCTCCTCCTGTTCCGGGAGCAATTGCATTGATTTTTTGAGCTGCCAACAGGGCGGAATACCCACATAAATTTTCTTTAAAAGCTGAAGCCAAATTCCATTCCATTTTTAGTCCTTGCAAAGCTAACCCTTGTAAGAAGGGGCTTAGTGCTTGTGGGACTGCTGGTACTCGTGGAAAGGCTCTCGCCATTGGTCTGTCCGGAGCTGACTGCTGCATTGGTCTGTCCGGAGCTGGCTTCAGTTTGAGTTGATTCCACCTGTTTTTACAACTATTACCAGATCGATTACCGGCAATTAGAACTGAAATATTATCCCACTTAGGACCGTACTGTTCAACCAGCTCCATCAACAGATGATCTTCTCCTGGAGCCCAAGGCAGCGTAGGTGGAAGTGGATTTAGATGGAATTCCCATTGCTCTCGGCATTGTTTCGCGTTTCGATTTGGCATTAGGGCAGCGACTTCGGACCATTTAGTTCCATGCTGACTCACGAAAAGACGTAGTCGTTCATTTTCTTCTGAAGTCCACGAGACTCTTGCGAGAGGGCGTAGTCGCTCATCTTCTTTTCCAGAAAAATCCGACGCGGCGGTATAACTAACAGCTGAAATGAAACAGCCGAAACCTACTGACAATATTTTTTTATGTAATTTTTTCATAACATTTCGAGTTATAACGAATTTTTTATTAATTCAAGGAAAAAATACGAAATATTTCAAATATTTCTTATGGGCAAGTTACAATCAAACAAAAGATGAAAATTTTTAAATGTTTTTCTGGAATTCCGTAACCATTCTGAATACCAACGATTTTATTCAAAGGATAACATAAATAATTCGCCGAAATCATTTCGCATAATATATATTATGTCTTATTTTTATATTATGGAATATGGAAGCCCTGGGCGAAACTCACAAATTTTATTGAAAAATCTTTTTCTTCGATAGGGTTTTCGAAAGAAATGTTGAATGGCTTTCTTCGGCGCTATGTTTTTTCCCCTTTGAAATATTCTTTCTCGGGATTAAAATTCGCACTTCAAGATCGTGCCTTTTCCTTCGAGATCTTACTAGGATTGTTTTTTTTCCCATTCCTTGCCGTTCGATTTTGGCATACCTTGGAACTTTTGCTCCTATCGTTGGGCTATTTTATAATACTCATCGCGGAAACAATTAATTGTGCCATTGAACAGGCGGTCGACCTCGCTTCACCAGAAATTCACCCACTCGCTAAACGGGCAAAGGATATTGCCAGCGCCGCTGTACTCCTCGCGCTTTTTAACTTCGCATTGATTTTAATTTATTCTTTCTTCAACTAAAATCTAATGAGTGAACCTATTCAGTTACTCCTGGTCCTCCAAAATTATGATATGCGTCTCATCGAATTGGAACGCAATTTGAACGATATTCCACAAAATATCGCCGACTTGGAAGCAGCTGTCACCCAATGGAATCAGAAAATCACCCAAGAAAAAAAACAAATCCAAGACATTAAACTGGAAATACAAAAACTAGAAAAAGAAATTTCATCGTCCGAAGAAATAGTCGCTACCTGCAAATATAAACTTGCATTCACTAAAAATCCTAAGGAATATGAAAGCTTAGCCAGGAAAATTGAAGATGAACAAAACAAAATATCACAATTGGAAGAATTATCCCTCCATAAAATGTTCGCACTCGATGACAAAAAACTTTCTATCTCAGAACAAATTACCCAAAACGAAATTCTAAAAATCCAAAATGAACGGAAACATCAACAACAACGAATCGTAGACTTGGAAAAAAATAAATTCGAAATCCAAAATAAAATCACAGTAATGCGTGAAATTTTACAAAAAAATCATACCCATTGGCTCCATCACTACGATAGAACAAAAAAAGCAGTTCATAAAATGCCCTGCGTTGTCGAACTTAAACCCGGTAATTTTTGCGGTGGTTGCCATCTGAAACTGTCGGACTATAACGACCAAATGACAGATTCCCATTTTCCTTTCACGATCTGCGAATCCTGCGCACGAATGATTGTCGCCGCCAGAGAGCTCTAGCTTGCCCAGAGGGCTCCGGCTGTCCAGGGGGGCTCCGCCCCCCTGACCCCCCGCAAGGAGGCACAGCCTCCTTGACCTCCTTCGGCGGCCGAGCCCGGCGCGTTCCGCGCCGG
>JAITJQ010000038.1 GCA_031278845.1 Puniceicoccales bacterium
TCTGTGGTAAACTACCTCCTCCTCCTACTTTATTTAAATCTCCCATGTCACTTTCCTTTCTTTGAATTTAATTCCGAGATTAATGAAAAATAATATCGTGGCAAGTAAAAAATACAAAATATATATATATATATATCAATAATCCGATCAAATGAAATTTCTCGCCACCGGAAATATTAGCAATTTGCAATGAAATAAAAATTTATTTGTCTTACAAAAGTTGTAGCCTATGTTTTTCAAAATCATCGTCGGTCTAGGCAATCGCGGCGTATTGTACGAAAATACACGCCATAATATCGGCTTTGTAGCCATCGATTACTTCGCTAAAACTCTGGGATATACCACCTGGAAACAGGAAAAGATAATGTCCGCACTTGCCATTAAAATTCCTCAGACGGATGGCCTTTTACTGCTCGTTAAACCCGATACCTTCATGAATTCATCAGGTATACCGATCGCCAAAATTTGTTCCTTCTATAAAATTCCTAGCAGCAAAGTGGTCGTGATATGTGACGATATCTCCCTGGACGTCGGAACTACAAAAATTACGGAACGGGTAGGTACTGCCGGACATAACGGCATTAAAAGTATTCTGGAAAAAATTGGGCCGGGATTTATTCGCTTCCGCATCGGTATCGGTGGGAAACGACATCCTGAAATGGATTTAGTAGACCATGTTTTAAGTAAATTTTCCACGGAAGAGGTCGAAATTTTAGCTAAAAAAATGCCAAGCATCGGCGATAATTTAAAACTACTGCTTGACAAAGGAGTTTCAAACGCCATGAATATAGCCAATAGGCGAATATGTACACAAAATCATACCGAGCAACTATGATCCTTGACACAAGGAATTATCAGGATTCTATGGAAAATTTGATAGAGGATATCAAAGCTAAAATTACGGAAGCAGGCGCAAACGTCGGCGAAATTATTAATAAAGGACAACTCAGATTTCAACGCGTTACGGATCGGAAATTTCCGAATGGAATTTATTTACAGATTGCTTTCGAAGCACCAACGACCGCTCCGGAAGTTATTCGTTCAAAATTTAGCCTTGACTCGACGGTTAATCGAATATTGATCGAAAGCAGATAATGTCTTCCTTTAATAAAGTTATCATCCTGGGCAACTTGACTCGCGACCCGGAAATGCGTACGACAAATAGCGGGTTAGCGATTTGCAAATTAGGTATCGCGACCTCGCGGGTATCGAAAGGCAATGATGGCGAAACTCGTGAGGAAACCGTTTTCGTCGACGTTGATGCTTTCGGTAAGCAGGCGGAATTAATCGGTCGCTATTTTACAAAGGGACGTCCGATTTTCATCGAAGGTCGTTTACGCCTTGATCAGTGGGAAACGTCGAGCGGAGAAAAACGGAGTAAGTTGTGTATTGTTTTGGAAAATTTTCAGTTTATCGGTAGTGCTCGTTTCGACGATGAGCCTAGTGATATGAGCTATGCAGCTCCAAACTCAACACCTATTGCCCTGAAAAGAAATGAAGGGATAGCCGTGTCAGCGGCTGATAATGTCCTTGATGATGATGTTCCCTTTTAATTATGAAGAAATTTTAAAATTATGGCTACTGCGAATATTTTGCTACTTCAAAAGATTTACCACCTCGGCTACGAGGGGGATGAAGTGACGGTACGGGCCGGTTATGCCAGGAACTACCTTTTTCCGAAGCGCCTTGCAATCCCGATCACGCGTTCGAATCGCAAGCAAATCGATGCCCTACGGGTCCGACGCACAGAACGTGAGGTTAAAGAGTTACAAGAAGCGAAGGAGTTAGCAGAAAAAATTAGAAATTTAGTGATTGCTTTTCCCGTCAAGACGGGTGATCGGGGTAAGATGTTTGGAGCGGTTACCGCGGCCGATTTGGCACACAAATTTACGGAAGTCGGCGTTATTATTGATCGCAGGCAGATTCATCTCGATCCCGTAAAGCACGTGGGACCATGCACAGCGAAGATCAAATTACATCGCGATATTACCGTTGATTTTGTTTTCGACGTTATTGCGGAAGGGAATGCTGCGCGATCCAATTCCAAAAAAGCTTAAAGATTTTTGCGGGTATAGTTTAGCGGTAAAACTTTAGCCTTCCAAGCTAGTGTCGTCGGTTCGATTCCGTCTGCCCGCACCCAATTATTGGGTTTTATCCATTGGGAATCGATGAAATTTCGAGATTATTTCAAAGGGGTGTTTTATATTTTATAGGAGCTATTAATTTGTCCTATTTTTTGGGTAGTGGAACAAATTTATATTCACGGAAGATTTTTAGCGGTTCTCGTTTTTCGTTGAGTCTTATTATAGCTATTTATAGTTACCCTTGATGTTTGTTCACTGGAGTCCGTGGCATGGTTGCCATAAAATGAGCGAAGGTTGCCTCAACTGCTATGTGTATTTCCTCGACAGACGTTACGGCCGTGATACCTCCGTTGTTACGCGTTCTCAAACGGGGTTCAATCTGCCGGTTGCGAAAAATCGATTTAAAGAATATAAATTTCCATCGGGAACTACTTTTGCGGTTTGTCTCAATTCAGATTTTTTCATTGAGAATGCTGATCTGTGGCGCGATGAGGCCTGGGCGATTATGAAGGAACGGCGCGATTGTTCTTTTTTTATCATCACAAAACGGGCCCTTCGCATTCCATCGGCACTGCCTAAGGATTGGGGAATCGGGTATCCAAACGTTGAAATCGATGTTACGACTGAAAATCAAAAGGCCGTCGACCAACGCTTACCGATTTTCATCGACACGCCGGTAAGTTATCGTGGGGTTATTGTTTCGCCGGTACTTGCGGCGATCGACCTACATTATTTTCTTGCAACGGGTAAAATTGCTGAAGTTTCCGCGAGCGGCGAGAGTTACAGCGGTGCACGCGTTACAAAATTCGACGATATTCTTGTGATCCGCCAACAGTGTATCGACCATAACGTTTCGTTTACGTTTCATCAGACGGGTCGGTTTTTACTGAAGGATGGAAAAATCCAGTCCATTGCCCGTGCCATGGAACGCAAGTTAGCGGCTCAATTCGGTTTGGATTTTATTAGAAAATCGTGAACATTTTCCGCAATTAACCTTCCCAGATCGCCTTCTACGCATCATGATTTTTTCAATAAAGAATATTTTTCGAATAAAATCGATTCATAATTAAGATGGAAAAGATTTTCAATTTTTCATTATTCTCCGCCGGTACCACTTCCCCAGATAACTATATTACTATATTGTGCAGTTGGAGTTTTATGTACATTACCATTACCGATTTTTGCTATATTGGGCACTGTTTGACGGATATCTGTTGTGTATTCTTGGCCATTCCAGTGGAGGAATTTTGCTGGTTTACTGCCATCGAACCAAGTCACATGACCATCGCAGAAAACGACATAGCCGCCTTTAGAACCATAGAGTCCATATTTTTCGTCCCAAGTACCGTCTGACTTCAAACCTCGCGTGAATGCGAGTGGTGTAGTAGCAAGTGGGACAGAGCCATCGAGATTAGCAATGGTACAGTAGCTCAGAAAAAAACTAATATTGCTTGATGTTATTCCAAAATCTGCATTAGCGACACAACTCCAAGGGGAAGAATCATTTATCGCACACCCTTCACTTCCGTCAACCCCCGTCCTAATGTATTCTTGGAGTGTTTTCGAAGCGTATTTATCTCCTGGAGAAATATAGACATTGGGATCATTTAAAACGCACTTTGATGGATAGAATTTGTCAGAACTTTGTAGGACTCCCGCCAAGGACCACGCAAACCAACTGCCATAATCCGTATAATTTGCACCGAACCCTTGCCTGAGATTCATTGTATTGCCGCGTTCTACCGTATATTCTTTCCACGCTGCGGCGATTGTTTGCAGATTGGAAACATCCTTTAACTTCTGGGCGCTGAGTTTAATCGCGCTCATTACGGGTAGACAGATGGCTAGTAAAATGCCGATAATTGTAATTGTAAAAACGACTTCCAG
>JAITJQ010000074.1 GCA_031278845.1 Puniceicoccales bacterium
ATCGCATCTTTTACGCCGATACCAGCCGCTTCCGCATATTCAAGGGTTTTGTTAATAACGAGCTCCTTGACTGCCTTTTGTTCCGCGTCAGAATATAATCCTTTGCAACTGTCATCTCCGAAAATCGTTTCGGCAAAGGCTTCTAATTTGGTCTTCGCCTCTTCGAAATTGGCGACCTTTACGGGCACAAGATCACCGATATTTCCTAGAGAATTCACACCCGATGGCAGCGCATTTCTCAAAGCACCGGAAATTTCATCGGCCGATTTCTGCGCCTGACCTCCCGCTTTGTACGCTCCATCGTAAATGACTTGAATCCGGGCCCGATCAACGGTCTTGTCGTTCTTATTTGGTGCAATACCACCTACCGTAGAGCCCTACAATGCATTAAGATAACCGGATTTCCCTATGTTTGCATCAGCGAATATTAGGGAGGCAAGTTTTGCATCCTGTCCATACGTTTCCGTTCTGGCAGCGATCGTTGTTGCATTTTCTTGGCGCGCTGCATTGGGAGCTATTCGAGCATCCGCTTTAATGCCTCCCTTAACACTTTTGCCTTCTCCGGCCGCCGCAAGATTTGCCGTTCTCTTTGCCAATGCCTTCGGTGTAATATCCGAATGCTCGCTCGCCTGAGGCTTAGCCGCTGGCCGATTCGGTAACGCATTTCCTATCCTTCCCGTTGGCTCTTCCGCTGCCTTTGGGCTAAGTTGTATCCGAGGAAAATCATTTCCTCCTGCTCCTACTTTAAAATCTCCCATATCATTTCCCCTTCTCCTTTAATTGTTCTAGTTTCTTTCATCTTTTTAGAAAATAATAAAAAATAATACAAAGTCAGCCCGGCGCAACGCGCCGGGCTGGTCTTTAACCCTTGCGGATTGATCCAGTGGCTTCGCCACTGGATCAATCCGCAACTCCAGGGCCAAGGGAGAAGGATTCCCACTTGCACTTCACATATTTTCGTATCTTCTGCGCAACATATTATTGAATATGGCGATCTTTTTGAGCCGACGGCGCTTGGCACACGGCTTTTCGAAGTAGCGTTTTTCGCGAACGTCACACAGAATCGATTCACGTTCGATCTTTTTTTTCAGACGACGCAGGGCTTTATCGATTGTCTCACCTTTTCTCAAATTAACATCAACGGGCATAAATTTTCACCTCCAGGCAACCCTTAACACTAAATAGAAATAAAGAATGTCAACTCAAAAATTGATACGTATTTCGCGAAAAATGGGAACCTTTTACGGATTGGATACGGCGGTTACCGGCGAGGTGCTCAAGAAGTTTAAAGGTGATTTCGATGTCTTTATTTCCGATGGCTTCAGCAACATTTTCTGCGGAAAAGGATTGTTTGGGATTGTTGCGGAGGTATTGTAGGATTGATTTTTGCAATTGCAGTATGGTATGGGCTGCTTTTTTTCCTGCTTCGACACCCGGTTGGTGATAGGCATTGATATGGATCATGGAAGCGTAGAAACTGACGGTGCGTTCGTAGAGCGCAATGAGTACGCCGAGATGGTACGCATCGATTGTGTCGACGGTAATGGTTACCGATTCCCGTCCATTTTCGTATAACGCTTGGCGTGTTCCCAGAAGAAATCCCTCCAAATAATCCCCCGTTGTGACATCTTCTTCGATGAAGGGCGCTATTCCCGGACGATCCGATAGCACTTCAATGAAAGTTGCAAAAAAATTATTAATTCCGTCCCGCAACTGTTGCACGTAGGCATGCTGATCCGTAGAACCTTTGTTGCCATAAACCGTTAGGCCCTGCTCGACCACATTGCCATCCCGATCCAGTTTTTTTCCAAGGGACTCCATGATGAGTTGCTGTAAAAATTTCGAGAATAAATCCAATCGATCCTTGTAGGGAAGGATAACCATTGCCTTTTCACCCCTACCGTTTGTTGCGGCGTACCACGTTGTGGCGAGGAGTAGGGCCGGATTATTTTTTTCGTGAACGCGCGTCAGAGAATCCATATCGCGCATACCGTCGAGGAATTTTTTATGGTCAATCCCCTGTAACGCCATCGGCAATAGGCCGACGATGGAGGCGATACTCGTCCGTCCGCCGACCCAATCCCACATGGGAAAACGTTTAAGCCAACCTTCCTTTTTTACCCGTTGATCCAACGGACTGTCTTCGCAGGTAATCGCCACCGCATGGCGAGAAAAAGTCAATTTAGCCCGCTCGTAGGCGTGGTTCACCTCCTCCATTCCGTTACGCGTCTCGGGCGTCCCACCCGATTTAGACGTCACGATGACCAGCGTTTCGCCGAGTTTGCCCTCCAATTCTGCCAGCGTAGCATCGATGCCATCGGGATCCGTATTGTCGAGAAAAAATAGGGCCATTTTGTTCCGGGGGCCATGACCGAGGGCCCTACAGGCAAGCTGTGGACCTAGCGCAGAACCCCCAATGCCAATACATAAAACATTTTTAAATTTCCCACTTTGCCCAACCACGTCACCGGAATGGATCGCATACACAAAACGATCCAGGGCGCTCCATACTTCCGTAATCGCCATCCTTAAATCATTGGAAGGCGCAATGGCAGGGTTGCGCAACCAGTAGTGCCCCACCATCCGATTTTCGTCGGGATTCGCAATCCCACCGCTCTCCAAAATCGCCATTTCTTTGAAAATTTTTTCCCGATCAATTTCAGCCAAAACCCCATCAAACGTACTAATTTTACTGACATCAATGGCCATTCCAACCGCGCTGAAATGAAAATGATGATCACAAAAATATCTCCACATGTCCATAAAAAAGAACCC
>JAITJQ010000037.1 GCA_031278845.1 Puniceicoccales bacterium
TTTTTGAGGATATCGCCTTCCCGATTTGACAGGCCGAGCACGGCACATACGGCTACGATATTGTGGACGCAGATCATATTCCCCATGGCGCCGCCCGCAGCCTGGGCGGCGAGGATGACGATTCGGGAAAGTTTTTGTAGTTCCGCCACGTCCCATTGAAATTGGGCGAAAAGGATATCGGAAACGGTATTGGAGCCGGTGATAAAGGAACCCAGGCCGCCCACATAGGATGCAAATATAGGCCAAATGGGGCCCGCGATGCCGGCGATGGCTTCGGCCATGGCCCGCGGCATGGATAAAATATGAGTATCGACGCCTTCCCTGGCCAGTTGGGCGATTAGGTCCGGGTTAGTAAAATTTCCGGAGCCCTGAAAGATCTTGACCAGAGCCACCGATGCGCAGAGGGAAATCGTCGCCGTCTTCATCTTGGAAAAGGTTTCGATCCACGCTTTGGCGGCATTTCCCGGGGACATGCGGTGTATGAAAATTGTTAGAATGGAAACGAGCATGAATGGAACCGTTCCCGGCAGGTAGAGCAGTTTGAGGCTGCCCTCATCCACGTCCTTATAGCCGAAAATATCGTCAAAGAAAATGACGCCATGGCGATTGAATAATTCTTTCAGGGGCAGGATATCGATGCGGGTGAGTACGAGAATGGTGCCGATGAGTATATAGGGCAGCCAGGCCATAAATTGACTCATTTGCGGTTTAAGTTCATTATTGGTATTGAAAGTTATATTTCCGGACCAATTTTTTTCCCATTTGGACGTTTCGCCAAATGTCCACACTTCCTTTGGGGTACAGAGGCCATAGCGGGCGCCAAACATAATGACGGACAATCCGATCAAGCCTCCCGCCATGGAAGGAATTTCCGGGCCCACGAACCATGCGACGAGTAGGAATGGAATGGAAAAGGCTACGGCGGCGAAGATACAAAATTTCCAAGCGGCGAAACCATCTCTCCAGGAGCGATTGGGCCCGAAGAATCGGGTAATAAATCCCAGGGTAAAGATGGGAAGAATAAAAATCATGGGGATATGCATGAAGGTGACGATTTGTCCGATAGCTTTAAAAAAGTGATCATCGGATTGGAAAATTCCCTGGGCGATCGCCCGTTCGATGAGGGTTTGTAGGGAGGCGCCGAAGCCCGTAATGATGGGAGTGCCGACGGCACCGAAGGTAACGGGAAAGGAGTTGAAGGTAATGCAGAGGATAGCTGCTGCCAGAGGAGGAAATCCGAGGGCGAGAAGTAGGGGGGCTACCAATGCTGCTGGAGTCCCAAAGCCGGCCGCTCCTTCGACGAAGGCGCTAAACATATAGCCGATGATAATGGCTTGGATGCGCATATCCTTACTGATATTTTGCATGCCGTACTGGATCGTTTCCATGGCGCCGGAGTACTGGAGTGTATGGAGGAGAAGCAGGGCACCGAAGACGATGATGAGGACACTTGCCGCGCTGATAACGCCCTGCAGGCTGAGTGCAGAGACGTAGAGGAGGGGGAGGTGCCAAACGAATAGGGCGGCGAGTGCACAGGTTAACCAGGCAATGGTCATTGCCTTTGCGGCTCCCCAGCGCAGACCGACCATCAACAGGAGGGCTGCCAAAATGGGAAGTACCGCGGTGATTGCCAATAAATTTGTAGACATAATAATCCTTTTTTACCATCAAGGCATGCGTCATATATAGTTACAAATTTCCCAAAAACAACAAAAATGAAATAAGAATTATCGCCCACGAACATGGACAATAAAACGTAAAACATGAGCAATAAGATGTAAGGAATCCTGGTTTTACGTTTTTACTATATTGCTCAGGTGTTGCTGGAAGTAGAATCGCTGGCATTATCTTCGGTTGCGAAAATACTTGACAGCGGCGAAAAGTACGGCAAGGCTAGGAAGTAGAGGGAGGGGCGAGCATCGCGTAAAGGATCCAGACTTTTACGTTTTTACCATATTGCTCAGGCGTCAATATAAGTGACGTTGAGGGCATTATCTTCGATGAAAGCGCGGCGGATGGCTACGTCTTCGCCCATGAGCATGGAGAATATGGAGTCCGCTGCAGCCGCATCTTCGATAGAAACTTTCAGCAACTTTCGCGTAGTCGGATCCATCGTTGTTTCGAAGAGTTGTTTGGGATTCATTTCTCCCAGACCTTTGTAACGCTGGATCGATAGGCCGCGGCGTCCCAGTTCTCGGATTTTTGAGACCATCTCCAACCCGGAATACATTTCCAAAATATTTTCCTGCTCCGTACCCATATGTTCGACGATATGGTAGCGGGGATGATTGGTCGTTTCGAAGGTACTCAAATCGATACCCAATTGGGCCAATTGATCCAGTAAATTTTTTAGCTGTGTCGCTTCGAAAATCTCGTGAACCGTAATGCGTTGGCGAATTTTGATGCCGTCGATTTCGATTTCGCGGGTTGTGGAACCCTCGAAAATATCGTCGACGATGGCGTATTCCGTGTAAAAACTTAGTCGTTCGCTTTCATCGAAGAGAAATTTAAAAGATTCCTCGTTGCCCGATCGGATACGGGCGATGAAGCGGGGGAGTGTGAAATCGGGTCGGTGTTGGTCGAGGTAGAGCGGTAAGGGGCAGCCATGGCGTAGAATACTAGCACCCAGCGTCTCAATTTTTGAAAAAATATCGATAATTTTAGCGACCACTTCCGGTGCGAAACGGTGATCATCGACCGCTCGAATCAGTGTCACATCCTCCGTCCCCAACTCGAGGAGGATTTTATTCAATTCGCTATCGTTATCCACGTAGCGTTCCTTTTTGCGGCGCTTAATTTTGTAGAGCGGCGGCTGGGCGATGTAAACGTAGCCATTGTCGATAAGTCCGCGCATTTGGCGGAAAAAAAATGTGAGTAAAAGCGTTTGAATATGGGAGCCGTCCACATCGGCATCGGTCATAATAATGATTTTGTGGTAGCGGCATTTATCCGCATCGAAACCGCCCACTTCGTCGTGGTTGCCAATCCCCGTTCCGCAGGCGGTAATAACCATACGAATGGCTTCGCTGCTGAGGACCTTGTCTAGGCGTGACTTTTCCACGTTAATAATTTTACCGAATAGGGGTAAAATGGCTTGAATGGAGCGGTTGCGTCCCTGCTTAGCGGAACCGCCGGCCGAATCTCCTTCCACGATGAATAGCTCACACTTGGCCGGATCTTTTTCGGAGCAGTCGGCTAATTTTCCCGGCAGACCGCCTCCCGTTAGGGCACTTTTGCGGACCGTTTCGCGGGCTTTACGGGCCGCTTCGCGGGCACGGGCGGCGCTGAGGCATTTATCGACGATTCTTTTCCCGAGGCCGACGGTCGTTTCGAGGGCATATTTTAAATTATCGCCGACGATTTTTTGGACAATGCCATCCACTTCGCTATTGGAGAGTTTCGTTTTGGTCTGGCCTTCGAAGCGCGGTTCCGGGACTTTTACGGAAATGACCGCCGTTAGTCCCTCGCGGACGTCGTCACCGGTGAGTGTGGGATCCTTTTCTTTGAGCAAATTATTGGCTTTGGCGAAGCCGTTGATGACGCGGGTGAGCGCGGTACGAAAGCCCGATAGGTGGGTACCGCCCTCGATATTGTGGATAGAATTTGCATAGGCGTAGATCAGGTCGTTGTAGGAATCGTTATATTGCATGGCGATGTCGACGGTTACCGTACTACTTTGGCCGTCTGACGTCGTAGAACCGGAGAAGGCGATCACGTTGTCGTGAATGGGGTTTTTCCCCCGATCGAGAAATTCGACGTATTCGGCGATGCCGTTTCTGAAGTTAAATACTTCCCGCTTATCGTTGCGTTCGTCGTTGATGGCGATGGTGATACCGGGGTTGAGGAAGGCGAGTTCGCGGAGGCGTTTAGCAAGGATATCATAGCGGAACTCTCGGGTTTCCGTAAAGATTTCCGGATCGGGAGTGAAAATAATTTTGGTACCCGTTTTATTGGTATTGCCGGTGACGATCATTTTTTGCATCGTTTTCCCCCTGGAAAATGCCATATAATGGACATGGCCATCCCGTCGGACTTCGACTTCGAAGGTTTCCGAAACCGCATTGACGCATTTCGCGCCGACGCCGTGGAGACCGCCGGAAACCTGGTAGGCACCCTTGCCGAATTTACCGCCGGCGTGGAGGTTCGTCATGACGAGTTCGAGGGCAGGGATTTGATATTTTGGGTGGATATCGACGGGGATACCGCGGCCATCGTCTTCGATGGAGCAGGAGCCATTGAGGTGGAGGGAAACGGTAATATTTTTGCAATGACCGGCGAGGGCTTCATCGATGGAATTATCGACGATTTCGAAGACGCAGTGGTGAAGGCCACGTTCGAGGGTATCGCCGATGTACATATCAGGGCGTTTGCGCACACCTTCGAGGCCTTCGAGTTTTTGAATTTTAGAAGAATCGTAGGCATCATTAGGTAAGGGCATAGGAATTTGACTCATTTTTTTCTATGATGATGCAAAGACACTACCCGGCAAGCAAAAATCAAGAATATTTCACGAAACGACTCTATTTATTTTTCTTTCAATGGCGGAATGATGGTGCCGGGTTTGAGGTCGAAGGATTCTCCGCTCAACACTTTTTTTCCAATATCCACTAAGCGCGGATCATCCGTAAAGCCTTCCAATTCTCCAAACTCTGGATCATTGCATGAAATAAGATCTTCCCAATCAACCGCCTCGATATCGGGTGTTCCCAGAAAAACGAAACCCTTTTCTAAAATATTGGGTCGCGGTTCAGCAATTTCCGCCGGCTTATCCCCGAGCATAAATCCCACTTCGCCCCGCTCGCCTATCGCTACAATTTCGATCGGGAAGTCCCTCGTATCCATAAGGTTTTTTATATTTTCCATATCATTCATTTGATTTTCCTTCACTTTCTATTAAAAATATTGTCTTTTCATATTTTGTTTAATTTTGTTTAATTGTGGCGGGGATTCCACTGTAATCACCTACAACTTTAAGGCTTAGCGTCAGCGCCATGAATCCCGTAGGAGGATAGATAATCCGAGCTCTCGCAAAAGGCAAATTCATTTCATGAATATCTGTACCTCTGCCATTAAAAAAATCAATAGGTTTCCCAATTGATGAAGATTCTGTTATAAAAAAGTATAATTTTAACGCATTTTCAGGTACTTGCGGCCGAGGTTTCATCCGTTGGAATTGGAACAAATTCGCAGGGATATCGCTCATCGAACGTTTTGAAGCTAGGCATATGCAGCGCAAATACGTCGTAATGGTAATAAAAATCCTTGAGCCATGTTTCATCGTTTTTTCGTGGAACTTCACCGCCCAAAATCCCGACACTATAACCTGTGCCTGTTTCGCTCCTTGCCACTTTTCTACTTCTATCGGGAAATTCTTCAGTTAATCGGGCGAGTGCTGTCCTTGCTTCGTCTGGGACTTCCGGTCGTTTGAGTTGGAAGCCTGCATATTTTGCCATACTATCCACAAGCATCGCCAATACGGCGGCTCCGCCTCTACGGCAGGTAGAAGATTGGCTCCAAGTATACATAAATTTTTTCATTGCTTGTGTAAATGCCGCAAGAGCTTCGGGATCTTCTGGGTTTTCTTTCAAACGTTTTGCTTCTTCCAGGCATTCCTTAAAAAGACTATCACCGACGAATAACATGTTTAATGGAGCATGGGCAACGCCTCCAGCGCTATATAAACGGCAGCCCAACTGGTTTGGGGGAATCAATTTAGGGGACATATCTCCTAATTTTAACGTTTCGCGACCTTCGGGATTAGCATTATAGGGATTAGTAGGATACACATCAGATGTTAACCATCGAGCAAGATAAATTTGTGATTCACTAAAATATAGATCAAATTGTTCACAAAGAGGATCCCCAGCCGGATATTCTGGATGTCCAAATAGTTCCGCCTCTGGCGAACCCACTACTACAGCGATAGCTCCCCGTGCCGTCGTACTAAATATCACAATTTTCTCAAAAAAAGCTTGCACTGATGCATTATCTGATAAATCAAGTTTGCCCCGTTGGAGTGCCTCATCAAGGGTATTGGCAATCAACTGTCTGAGCGGACCGGAAACTTGATTGAAAAACCCTTCATTGCCATAGAGACCGGCAATTAGTGGCCGATGATCCACCTGTTGACTTCCTCCATTGGCAAGCATTTGTTTAATTTCTGCCTCCTTCCTTGTTAATTCTTCACCCTTTAATTCCGGAAAAAAAGACCCGACATAGGCTTTAGCAATACATTCGCAGCCACCTTGTACTTTATCCCCAGTGTGCCCATAACATATTGTGATTTGTGTATGCAAAACCTGACGCTCCCAATCATATAGCTTTTGGTCGCCATTATTTTTATACTTTGTACCCTGCTCAGTCTTCCAATCATGAGTATCTATATCTATTCCCGTACCTTTAGCGGTTGGAGAAGGAGCAGATTCAGGCTGAGGTTCCTGTTGTTCTGAAGGCGCTGTTGATTTTGCTGCGCTGGATATTTGTGTAGCTCCTGAGTGGCTTACTTGGGTGCTGCGCCCCATTAGAGATGTATCACAATCACTTCCAAAAGTATCAGGCATTATTGTGCTTCCTGCAGCTCTTTTTCCTGGACCCATTGGAATGGGACTTTTCTTTAAAGTTTGAGACGCCTCCACGCTTGACCATTGGGTTGAGCTACCCGAAACACTACTTAATCCATCTGACATAATTTCCTTCCAATAAATGAAGATTATATAGAAATTTTTATATATTAAAATCTTTTTTTAATTTTTTATAGATATCATTCAATATATTACCCCAAAAAAGGTATAATTTTAACGCATTTTCAGGTAGTTTCTGGAGGTGTTTCATTTGTTGGAAGCGGAACAAATTCGCAGAGGTATCGCTCATCGAATGCTTCAAAGCTGGGCATAAGAAGTGCAAATACGTCACAATGATAGTAGAGATCCTGGAGCCATTTTTCATCTTTGTTTCGTCTCCATCTCATAAGCTCTCCGTTTACTTCTGTTTGAATGGCATAAGTTGTCTCCGTTTCGTCCCCTTCTACTCTATCCCTATCAGGAAATCTTTCGGCTAATTGGGCGAGTGCTGTCCTTGCTTCGTCTGGGACTTCCGGTCGCTTGAATTGGAAGCCGGCATATTTAGCCATACTATCCACAAGCATCATCAATATGGCGGCTTGGCCTCTATGGCAGGTAGAAGATTGGCTCCAGGTATACATGAATTTTTTTATCGCTTGTGTAAATGCTGCGAGGGCTTCTGGATCTTCTGGGTTTTCCTTCAAATGCTTTGCTGCTTTCATGATGTCCTTAAAAATATCACTACCGACGTACAGCATACTTAGATGACTGTGTTTAACGGACCCATTTCCGTTTACGACACATCCAAACGGGCTTTGTTTTTGGTAAGCCCGATTCGTTCGTTGCCCTAGCTTTAGGGCGTCCCATTGACTGGAATCGAGAGGGTACGAATCGGCCGCTAACCATCGAGCTAAATAGCTTTGTGGTTCGCTAAATATAAAATTAAACTGTTCTCTTACGCAACTATTGTATTCATATAAAGGCTCATTCGGCCTAATTATGTCATAGTCGATCAAAAATACATCTCTAAACTGTCGGTTGGCCTGTGCTCTAAGTTTTTGCATAACATCGGGTGTTGATGGAGGAATTGAACGGAGCGGTATTTCATCATGTGGAAGTCCCTTGCGCTCCAATAAGATACCAAAAATATCAGGAGTTCCATATGTCGGTGTCATTATCTCTCCAAAGCTTTCCATATTTTCCGAATTCGCTACCGCAGCGATAATTGCTCGTATTATCGTACTAAATTGTACAATTCTTTCGGAAAAAATTTGCATCTCAAAATCGTCGTCTAGATCAAATACCTGCCGTTCAAAGGCTTCGGCGATCAATTGTCGAAGTGGGTCAGCGGTTTGATTGAAGAAACTTTCATTTCCGTAGCCGCCGGGAGTCAGTGTTCGCAGATCGGCTTGTTCATGGCTTTCATTAATAAGTCTTTGTTTAATCTCTGCAAATTTGCTTGCGTATTGACTTTCATCTGTAATTTCTGGGAAAAATAAATCAATATAGACTTCCGCAATGTATTGGCGGCCATACTCTGCTTTATCGTCGATGGATTTTATTTTGTTTTGTATAAGCTCTTTAACTGACTGAGCGCTTCGGTCTACAAAAATAATTCTTTCCCTTTCTCGTCCGTTGGATACATTTCTTAATTGTTTGGAAGCCCAGTCATAATGATCCACATCGACCCTTGTATGTGCAGTAGCTGGAGGAGGTTCAGGAGGTGGTATGGGCGATACTGAGTCTGCGGACGCAGCGAGTGGCTGAGTTTCTGGCTGGAATATTTGCTGTAATATGTTGATTTCGTCCGTTTCGGAATTGATTGGCGCAAACGTACAAGGGTATCTTTGATCGAATTTTTCAAAAGAATCCATATAAAGTGCGAATGTGTTAGCATGGTAAAATTCCTCAAGAAATTCTTCATTACTTCCTCTATCCGATCCATAATATCGAGAACGATCTTCATAGTTTGGGTCATACTCTTCATTGTTTGGGTCATAAGTTTCGGCTAAATCTTCCAGCGCTGTTTTTACTTCCTTTGGAATTTTAGGGCTTTCAAGCTTGAAGCCGGCATATTGGGCTATACTATCTACGAGTATTTCCAATGTAGCGGTTTGGCCTTTATTGCAGGTAGTGGATTGGCTCCAAACATATATCAGTTTCTTCATTGACTGTGTAAATGCTGCAAGAGCTTCCGGATCCTCTTTGTTTTCCTTCAAGTGTTGTGCTTCCGTAATACATTCTTTAAAAATATCACTACCGACAAACAACATGTTTAGTCGAGAATGCATAATTCCTCCATAAACTGATATAGCTCCATTTAACCGTGTATTTTTCTGATCATCATAATCATCTGGCAGAGAATCAGGCCGTACTGCATCGCAATCATAGGGATCAGGAGGAAACTCATCGTCGCCCATCCATTGAAGAAAATAGGCCCGTGCTTCGCCAAAGGTATCACCGAGTGGATTTGAGTTCCGGCCTGTTGACGCTGCTTTAAAGAGTTGCGTATCCTCTAAGCCTTCCACTGCAGCGATCGCTGTTTGTGCCATCGTATTAAATATTACAAATTTCTCAAAAAAATCTTGTAATGCTTCGCTATCTTCCAGAAGTGCTTTTTGTGTAAAAGTAAAGATAATCAGTTGTCTCAGTGGTCCGACAACTTGATTGAAAAAGGCCGTGTCTTCGTAGCCTTCGGTGCTAAACGCGTGATGGCCAACTGGTCCACTTGGATCTTTAGTAAGCATTTCTTCAATTTGTTTAACTTTATTTTTATACTCCTCATTGCCCTGTTTAATTTCCGGGAAAAATGATTGAATATAAGTTTCGGCAATACATTTGAGGCCACACTGTTCTTTATCGGGGGAGTGTAATATTTTGTATTGTATACTTCCGATCTGTTGTACCCACCGCTGGTTCAGCCTTTCACTATGTGACTGATTATAACTTATCCCCTCAACATTTTGTTGCATCCTTTTCGCTTGCAATCTTCCCCAGTTATAAGTATCTACATTTATCCTGATAGATTCAGCTGGTGGAGAAGCGGGTTCTGATGGAGATTCTGTGGGAGATTCGAGGAGCTCTATTGATTCTGCTGCATCGAGTATGGGTGAAGGGGATGATGAATCGTCTGGCTGTTCATCGAGTGCGATACCTGGTTCCATTACCGGATCTGCTTCAGCGGAATCATCTGAATCTTCCCTATGATGTGGCGAAGTGGCGAACGCTTCAGAATGGCTTGTTTGCAGTTCGTGGTCCTCTAGCGGGACACCATTGGATTCAGGGGCAGCATATTCCGCTAGCGGAATCCTTTTTGCATATGTTTCTCCTAGACTTATTTGGCTGGCACTTTCTTGGGGAGGGCGAGGCAAATCCGTATCGAACTGTGGCCTCGGACTATCCGAAGCACTAGTTAATCTATTTGACATAATTTTCTCCTGACGAATGAAGATTATATGAAAATTTTTACATATGAAAACCTTTTTTTATTTTTTCTAGTTTTTATGGGCGATATATTGATTTAAAACGCAATTTTTTGCTCGATTTCTTTTCTCATCAATTAGGAATATACAGAAACAGTGGTTGAAGTTTTGCGTCATTTGGGTTATTTTTTAGTTGGTAGTAACGGTTCCTGATTTGCATGGAAGATTTTTGATGAAAGAGAGGGGTGATTTGGGACCAATTGGGAGATTTTCTTTCAGCGATTATTTCGCGAAGGCATTGGTCTTCTTCCGGCGTCCAATGGGCTAACTGTGAGTTTAGGTATTTGTCGGTGGGGCAGGATGGGTTATTGGGTTTGAATTTTGAAAATTGTTCTACGAAGCGTTCTTGTAATACTTTTGCTGTTTGTTTTGGAAGCTCGGTTCCATTTTTAGCATTATATGTTACGACGTATTGGTTATACGTATCGGACAGATTTTCTAATAATTCGGGATTGGGATTATTTTCTGGGAGCAGGCAATGCAATGCCTCGTGGCCGCATATGCGATAGCAAACGTCGCGCAGTATTTCATCTTCGGTTGGAGTCGCACTTCCATGGATGGAATACTGGATACATGATAAATAGAGCAATGGTGATAGGATGTATTTTATTTTCATAATTCTCATTTGGTGATTATATTGCGTATTAACTTTTGGCAACATTTTTATTGTTTTATTGAAAGTAAAAGGGCTACGTTTTTTTGCTTTATTGTTGAATTTTTTTAGCAAAAAAACGCACCAAAGGATCCATCCCGGGAAAGATATATTTTGCGATTGTCCGGTATTTTCCGACGGGTCTGTCTGTTGTACCTTTTCGATTATTCGGAGAAATAGTTTTAGAAGGAAGGTACCACTATTTGTGAGTTTTCTTTAGAATTTGTTTTTTGAGTAACGGGGTATTCGTCGCTTCCGTCTATTGCGAAGAGTGTGGGCCGCATCCAAAGTGGTGGCCAGGGCCATGCCCGAAGCGATGGCCCAGACCGTGCCCGAAGTGATGGTCTGGACCATGTCCAAAGTGGTGTCCAAGGCCACGTCCAAAGTGTGGCGGCGGTGGGTGACCATGTTCGCCATCACCGGAGGGGTGTCCAGGGCCGCATCCAAAGTGGCGACCAGGGCCGTGTCCAAAGTGGCGACCAGGGCCGTGTCCGAAGTGATGACCAAGGCCGTGCCCGAAGTGATGACCCGGGCCATGCCCGAAGTGATGACCCGGGCCATGCCCGAAGTGTGGTGGTGGGGGTGACCATGTTCGCCATCACCGGAAGTGGTGGCCAGGGCCGCGTCCGAAGTGATGACCAGGGCCGTGTCCGAAGGGGTGGCCTGGGCCGTGTCCAAAGTGTGGTGGTGGGTGACCATGTTCGCCATCACCGGAAGTGGTGGCCAGGGCCGCGTCTAAAGTGGCGACCAGGGCCGTGCCCAAAGTGATGGCCAGGGCCGTGTCCAAAGTGTGGTGGTGGTGGGTGACCATGTTCGCCATCACCGGAGGGGTGGTCTGGGCCGCGTCTAAAGTGGTGGCCAGGGCCGTGCCCGAAGCGATGGCCCGGGCCGTG
Source organism: Puniceicoccales bacterium (assembly GCA_031278845.1). GTDB lineage: Bacteria > Verrucomicrobiota > Verrucomicrobiia > Opitutales > LL51 > LL51. Next base: position 11,588 of record JAITJQ010000037.1, read on the forward strand.
TCCAAAGTGTGGTGGCGGTGGGTGACCATGTTCGCCATCACCGAAGGGGTGACCCGGGCCGCATCCAAAGTGGCGACCAGGGCCGTGCCCAAAGTGATAACCAGGGCCGTGTCCAAAGTGTGGTGGCGGCGGTGGCTGGCCATGTTCGCCATCACCGGAAGGGGTGTCCAGGGCCGCGTCTAAAGTGGCGACCAGGGCCGTGCCCAAAGTGATGGCCAGGGCCGTGTCCAAAGTGTGGTGGCGGCGGCTGGCCATGTTCGCCATCACCGAAGGGGTGGCCTGGGCCGTGTCCAAAGTGGTGGCCAGGGCCGTGCCCGAAGCGATGGCCCGGACCGTGCCCGAAGTGTGGTGGTGGTGGGTGACCATGTTCGCCATCACCGGAAGGGTGGTCTGGACCGTCTCCTGCTTTATCCTGCAACGGAGGCTTAGTGGCCGATGGACTATCTGCCGAAATGTAAGTATTGCTGAATAACATCCCCGCTATTAGGGATGACATATATTTTAAGTGTATTGTTTTCATGAGTTGATATTATATTGTTTTTTATAATTTTATTGTCAATAAAATTTCTACTCCAGAAGTATTTACAAAAAGACAATAAACTTTATTTGGTTTAAAGCTCCATTTGGTCCTAACGGAAAAACAAAAAATTACTCAATTCGAAATAAGTTCCGGTAATTTTCATGATGTTGCTGGTGCTAAAAACGTACCGAAAAAAATGCCAGAGAATCGTTATCGGAAAGTTTCAATTCCTTTTTGGCTTTACGCTTTCCAAATTCCGTTCCCAAATTCCGGCTTTTGCCTCTTTTTCTCTCGCTATTTTTGCCTTTATTTTTCCCTCTTCATTGCGCCATCCGCGTAGTATATTCTAAAATTTAGATTTATTGTTCAGAAAAACAAAAGAAGTAATCATTCCGCCGAAATACCTTAATAAATTTCAATTTTCTTACCCTTAAAATAATTCGACAGTTACCAGTTCTATTCCAAAACTCGAAGGCAAAAGATGGCGCAAATGACACGTCCGTAGCAACAGTACAACAATGGAATTATAAAGTTGCAAAGGAAAAAAAATTTTATGTCCTCGTATCATGAATATTCTCCTGGCTAGCGGAGGGTCGGGAGGGCATATGGCCCCCGCAATCGCAATTGCAGAACGCTTGACTAAACATCAATGCACCTTTATTATCAGTAATCGAAAGGTTGATGAAGCTTTTTCGAAAAAATATACCCAATTTTCCTTCATTAAAACCAATGCAATGCCACTCAAGGGTTCCCCTATCGCCTTTTTAAAATTTGTTACCTCTCAGGTTTCGTCTCTCCGCTTCGCTTTACGATTCTTAAAAAATCATAAAATTGACCTCGTCGTCTCCCTCGGTGGCTTTACTTCCTTCGCCTTCGTACTAGCCGCAAAAATTAGAAAAATCCCCTCCGTTCTTTATGACCCAAATGTAATCCCAGGAAAAGCTTTCCGTTTAGCCACTCAACTCGCAGACAAAATCCTCCTTCCCTCTTACGTTCCACCGAAATACCAACAAAAAAAGATCGAACGAGTGGGTTTTCCAATCCGCCAAGAGTTTATGGGTTTATCAAAGTCCGAAGCACGCGCGTTACTCGGATGGCCACCATCAAAAAAAATTATCCTCGTCATCGGCGGTAGCGCAGGAGCAACGAGCCTCAATCGGTGGGCTCAACAGAATTTTATACATTTTGCTCACCATAACATCGATCTCTATTGCATCACCGGTACCGAACTGAAAACGGAACAAAGTATCACCTTTGAAGATTGTACGCTTCATATGTTGCCTTTTTGTGAAAATATGAATCCTGCGCTCCGGGCATGTGATCTCGTTATCGCCCGTGCAGGAGCCGGGACCATTGCGGAGTGTCAATTTTGTAAAAAACCAATGATTCTTGTCCCACACGGAGGTAGTGCCCATACTCACCAACTGGCTAACGGAAGACGGGCGGAACAGCAGGGAATAGCGATTGTCATCGAACAGGAAAATTTAGACATTTTAACTAACCGAGCCCTTGAAATTATCTCGAATCCAAACGTTTCATCGATGATGCAGCGTCACCTCGAAAAAGCATTTGTGCCGGACGCCGCTGAACAAATCGCTAATATTATTGAAAATTTTCCAAAAAATAATACGCACAAGAAGTTTCAGCCTAAAAAGAAAAAATGATTCTCTCAGAAGACACTTAAAAAAAAGAAGCAGGACTCCGGCCGCAAAAGGAGGTCAAGGAGTCCATGACTCCCTTGCGGGGTATGGGCGGAGCCCCAGAGCAGCAATCAATAAGACTTCGACCAGACGACTTTTTGGGAGGTGGGTTTGCCTGTAAATGCACAAACTCCCATTGGATTTTTATCCGTATCATCGGCTAAAATGCAGCGAATTGTTACGCTAAATTGTTCTTTCATGGCCTCTTCTAGGGGCCGATTCTCCTCAAAAAATGTTACCGCATAGCCTCCCTGGTTCTCGAAAAATTCAGCAAATTCTTCCTTTGAAGTTATTTGTTTCGTATTTTGTTCCCGAAAGGCGCGTGCCCGTTCCAACATTCCACTTTGGATTTGGGCTAGCTCCTGTTCGAGATTTTGAATAAATTCTTCGATCGGTATAGTATACTTCTCCATGGTGTAGCGGCGTAAAATGGAAACGGAATTTTTTTCCCGATCGCGGGGTCCGATTTCCACAATCAGCGGCACACCTTTTTTAATCCACTCCCATTTTTTTACGCCGCCATTGAGGTTGCGCCCATCGATGTGGATTCCTATGGGGCAATCGTTATAGCAAGTTTTTTCGACCTGTGCTCTTATTTGCGCACAGTATTCCCGAACGGTACTTTCATCTTTTTCGTGATGAATAATGGGTAAAATGACGACGTGCTGCGGAGTTAGGCGTGGCGGTAAAATTAGGCCATCGTCATCGGAATGGGTCATGATCAATCCACCAATGAGCCGAGTCGAAACACCCCAGGATGACGTCCACGCGTATTGATTTTCTCCGTTACGCCCCACAAATTGAATGTTAGAAGATTGAGCAAAATTTTGCCCTAGGAAGTGCGATGTCCCGGCCTGTAACGATTTCCGATCCTGCATCATCGCCTCGATACAGAGTGTTTTCACAGCACCGGGAAAGCGTTCCATCTCCGTCTTTTCGCCACAGAGAACTGGCATTGCCATATAACTTTCGGCAAATTCGCGATAACATTCCAGCATTTTTTCCGTTTCCGCTTCCGCTTCCGCACGCGTTTCATGGGCGGTGTGGCCTTCCTGCCACAGAAATTCCGACGTCCGCAAAAATAGACGCGTCCGCATTTCCCAACGCACGACGTTCGCCCACTGGTTGATGAGAATTGGCAAATCGCGGTAGGAGTGGACCCAGCGGGAGAAGGATTCGCCGATAATGGTTTCCGAAGTGGGACGGACAATGAGCGGTTCCTCCAGGGGCGAAGCGGGAATCAATTTGCCCCGATCATCCGCCTGTAATCGCGTATGTGTTACGATAGCACATTCCTTTGCAAATCCTTCGACGTGTGTCGCCTCGCTTTCCAAATGTTTTAGCGGAATAAATAGGGGAAAGTAAGCATTTTGGTGGCCTGTTTTTTTGAACATATCATCCAGAATACGCTGCATATTTTCCCAAATCGCATACCCCCAAGGTTTGATGACCATACATCCGCGGACATCGCTATTTTCAGCCAAATCGGCCTCCTTAATTACCTGCTGGTACCACTCCGGAAAATTTTCCGAACGCAACGGCGTTATGCCCGATCCCTTAACCATTTCCCTTCCATATTAATTGCCGCTGCCGTCGCAATGTTTTTTTACTACCGCTTTATGACCCGTCATTCAATAATCCCTTATTGCGAAGGATTTGGATAAAGTCCTCCGCATTTTTTGAATCCGGAATATTTGACAATGTATTCCATATTTCCCTTACAAAATCTTCATCCAAAGAATTTTTCACAATCTCTTCAATTTCATCGTCTTCAATCTCCCTACCTTTAACAAAACTCCTTATAAGTCCCTTTAGAATACCAATCATTTCGCCTTTAGCTCGACCTTCTTCCAGGCCTTCCTGCTTTTTACTTGCTTCAACCTCGTCAAGTATCCTATTGGCATCAAAAATTTTACCAACTTCTCCTTTGAAATCGTCTTGATTTACTTTACCCATTTTTAAAACTTCCAGAGCATTTTCCACTTCTTTCGATTGGACCTTCGAAGGCACTATGTAATATTCCTTATGGTCGGGATTTTCTGTAGCCCACCATCGAACGCCCAATAATTTTAGCCATTCTTTTCCAATCTGACCAATTTTACATCCATTAACTATCTCTATATCCTTTCCGGCTAAAATATCGTTCACAGACGTTTGCAAACCAATCATCGGATGTAAATCCATGCTCTCTTTTTCTTCTGGAGCTGCAATCAGCCCTCCCGTTTGTGGATCTCTTACTAACCTTCCTATTTTTGTTTCTTCCACAGTATTTTTAGTAAAATAACCGAGAAAAGCTATTACACGAGCATTTTTGTCGGATCGCTTTAATTGTTTTTGATAATCCAAAAACCTTTTGATCGGATCTCCGACATTCCTTCGCTGCATCTCTATATCAAAATAAAGAACGTAACGTATTTCCTTCTCTTGATCTGGATATTCGACCGTACACTTGCATACAATATTACAGCGTAACTCTGTTATAGCATTTTCTCTTTCTGAGTTTGTTCTAATTTTTCAGTAGTTAATATCGCTCCATCTATAATTTCTATCGAAACAATGCGCTCTTTACTTTCATCATTATCCGCTTGAGGATAAACCAAACTGTTCAATAATGAAATCAACCTTTTATTAGCATTGCCAGGAGAAGCTAAATCATTTTCTCCAGCGTTATCCATTCCTAGAAACAATGACTTAAACGTTAAATCATAATGTTGGATTGGCAATGCAAATGCCTGACCCGCGTTCGCAATGCCCATTTCCAACAAAAAAATCGCAGGCCCAATTTCTCTTGATCTTGATTATATACGGCTTTCGCGCCCTTAGAAAAAGCGACTCTTTCGGAATTCTCTCTTCCCTACTTCCGTGCCGCCTACTACTAGCTAATAAACTAATCGGGTCTAAAGCCAAGCCACATAATAGCAACATACAAAATTTAATAAGATTATTTTTTAACATTGAAACCTCCACTTTGGATCTAAGCCCAAATAATTAAAATGATCATGTCAAGAAAAAAATTAAGTAAAAATGACGACCCAATTACTTCAGCTCACCGACGAGAGCTTCGAAAATACCGCCTCCAGTTCTTTCCTTTTGGCTATATTCTCAGCCAATAAATCTCTCGCTCCCCCAATGATTTCCTGGGGCGCACGCGCTAGAAAATCTTTGTCTTGTAACTTCTTTTGATTCATCTCGATGAGCCGATCAAGCTGCTCGAGCTCTCGCCCTAAACGCCCCTTTTCTTCTACCATGTCGAGACTACCCGTATCCATGTAGATAGACCCCAGTGCCACAACCGTCGTCGGTAACTGTAACGCCTCCGCCGTTTCGTCAAAAAATTGCGTCAATAATAAATATTTTATATCGCGTCGATGGCGATCGATTATTTCCTTTGCCAACGGATCCGCTTTGAAGTAAAATCTTACATCCCGACGGGATGCCAAACCAAATTGCGCCCTTAATGCCCGTACCGCAACCACTAGTTCCCGAACACGTTCAACCTCTTCGATCCATTCCGCCATTTTTCCGAAATCGATCCGGGATAAATCGCAGCGTAATTCGTCACCACTTTCTAACAATTCCTCACCTAAAAATTTTTCCCCATAGCCGTGCCCCTGCCAAAGTTCCTCCGTAACAAATGGAATAAATGGATGAAACAATAGTAATAATTGGCGCAGAATGAGGTCGTGTACCGCCCAAACGGTTTCGTTGGTACGCATTTTTGAAATTTCGATGTACCAGTCGCAGTAGTCGCTCCAAAAGAAGGTATGTAAAATTTGTAGGGCCCGGCTAAATTCGTAGTCCGCCATCATGCGCTCGAATTCGTTCATCGTTCCCAATAGCTTGCCCAAAATGGCTCCATCGTCCACCTCCAAAGTACTACTATCGATACGTCTCACGATCGCCGCTAGAGAACTGCGATCGCCTTCCATGCCACCCTGCTGGCGAAACCGAAAGGAATTCCATAGCTTCGTGCAAAGTTTTCTCCCCTGAGCAACGCGATCCTCTGAAAATAAAATATCCTGACCGTTGGGCGCCATCGATAATAAACCGATACGCACACCATCCGCTCCATACTGCTCGATGAGATCCAGGGGATCCGGCGAGTTACCTAAACTTTTTGACATCTTTCGCCCGATGGAATCGCGAATAATACCCGTAAAATAGACGTTTCTAAAGGGAATGCGCCGGCGTATCTCGTCATCGGATAGCGCTTTTTCTCCGTCGCCGAGCAAACTTAATCCCGACATAATCATCCGCGCTACCCAGAAAAAAATGATATCGGGTCCCGTAACGAGATCCGCCGTGGGATAAAAATAATCGAAACCCATCTCCTCCATCGCCCCTCCATCGGGCCAGCCCAGTGTCGCCAGCGGCCAAATGGCCGAGGAAAACCACGTGTCCAATACGTCTTCGTCCTGCTCCCAATTTTCGGGATCCTCCGGTCCGTCGACCGATACGTGCCAGTTCTGCGGCTCATTGCGATCCGTACCTTTTCGATACCACACCGGAATGCGATGTCCCCACCACAGCTGCCGACTAATACACCAGTCCTTAATATTGTCCAGCCAATGGGTATAAGTCTTCTCCCAGCGCTCCGGCCGAAAGCAAATAAATCCCCTTTGGACCGCCCATTTGGCTTCTTCCACACAGGGGTACTTCAAAAACCACTGCTCCGAAAGCATGGGCTCCACGGGTACGTTGGCCCGCTCCGAAAACCCAACATTGTTGACATAGTTCTCCTCCTTTACAAGAAGGCCGTTTTCCTTCAAATACTCCCCTACCCTTTTACGCGCTTCGAAGCGATCCATTCCCGCAAATTCCGGTCCTGCCAAGTGGTTCAATTTTCCATTTTTATCGATTACGCCGATGGCCGCCAATCCGTGGCGCTGGCCGATCTCGAAATCCACCTCATCGTGGGCCGGCGTTATTTTTAACGCTCCCGTTCCGAAGTCTTTCAATACCGCTTCATCGGCGATGATCGGAATGGATTCCCGCAGGATGGGGCGCCAGCAATGGAGCCCTATAAAATCTTGGTAGCGTTCATCGGCGGGATATACGGCGACTGCCACATCGCCCATGATCGTTTCCGGACGCGTCGTCGCGACGGTGATGAAGGTGCCGGGTTTTTCGACGATTTCATATTTAACATAATAGAGAATTGAATTTTGCTCGCGCATGATGACTTCTTCGTCACTGAGCGCGGTCATACTCACCGGGCACCAATTGATCAGTCGCGATCCCCTATAAATGTATCCCCGCCGATACCATTCCACGAATGTGGCGAGTACGACACGGTAGTAATCGGGATCGAAGGTATATTTCAGGGCGGACCAGTCGCAGGAGACGCCCAGTTTTTTGAGTTGATCAAGGATAATATTACCATGTTTTTCGCGCCATTTTCGGGCGAGATCAAGGAAGGCTTCGCGGCCGACATCGTGCCGCGTTTTATTTTCTTTGGCCAGTTCTTTTTCCACTTTAATTTGGAGGGAAATTCCGGCGTGATCGGTACCGGGAATCCAGAATACGGATCGATTTTTCTGTCTCGCTCGGCGAATGAGGACGTCCTGGATCGTATTATTAAGGATATGGCCCATGTGGAGGATTCCGGTCACGTTGGGCGGAGGAATAAGGATAGTATAGGCGGTTTTATCCGGGGAAATTTTTCGTCTAAAAAGGTCATTTTCGAGCCATTTCGCGTACCATTTCCATTCCAAATTGCCGGGCGAATAGGAGACTGTAATCATATTTGAAAGAATTTGATAATTGGAATTTTGGAAATTAAAAGTATAAAAAAGCGTTTATGAAAGGAAATGGGTTGCCATTCGATCTTCGGGGAAATTTTTTCAGAAAAAACTACTTGACATATTAAAATATTTCAACAATCGGAGGGGACATATAAAAAATACAAAATTATCATTAACATTCTTTTTATTAACTACGTCGTATGGTGCCCATGCGAGTTTCCATTGGTTCGCGGATATTCCCGAACTATTGTCCCTGGAAGATATTGAGAAAATCTCTTTCGGCGTGTCTATTCCGCGCCCATCCCGTCCATTCAATGAGAACCCTGCACCTTCGGATCCCACGGGTGTTTCTTTCAATGGAAGAATATTTTACTTTCACGATATGAATACAAAGCGTGCGATCGTAGAAGCATTAACGGTACAGTACGAAAACCTCGACATAGATGTCATTCAGCATCTAGCGATTACCCGAGAAGATTTTGACAATCTCGATGCATTAGATTATGATAAACCATCCGGAAAGTATCTACTAAAAATCAAAGAGGGACGGCCTACACTGGAACTTTTGAGGTTTGCGCTTATTATCTTACTAAGAGAACTGGGTGAGGCTTTAAGGGTATCGGACGAAGAGATTTTAGAAAAAATTAATTCATTACTAGAATTGGAGCCCACTAAATAGTGGTAAGATAGAAAGCGTTTATTTTTCGGGGGTTACCTAAAAAATGAAACTTATTTTGGCTTGACAGTGTATGTAATGATCTAGAATAAGCAGTGGACTGGGTACTATGCGACTTAGAGCCGGCTAACTCCGCCAGGTCTGGAAGGAAGCAACGGTCGTCAGGCATCGGGTGCGCCGTAGACTACCTAGTCTTTTTTATTTTTTATTTTTAGAGCTTTTTTCCACTTTAAGCGGAGCAGTTTCGTTTCGGGCCTAAATATTTTGAAAAATTTCCATTTACAGCGGATTTATTTTATCAACTAGCAATCGCGTAAAAAATTTATTTAAGATTTTTCGTAAATTCACTATAACCTCATAAGGATGGTTTTATGGATACTATAGGTGAGGGTGGGAATGATTATTTGGAAGCACTTCGAGGCTTTGCCGGGAATTGGACATCGAAGGGGCAGAGACGAAAAACGTCGGAGAGCTGATGGCGCTCCTAAGAAATGCCTAAATAACGGCCACCGGCAATACGATCAAAGTAAAGATAGGCGAAAGATCCGATGTTGAGCCAAAGACTCTTGGGAACGCTGAAAAACTGAATAGCGCAATACTAAGCGCATGTGGCAACAATGCAGAAATTAAAACGCTTCTAAGGAAAGAAGATGTCAAGACACGTGCCCTTATATACACTGCATTTATGAAGTTTGATCCTGGAGAAAAAGTTTTGCAAGAGCAAAATAAAGATGGCTTTACACTGTTAACTAAGGCTGCATTCAGTGATGATCTTAAAGCTTTGCAGGCTATAATCGATGCCTTTGGAGAGAATAAAACAGCTTTGAAAGGGATCCTGTAGCGGCAAGATGGCAGTGGCGAAACAGCCCCCGCGGCGAAGCCGCGGGGCAGGTCTAAAAAAGAAAAAAAGAAAAAAAGAATCCAGGGGATCCATCCCTTGGACCTGGGTTTGCGGTTTGATCCAGTGGCGACGCCACTGGATCAAACCGCTAAGCAAAAAAGACCCTAACGGCCGAGCCCGGCGCAGAATGCGCCGGGCTCGGC
>JAITJQ010000052.1 GCA_031278845.1 Puniceicoccales bacterium
GTGTCTCTCCGTTATTGTTTGGAATATTGACGTCGGCGCCTAGTTTAATGATGTTTCTAACCAATTCAAAGCTCGGATATCGAAAGGATATAGCTCTAAGCAGTGCTGTATTCCCTTGAAACGGCAATGAAGATTCAAAATCGCTTGATGCGGGTCGATGAGTTTCGGATTTCCTGCTTTTGACGTGCCGCTTGCTCCCTCCCTCTACCTTCTAGCCTTGGGAGAAAAGCGGCGACTGTCAAGTGATTTTTGAGAATATTTTTTCAAGTAGTGACGGTGCTCGAAGAGGGACTCGAACCCTCATGCCTTGCGGCACCAGATCCTAAGTCTGGCGTGTCTACCATTCCACCACCCGAGCTTATTTTCCAAACGTATTACTACTTCCGTTGATGTCGACCAAATTTTTTTGAAAAATCGGTTTACGGACAAAATATTGGGAAATAGGGATTTCCAAGTCAACTCTTTTTGTGAGATTTATTTTATTTATAAGTAATATTTTACTTCATCATAAGAAAAACTTCTACTTGTTATTTTTTTATTTTATTGCTTGAGTTAAGTATTGTTTTTTTCATATAATTGTAGGCAGAAAAAAATTATGGAAGTATTAATCATTTTAGCAGTAGTAGTGGGTGTGGTACTATTTGCAAGTATCTTTACGGTTGAGCAGCAGACCTGTGCCATTATCGAACGCTTCGGAAAATTTCATCGGATTGCGGGTCCGGGATTGAATATTCTCATTCCGATTATCGATCAGATTCGGTTACGTCTATCGCTAAAAATTTGCCAGCTCGACGTAAATATTGAGACTAAAACACAAGATAATGTATTTATCAATCTAATGGTATCGGTTCAATATCGCATTTTACCAGCTAAAATTTACGAAGCGTTTTATATGTTACAAAACCCGACGAAGCAGATCGAGGCCTTCGTTTTCGATGTCGTTCGGGCGCAGGTTCCAAAAATTTTGCTCGACGATGTTTTTGAGCGAAAGGACGACATTGCGAATGCGGTTAAGTCCGAGTTATCCGATGTGATGGCGGAGTTTGGTTATGAGATTGTCAAAGCGCTTGTGACGGATATTTCGCCGGCGAACAATGTCAAGGCGGCGATGAATGAGATCAATGCAGCGCAACGCGTACGTGTTGCGGCCACGGAAAAGGGTGAGGCAGAAAAAATACTCAAAGTAAAACAGGCGGAGGCGGAGGCGGAAGCGAGTATTTTACATGGAAAGGGTCTTGCAGGACAGCGTCACGCCATTGTTTCAGGGTTAAAAGATTCCGTTGAAGAATTTGTGCGCCAAGTGCCTGGACTTTCCCAGAAAGATGTCATGGAAATGGTGCTCCTCATTCAATACATCGATACGCTCAAAGAGATTGCCGGCTCATCGAAGTCGAATGTCATTTTCGTTCCCCATTCTCCCGGCAATGTTTCCGATTTAGCCAGTCAATTGCGCGAATCGATTATCATTGGTCAGCAAATGAATAAGATGGAATGAAAAGAAATTTACTGGAAAAATTTTCCCGAAAAACCATCCATCCAAAGGGAGGGTCGTAATGGCCCTCCCGATAAGATAAAATTTTAGGATCATAGCTCACGGGATAAAAAAAGTAATTTTTGGCCTTCATTACGTTTGGGGGTTTTACATTTATTAATTGCGTTTTAGTTTTATCATTATTTTCTGTGGATCTAAAAAAGTCGCTTGACAGATTTAAAGATGGCGGCAAAGCTAGAGGTAGAGGGAGGAAGCAAGCGGTGCATCAAAAGCAGGAAATCCGAACCCCCCAACCTGCGTTAGGTTATCTCGAATCCACACCACTTCCATAAATCACTTGACAATTGCTAGATTTCTTTCAAGGCTAGAAGGTAGAGGGTGGGAGTAGGCGGCGCGTCAAAAGCAGGAAATCCGAACCTTCCAACCTGCGTCGGGTCATCTCGAATCCGCACCACTTCCCCGCATCCCTTCCATAAGTTACTTGACAGCCACCGGATTTCTTTCAAGACTATTTCTCTCAAAGCTAGAGGCAGAGAAGGAGGCAAGCGACGTGTTTTCGTGAGTTTATTGATATTTTACTTATTTATTAATAAATCTTGAATTTATAACCGATGTTTCCAAAAATTCATTTCCCAATACAGAATTGATCAAAAATTTTCCCAAGCATTTCCTCGGTGTTGTATTTTCCCGTAATATATCCCAGCGTTTCCAAAGCAAATCTCAGGTCGCTGGCACATAATTCGTAGGATTGCTGACTGTTGAGAATATTTTGGGCAGAAACAATCGAATCGTGAACCGCTTGAAAAATTTCCCGATGGCGTTCATTAATGGCAATCGTTACTTCCTGCGGCAAAAGCATGCTTTCCCGGATTTTGTTCGCAATGGTCGATTTTAAAATATCCACTCCTGTGCCGTGTTTGGCAGAAATAAATACCGAAGGAAAAATTTTTAATCCTTTCGAAATATGGGGAAATGAATTTTCTTCGAGGTCCGTTTTATTGAAAACGAGAATACATATTTTTCTTTGAAGTTCAGCTACAATTGCTTCCCCAAGGGGTAAGGGAGTATTTTGATCCACGACGATTAAACAGAGATCCGCAGCATGAATATTTTCAATTGTCTTTGCTATGCCGAGTCGTTCAATTGCGTCATCCGTAGTGCGCAGTCCAGCTGTATCGATAATTTTTATCAAAAATCCATCAATGATGATATTTTCACTGACAAAATCACGCGTTGTTCCCGGAATATCGCTTACCAATGCCCGTTCTTCATTCAGTAGCGCGTTGAGTAAACTACTTTTTCCCGCATTTGGATGGCCTACAATCGCTACCGAAATGCCGTGGAGTAACATTTTTCGAAATTTGTGGTTGTCGATAATTTTTTCGATTTCCTTTAGCGTTTCGCCCAGCTTATTCGAAATTTTGTCGTCAAATTCAAGACCTTCTTCGGCAAAATCAATGCGTGCTTCGATCATTGCAAGTAGCGAAAGTAAAATATCGCTGAAATGGAAAATTTTTTCACTGAGTGTACCCCGTAGCTGCTTTTGTGAAATTTCAAGCGCACTTTCGCTGGTCGCATGAATCACATCCAATACCGCTTCCGCTTGGCAAAGATCGATTTTGTGATTTAAATAGGCCCATTTCGTAAACTCTCCCGGTTCGGCTATGCGACAACCCGCAACTTGAAGATCCTCAATGATCGATCGAATAATCAACGGATTGCCGTGACAATCGATTTCCATAGAGTCTTCTCCCGTGTGGGAATGTCCGTTGGAAAAAAATAACACGATAACTTGATCGAGAATTCTTCCCGAAATGGATCGGTAATTCGCTAAAAATGCAGAATGCGTAGCCGGATCTTTATTTCCCAAATGTTTCCTAATCAGTGTCCGCGTCAATGGACCACTTATGCGAATCTTAGCAATGGCGGATATCCCAAACGGCGTGGCTAGGGCGACAATCGTGTCAGACATGAACAGAGTCAAACTTAGCGAGAAGGACGACGCGGTCCGTAACTGTGTATCGGTGTGTTTTTGTGGACTACCGCGTTTTTAAGTCGAAAAATAATGCGCGCTCTTTCGAGATCGTGGGGACTCATTTCCATCCGTACGCGATCGCCTACCGCAAGACGAATGAAATTTTTGCGCAATTTCCCAGAGATGTGGGCTAATATCTGATGCCCATTTTCGAGCTCCACGCGAAACATCGTTCCGGGAAGCACGGCAGTTACTTTTCCTGTTACTTCAATACAATCATCGGCCATAAATACAAAACAATAATAGAATAATGTCCACTAATCTCTAAAAATTTTATTCCCATGTCAACATTATTCGTAAATTTTTCCGAAAATTTTGTGCCCCCAGAGGGCTCCGGCTGCCCAGGGGGCTCCGCCCCCCTGGACCCCCCGCAAGGAGTCAGTGACTCCTTGACCTCCTTCGGCGGCCGAGCCCCGCGCGGTCCGCGCCGGGCGCGGCCGCAAGGTCAAGAGTAGACAGGTTGTCGTGTTTTTGCTTTATTTGCCGGGCAAACCCAGGGCAAATTGCGCAGGGTTTGTCCGGCACTTAATTTTTCTTTTTTTAAATTGGCAGGTCCAGGAGGCGGTGCCTCCTGGCGGGGATCCTAAGGGCGAGGAGCCCTTGGTAAAATTTGATTGACATAGGGATATGCATTTAGATCCCTAGGTGCATGAGTTTGGATTCAGCATTGATGGGAAGAGAGGTAACTTTCGAGGAAGCGAGGGCGATTTTTGAGAAACCTTTTTGGGAGCTCATTTACGAAGCGTACGGGGTACATCGGCGGTATCATAATGTTAGGGAAATACAAGTGAGTTCGCTATTGAGCATTCAATGGGGGGGATGTTGTGAGGATTGTGCATACTGTGTGCAATCGATTCGCAATGGCACAAAGATGGCGAAGCAGGCAATTACGGATATGGGGATTATTATTGCTGCTGCGGAGTGGGCGAAGGCGATAGGGAGTTCTCGATTTTGCATGGGGGCATCGGGGCGAGTACCCAGTGATGAGATATTTGCGATAGCCTGTAAAGCGATTAAGATAGTCAAGAGGCTTGGGGTAGAGACTTGTTTAACGATGGGGATGTTACGGGAAGATCAGGTTATCAAATTGAAGGAATGTGGATTGGACTATTACAATCACAATGTAGATACGTCGCCGGGTTATTATAAAAAAATTATTACGACGCGGACGATAGAGGAGCGAATTCAAACCATAGAGTTAGTACGCAAGCATGGGATCAAAGTTTGTACTGGGGGTATTTTAGGGATGGGGGAAACGAATGATGATCGCATAAGGATGGTAGTATTGCTTGCGAATTTTGTGGAGCATCCAGAATCGGTTTCGATCAATCGGCTTGTAAAAGTTCCTGGAACACCGTTAGAGAATGTGGAAGAAATGGATTCTTTTGATTTTGTTCGGACCATTGCTTTAGCGCGTATTTTGATGCCGAAGTCTATTATTCGCGTATCTGCTGGGCGGGAGACGATGGCTGATGAGTTACAGGCGTTATGTTTTTTAGCTGGGGCGAGTGCATTTTTTATTGGAGAGAGATTACTGACAGTAGGAAATGCTAAAGTGGAGAAAGATTTAGCATTGTTGGATCGTTTAAATCTCAAGACAGTTGGTTGTGGTTAGTAAATTAAGAACGAGGAAGCAGGGATTGTATATTTTATTTATTTGACAATTATTTCATTGACGCCGTAAAAAATAACGTTAATGTGATTTGAAAGATGCAAAAAGTATTTAGAGTTAAGGAGCAGTATTCATGGGGTACATTGAAGGTACTATTGGGGTTGATGGTAATCGTTTTTACAATTGACCGCATAGGATTGGCATGGTTTGGGAATGATTTTTTAAGGCGGTATTTACTTTTATCGTCGGAGGGTTTAGGTGAAGGAAACGTGTGGCAATTGGTGAGCTACATATTTATGCACGAGGATATTGGGCATATTTTTTGCAACGGGCTTGTTTTATTTTTTATTGGAAGGTTGATTGAGATGCGCGATGGTGGGCGGCGATTACTGGAATTATTTTTTATTTCTGGAGTGGTAGGGGCTTTAGTTTGGTTAAGCGTAAATTTTAATCGACCTTTCGTGGTACTTTTAGGGGCATCGGCGGGTTGTCTGGGTATTTTCAGTTATTTTTGTATGGTATGTGAGAATCGTCCGATGGTATTTTTACTATTTTTTGTTATTCCGATTCGGATAAGGCCGCGGATGCTATTGATGATTACCGCTGGGCTGGAGGCCTTTTGTTTTTTTACACAGGAATTAGTTGGAAGCAATGTTGCGAATTCGGCACATTTGGGAGGCATTTTGGGTGGATTAGGTTGTTATTACTTTTACCGTTACCGTCACAGGTATGCGAAAGTTATCGAGGAGAAGCTGACCAAGCGTGGGCGCATGGTAGATGCGGTAGCGGATGACAGTTACAAGTTATATGTTAAGAGCTATTCGGCGCAGCGGAGTGAGATTGATCGTATTTTGGACAAAATTAATGAGAGGGGATTTAAGTCCCTAACCGAGGCGGAGAAAAATACGCTCAATTCGGCCAAGCATCTCATGCATCGCTGAGAGCGGTGATGCTCTAAGGGCTGCGCGCCTTTAGAATCCCCGCCAGGGGATACCATCCCCTGGACCTGGTTTTAGCGGATTGATCCAGGAGCATTGCTCCTGGATCAATCCGCTAAGGTCCAAAAAGAAAAAAAAGTGGCCAAGGTTATGCGCATCGCGCATAGCCTTGGCCAACAATTTTAAAAACACTTTTTGAAAAACTTGACCCTTGCGGCCGAGCCCGGCGCGGAACGCGCCGGGCTCGGCCGCTGGACGAGGTCAAGGAGTCTCCGACTCCTTGCGGAGGGTCCAGGGGGGCGGAGCCCCCCTGGGGGATCCGGAGCCCTCTGGGCAAACTAGTGCTCGAGGGCGTTGACAATTTCGACAAACTCGGCGACGGCACCAAAACCACCGGTGCTTCTGAGGTGAAAAATATGGGGAATATTTTTAATGAGGGGCATGGCACGGGCGGGACATGCGGCGATACCATTTTCACGAATGAGGGATTCGATAATGCCAAGATCATTTATATCGTCGCCGATGTAAGCGGTTTCGCCAAGTTGAATCTCGAAATTTTGACAAATCTCAAAAAGTATTTGAAGTTTTTTATTGCCAGCGTTTGTAAAAAGATGCGTTTGGGGTATATGGCATTGGGCAGCAAATTTCTGTAGAATGGGTCCCGATTCTCCCGTAACCAGGAAACTGAGATGCCCACAGTTATTCCATTTTCTAAGGGCCTGCATATCGGCAAACGAAAAACGTTTCCATTCGGAACCATCTTCGCCGTAGATTTTAAATCCATCGGTACACGTGCCATCGATGTCACAAATGAGTGCCCGAATTGTTTTTTTCACCGAACGAATGCTTGGAGGAAGATTGCCCTGTAGCATCCGTGTTTCGTTATAGTAGGACAAAACATCGACATTTCTATCGGCTGAGGTATCGATAACGGTACGGATGAAATGTTGCGTAACGTTTGGGAAATCACGTTTTGAGAGTAAAATTTTCGGTCGTTCTTCGAAAAAATCGGAAGATGTCAGTTGATCGTCAAAAATCGCTATTTCATGGAGGGAATACCGGTATTTGAGGCAAAATCGTGCGATATATTGTGGCTTATGAGGAATATTTGTAAAACAAAATGGAATTTTTAGATCCCTACAGCGGCGTTGGATAATTTCCGTGAAATCAGAGGACTGGGAGATAACTGCGGAGGGAATATTTAAAACATTTGCTAAAATATTTTTTACTGCAAAGCCATCGTAGACACTAAACGGAATGGCCCGTATCGTTTCGGGGGATTTTTTCTCGTTGCAGAGAAAGAAGGAGTCGTCAATTGCGTAACCATCGTGAGGCAAAGTCAATATTTCCTTAGGGTTCCAAAAAATATCGTCGCCAATGATGACTAATTTCGAATCTAAAAGGGAAGCCATGGTTACATGGAAAAGCGTTCGCCCAGGTAAAATTTGCGGCTTTGTGGGTCGCTGAGCAGGACGGATCGGTTGCCTTCGCAGAGGACTTTTCCTTCATGAATCAGGTAAGCGCGGCCGACAATCGAAAGAGTTTCACGTACATTATGGTCCGTGATGAGAATACCGATTCCTTTTTGGCTGAGATGAGCAATAATATTTTGAATGTCGGCGACACTGATGGGATCAACACCACTAAAGGGTTCATCGAGAAGAAGAAATTTGGGATTTATCAGAAGGGTACGGGCGATTTCGAGTCGTCTGCGTTCGCCGCCACTCAACGTATACGCCTTTTGTGAAGCGAGTTGTTGGATACCGAGTTCTTTCAGCGCATTATTGATGGTGGCATTGAGGTTTGAAGCATCGATGGACAAGTATTCGGCGATGATTTTTAAATTATCATAAACCGATAGCTTTCCAAAGACGGAGCTTTCCTGGGGAAGGTAGCCGATACCCAGTTTAGCGCGTCGGTGTATGGAAAATTGGGTGATATCTCGTTCGTCGAGAAATACCCGTCCTCCATTTGGTTCGACAAGTCCTACTAATATGGAAAAGGTCGTCGTTTTTCCAGCACCGTTGGGTCCTAAGATACCGATAATTTCCCCGGAAGAGATGGTTAAATGGACGCGATCAACCACATTCCGTTTACCGTAATTTTTAGAAATGGCATGGCTCGAAAAGGTATGCGTCACAGAATCACTAAAGCGGATTTTTTTTTTAAGGGAAGTATATTTCTAAGGGCTCCTCGCCCTTAGAATCCCCGCCAGGAGGCACCGCCTCCTGGACCTGGATTTAGCGGATTGATCCAGTGGCGATGCCACTGGATCAATCCGCTAAGGTCCAAAAAGAAAAAAAAGTGGCCAAGGCTATGCGCATCGCGCATAGCCTTGGCCAACAATTTTAAAAACACTTTTT
>JAITJQ010000058.1 GCA_031278845.1 Puniceicoccales bacterium
CCGTTAACTTCCGTCCGATAACTTCTGCCAGCTAACTTCCGCCCGCTAACGAACCAACTCACCAACGGAAATCTTCCACACGTTTATCGCCGCCTGTCTTGAAAATGTTTGCGAAAATACTTGACACGGAACCAATACCAAGACAGACTGAGGGCGGGTTAGTTGAAGGGTGGGTTTTGCCTGCTAACTTCCGCCCGTTAACTTCCGCCCGATAACTTCTGCCAGCTAACTTCTGCCAGCTAACAAACCGACTCACCGACGGAAATCTCCCTCACGTTTACCGCCGCCTGTCTTTAAAATGTTTGCGAAAATACTTGACACGGAGCCAATACCAAGACAGACTGCGGGTGGGTTAGTTAAAGGGTGGGTTTTGCCTGCTAACTTCCGTCCGATAACTTCCGTCCGATAACTTCTGCCTGCTAACTTCTGCCCGCTAACTTCTGTCAGCTAACGAACCGACTCACCGACGGAAATCTCCCTCACGTTTACCGCCGCCTGTCTTTAAAATGTTTGCGAAAATACTTGACATGGAGCCAATACCAAGACAGACTGTGGGTGGGTTAGTTAAAGGGTGGGTTCCGCCCACCAACTTCCGTCCGATAACTTCCGTCCGATAACTTCTGCCTGCTAACTTCTGCCTGCTAACTTCTGCCTGCTAACTTCTGCCTGCTAACGAACCGACTCACCGACGAAAATCCCACACACGTTTATCGCCGCCTGTCTTGAAAATGTTTACGAAAATACTTGACATGGAGCCAATACCAAGACAAACTGCGGGTGGGTTAGTCGAAGGGTGGGTTGAAGCAAAGAGATGAGATTCCCGAAGGAACTAGAGTGTATGTGGATTCTGGATATCAAGGAACAAACTATTACGATGTTTATGATAGGCGCGAGGAAAAAGGGCGACAAGCACGAAACACTCAATGAAAAAATGAAAAGAATATAAATATTCCTTCCGGGGAAAATATTTGACATCATTTCAATAATAATAATGCTTCCCCACAGGATGGGATATAAAAAATTACTAACGAATATCGTTTTAGGTGGGGTATGTTTGATCAGTTTGTCTTTCGCAGATAAAGATGAAACGCCTAATCCCGATTATGCCCCACTAAATACCGAGGAAAGGGCAATGCTTTTAAAAATAGAACTCCAAGAAAAAGATCACTCCCTAGCAAACCTAAGCTATGATGCCGCTATTGAAACAATGGATGACCCATTGCGGCAGATAAGAAAACTGGTCACAATAGATGGCGTAGATGTGGATTTGAAATATCATTCAGATTCAGCGCTGTTGTATGAAGCTGCTGGAAAACGTTGTGGACTTGAAATCGTGCAATTGCTTGCCGCAGGAGTCGATCCCAATGCAAGAGATGATAACGGCAAAACACCCTTGGACTTGGCTACCGCAAGAAGGGAAGAAACATCCGATGAAGGAAAGAAAAAGGTATACGAAGCAACTATCGACGAGTTGCAATCATATGCCGTGTGAATTAATAAAAATTTTAAAACTTACCTACTATGTACCTGGATTTTTTCGAACTTAAACATAAACCGTTTACCATTAAAACGGAAACCCATGCATTGTACATGAGCCCCCAGTACATGACCGCCTTTTCGCTACTGCAATACGGTATCGAAAATTGCGACGGCTTTACGGTCATTACGGGAGAGGTTGGCTGCGGCAAAACAACCATTTGTAACGCACTCATCCGAGAACTCGATCCCTCAAAATCTCTCCTCATTTCCTTGCCCATTCCTCCTAATAATGAACAACAATTACTCAATGCAATCTGTACCCATCTCCGTATTCCGATAATTGCTAACGAATCGGTCGAAACGATCCGCTCAAAAATCACGGAAAAACTTCGCCAGGAACGCGCTCAGGGTAAACGGGCCGTTCTCATTATCGATGAGGCTCAGAATTTAGACCTCAATAGCCTGGAAACGGTTCGTCTACTCTCCAATATCGAACGTGATGACGAAAAATTACTCCACATTGTCCTCGTTGGCCAACCGGAATTGAAACAAAAGTTGCGTAAACAATGTATGCGACAACTCCGCCAACGCATCTCGGTTTACAACGATTTAAAACCGCTCAGCTTTATGGATATGAAAAATTATATCCAACATCGCATCGGTTTAGCAAAAGAAAAAGAACCAAAAGAAAAAAAATTCCAAATACAGCGCGCACAAATTCCCACGTTTTCCTTTTTTGCTCTACGGAAAATCTACACAGCGAGTAAAGGTATTCCGCGGATCATCAACAATATTTGTGACAAAGCACTTATTTCGGCATTCATCGATTATTCGACGACGGTACGCGTCAAAGACGTTAAGCGTGCACTAAAAGATATCAATCAACTAAAAAAGATATGAGCTTAATTTTTGAAGGTTTAAAGCGAAGTGGTCATCTCAAAAAGCAATTTGCTAAAACAGCATTGCAAACGGAGTTATCCGAAGAAGTTACGGATTCATCTACGGTAATGACAGCACTTTTACCGGAAACCCATTCGCAAACGCTGGAGAAACCCGAACCTTCTCCCATCACCGACAATTATTCTCCCGAAAATAACTCTTCCCCAAAAAATGATCCCGTACAAATTTTTTGGTCCAAGGAACCAGACACGGCAAGCGTAAACGAACCCTCTCTACCCCAAACGCAGCCTCTGGAGATCCAAAGCCAATCGACGGAAATTCAACATGCTCCAAGTACCAAACAGATTGAAGGATTACGGAATGGATTTCAAGATTTTCGATCTGCTTTTGAACCGAAAAATTCAGTAAAATCTGGCTTCTCATCTGCTTTTGAAGGTGGATTAGCAAATAGTTTGACTGCCTTAAAATCACTAATCGCTGCCCCCTATAAACTATTGAAATTTCTCTGCAACACATCCTCAAAACTCATTAATTTTTGCTCTAATTGGACAATTCTATTCTTTACGAAGCTTTGGGAAGGCATATGCCATTTGGGATCCGAATCCATTAATTTTTGCTCTAATTGGACAATTCTATTCTTTACGAAGCTTTGGGAAGGCATATGCCATTTGGGATCCGCTATCGCTAATGTTTTTACAAAATTGGTCCAATTATGTCATTTCATTATACTACAGTTACCGATTTCGGCATTGCAAGCGGTGGGTTCATTTTTTCAGTGGCAATGGTCTTTTATTCGTGATTATACGACCCTTGGACTGCATACGTTATGGGCGACGGTACAGCGAAGCTTACTGGCAATCGGTAGCCTATTTTCCCCGATATTTCAGTGCTATCGTACAGCTCTAGATAAGATATTATCAATTTATTTACCGACCAGTTGGATTCAGAATGCAACGATTTTTCTTCTGAAGGGTTCCGCAATTGCAATTTCCTGTTGTTTTGCTGTTGTAGCCATAAGGAATGGTATCCGTTCCAGTACGTCACAAGGCACGGGAGATTCTGCCAGCAACCTCATTGCGCTAAAGGAAAATACGACTCCCCAGCGTAAATTAAAACACTTTTTTAAGGATCCCCTAGTCATAAAGCAGGAAAAAGTCCGCGACACATTACTCGCCTTCCACATCGATACGATTCAGCGTTACGGTAATGGGCAAGGGAAAATTATTACGGATAATAAAACTTTCGGTATTGGGTCATTGCTCAGTGAGCATCCTAAAATCTACCTCGAAAAAATCGGCAAAAACAGTCTCTATTTTTCTGATAAATATGGCCAACAGTACAAGCGCTCCATCGGGAATATGTTGGAGTAAAATGAAGAACGATTAAAAAAGCTTATATTCGCCAATTACTTCACAAAGAGACCGCCATACCGGTAAAAAATTAGAATAAGTATGATTTTGTCATTTGATCTATGGGCTGCGGAGAGAAGGGGTGAATACTACGAGCTAATGCGGAATGCGGATTAAGGAAGGGAATGGTGGGAGATAGTGGACTCGAACCACCGACCCCTTGCGTGTGAAGCAAGTGCTCTAACCAACTGAGCTAACCCCCCGCAACGGGACTCATACCTATTGCCCATTTTTCCTTTGTCAATTTTTCTTACTCAGCTTTGCGTTTTATTTCGCGCTCGAGCAATAAGATCTTTAATCATTTCACGTTGTTGCTTTATGGTGTCATCGATCTCAGCGGATTTTCCATCCGGTACAATACCATCTGGTCCTATTGCTTCAATCGTCATGTTAGTTTTTAGGCTAGCCCAAAACACATCGGAAGAAATGAGATCAACGACTTTTTGCATATCGGTATCATTGGCAAAATTAGCATTTGGTAGGCGTTCCATAAGCAATCCTACTAAAGATCGCATTCCTCCTAAATTTAGTTCGCGAATAACATCTTCAATATCGTCACGCGCTAATATTTGAAAGAATTCTTTATTTGAAAGTTCTGCATTGTTTGCAATTTTCGTCTGCGCGGCTGCTATATCTCCTTCCGCTGCTGTAATATTTCGCATCGCTCCATTGAGATTCGTCGTTACCCGCTGGAGTGATTCTTCATTGGAGGTATCGATGGATGCTAACTCTTCATTAGCGCGAGCAAGATAAATTTCTGCTTGTTCTTTCTTTTCCTGAGCCTTACCTAATTCCGCTTTGCTATCGGCATGAATCATACCTTCTATTAATTTTCTAAGATGTGGCTGCGTCAATAACATTACCGCATCAGCTTCTTTCTTAAATAGTCCTGCACTCGCTTTGATATTCTCTGAATCCTGCTTCGAAACTTCCAATTGTTCACTTCGCTTGAGCGCCTGAGCCAAAGCTCCGGTCATCTGACTGTTTGCCTGCTTTAAATTATCTTGAATCTCTCCCAATTGCATGCCTTCTTGTAACTCTGCAGGTAATGGTCCAGTTCCTTCCTGTAATGCTTGTCTCTTGTCCGGATGGGAATCTACATACCGCTGGACAGCTTGTTCCTTATGTGTTAGCGGAGTTGCTGCTGCTGCTGCATTCTGCGGAATAGGTACAGATGGCGTGCCTTGCGAAGCGTCTTGTCCGCCGGATGGCGTTGTAGTGTTCGTTGCTTCATTCGCCTTCCATGCATTATATAATTTCTTGAAAGTCTTACCCTCTTCGGCATGTATACATACTGCACCCCTATCTAATAAAACACGGGCGTTTTCTACCAATGTTTTTGCCGCGTCAATTGAATTTGATATCCTGCTTCCAATTGTCTTTTCCGCAGCTTTTATCTTCCCAAGATTCCCCCCAAAGATCCCTCCAATATGTCCTGTTCCAACTACTTCACATTTAGCGTTAATATGTATCGCTAAATCTAATAATTTTCCGCTTGGGGAATTTGAATTAATACCTGTCATATATCATATATTATATGAAAATTACAAAAAAATAAAACAAAAAATTATAAAGTCTTATCTTTACTCCGTTTAGTACTGTACCGTTTGGCGAAATATTTATAGATAATTGCACTAATATGGCCGATGATGACTCCTAGAATGATGCCTCCAAGGGTCGTCGTAAAAAACCAACGCATACATTGCTCGCCGTGCGTGAAAAAATCACTCATCTTCTCAAATCCTACCTGCTCATAGGATTGCTTAATCACCTGAACTTCCTTCGTCCCAAGCTTGCCCACAAAAAATGCCCCCACCTTATAGGCAATGTACCATAAAAAAGGTACCGTAAATGGCATCGAAATAAATTGCAAAGCTACCAAAATCATAATATTCGCCCGAAATAAAAAAGATAAAACACAGGCAATCACAATCTGTATCGACATCACCGGAACAAGTGTCAGTATCCACCCCGCATACAATGCCGGTACCGCCTCCGTTACCCGAAATGACCATAAATAGGTCCGTTTTTTAGCCGCTCCCGCAAAATACTTCAAAATCGGATAACGGTGCATGTTGCCACGCCGTGGTAAACGTTTTAAAAATTTCTTGATTAATTTAATTCGTTTATGGCGCACTTGCTGCTCCTCACTTTTTTTCATTACTTTCTCTTTTTTCATAGGTCTGCAAAAGATGTTTTACCCTTGCAATTTCTGGATGATCGGATGGCGCTAATTTTAAAAATTTCTCATAGGAACGCTTCGCTCCTCCCGCATCATCCGTATATATCTCCTGAGCATTTGCCCATCGTAGCCGAATTTCCGGATTCGTGGGAAACCTGCGTTTCACATCTTTTAAAAGACGTACGTAATCCGTACTGCTATGCGTGCACAAAACGATGTCCAAATAGGTCTCGTAAAAATCAACACTTTCCGGCTTGAATTTAATCGCCTCCTGAATCGCCATTTCCGCAACGGCATACTTGTTCGCCTTTTGAAGACATTCCGTCAATTCGACCCAGGCTTCTACATTTTTCCCGTCTATACCGAGTATTTTCCATAAAACTAAAATCGCCTCCTCGTAATCGCCTCGAGAATGAGCTTTCTCCGCTAAATTCCTTAGCGCTGCGATCTTTTCCTGCTTCGTCACGCCCACTTCCGCAGTAGCTCCTCGAAACATCGCGCCATCTACTACCAATGCGGAAGAACCTACCTCATTCGTTACCAATACGGGTAAGGCGATTTTCCCGAAATTTAAATCTATCTTTTGTAACTCATTGGATGCTTTTTGGAATCCTCTGATGGCATCGACAACACTCTGAATGGAAATGCCCTCCAAAAATTTCTCTCCAAGGGCAAGTAACTTTGTACCAACCTCCAATAGGGCATTCCAATCCCCAAATAATCGGTCGATCTTCCAAAGTCCACCCAAGGCGGATAAATTATTTTTATCCACCACTAACGTCGAAAGATACCAATTGCGGGCCTGAATGTAATTCCCAAAATCGAAAAATAAAGCGGCCACACGGTTGCGAATTTCAACGGATTCTTCAACGTAATGAACTAAAATTTCTAGGGCCTTTTTTTTCTGCCCATCCCGGAGCAATACGTCAGCATACTTGATCTGTACTTCATTATCTTCAGGTAATATGTCCAAGTACAAACGGTAGCACAGTAGGGCCTGCCCATAATCTTCTATTTTCTCGTAAATTTCCGCAGCCTTTAAATAGCAATGGTAATGCAAATCTGATAATCCAGCCGTTTGCTCGAAATAAAATGCGGCGAGTTCATCATCTCCGATGGATAGATGCGTATTGGCCAATAATTCGCTAATTTCTGGCACATTGTTAAGCATACCCTCCTCCAAAACTTTAATGGCATCTTTGGGCCGATCATCGGCGATATAATTTTTAGCCCTAAGAATGCGTTCATTGATATTGTCTCCGCTTCCGTCGTCTGAGTTCTGTCGACATCCCACTAAAAAAATAAAAATAATCGGCATAAACTTTGACCCAAAAGACATTCCAACTCTAATGCTCTGCGAAAGTAACAAATCGTAGGATGAGTGCAATACCCGATCCCACTCGGTTTGGGAACCATTCGTAAACGACTTAAAACATTGACGAAACCCTAAAAATGCTTAGAAAATAAATGTCTTTATTTTAGACATGTCGCTCGCTCCCACCCTCTGCCTCTAGTCTTGACGCCATTTCGAAACTCGTCAAGCAATTTCTTTCTAGATCCATAAAAAATAGATCCCCATTCCTCCACCAAAGTCGGTACATGACTTAAAACATTGACGAAACCCTAAAAACTCTTAAGAGATAAGCGCCTCTATTTTAGACACGTCGCTCGCTCCCGCCCTCTGCCTCTAGCCTTGACGCCATTTCGAAACTCGTCAAGCAATTTTTTTCTAGATCCATAAAAAATCTAGCAGCAGTTTCTTTCCACAAAAGAACTTGCCCCAGAAAAAACAGCATTTCTTTGGTCGGGATTGCAAGATTTTTGCCCTCAGGAGAATTTTCTAATAGACAAGGGAAATAATGTCCCAATAATGTGTGGCTTTCTTCGGGAGTTGCGAATAGTGACAAGAAATAGTGCTCCGCCTCGCTTTCTTTTGGAATTACGAAAGTTATATTTTCTCCCTCAAGAGTAATACTTTTGCGACAAGAATGTAATACTCCATTGATGTTGTCATTATTCGACGCCCAAGGTTTATCCATCGAATCCCAGTGAATTATGAATACACTACTAGATTTATCAACGAAAAGCCAAAAATATACTACGTTGTATTCGCTGGGCAAAATACAGAGCGGTGTATTTTTTTCATGTAACGGTTAGTCTCCTTGATGGAGTAAATCGCAATAGCTGTAGGAATAACGCAAGATTCATTACAAGCGAGGACGAAAACATACTCTTTGTCATCACTTTCACCGGAAGGAACAACCGCGAGATCAAGGGAGGCTTCTTCAAAAATAGAAATAGCAGCGAGTTTCCGGGTATCACTCTCAACAAAAGGAATGGCCCCAGGATTAGGATAAGCCTCATCACTGGCGGAAATAACGTATTTTCCTGCACCGCTTTCAGCAAAATATGTCCCAAAAGGTAAACATAATGCAATCGTTAGTATAAACCGAATGCCTATACCAAACCTAAAGGAATTTCTCATAGTGGATCAATGTGAAAAACATATTTCGATTGCTGTCAAGTGAAAAATAATAAAAATCCAACCACCATAAATCGATTCTTTGGCTACCATCGATGATATTCGCCATTATGGCCTAAGTCTCCTCCCGCCAAGAAGGTTCCGCCAGGTTTCTCTCTAAATTTACGGCTCTATGCTAATTTCAAAAACTGATTCAAATAAAACTTGTAGCGGAGGTCTTTTATGGATAATTTTTGTCCATGGGAGAGAATTATCAAGTGATAGCGCGACGATGTCGGCCCCAGCGATTTAGTGAACTTGTCGGCCAGGAACCGATTGTCCAAACCCTTGAAAATGCGATTCGCCTCAATCGGATCGCCCATGCGTTCCTGTTTATCGGCCCCCGTGGAACAGGTAAAACATCGACTGCCCGCCTCCTTGCGATGGCTCTCAACGCTCCCGCGCAACCCTCCATTGACGCCGATCCGAATAGTGAACCTTGCCGATCGATTTTCGAAGGCCACTGCATGGACGTCATTGAAATTGATGGCGCTTCCAATAATTCCGTCGAACAGGTGCGCAGTCTACGCGAAGAATGTCAATACGTTCCAACGTCCTGCCGCTTCAAAATTTATATCATCGATGAGGTACATATGCTCTCCCAAGCCGCTTTTAACGCCCTCCTCAAAACCCTGGAAGAGCCACCCATGCATGTAAAATTTATTTTCGCAACGACGGAAGCTTACAAAGTTCCGCAAACCATCGCCTCCCGCTGCCAACGCTTCGAATTTAAACCGATTTCCGAAGAAATTATTGCAAAAAAACTACAACAAATCGCGGAAATGGAAAAAGTTCGAGTGGATCTACCGGCCCTACAGGCTATCGCACGCATCGCAGACGGCGGGATGCGGGATGCCCAATCGATCCTCGACCAACTGATTTCCTTCGGCAATAATCACATCACCGAAGCAGACGTCGCCCAAGCCTATGGCCTCGTCTCTTCCCAGGACCTGAACGAAATTTTATCCTGCGTAGAACGTATGGATTACCGAGGAATTATCCACTTCGCCGAACGCTTTAGGCATTGTAATTTTTCGGGAATCCTATCGGACCTGACGAAAGTATTGCAAAAAAAATTGATTTCTCTGGAAGACTCTACCGAGATTGTGAAAAATTTGAAATTTTTAGATATCATTACCACCGCAAAGGATTCGGAAAATTCTTCGATTACATTTCAACTTGCCCTCTTTCGCGTAATTGAGGCCCTTGAACAGCGATCCATTGATCGGGTTATTACGCTTTTAAAAAATTTTCAAAACAATCCAACACAGGGGGAACAGTTGCCCGCTCGGCAACCGGAAAACCTACCGCATTGGGAAAGCAACATCGCCGAACATAGTTACCCCAATGGCGAACTCACGATCCCTGAAAAAAAACACCCTCCCGCCCAAACAAATTCCGCAATGCCGATCGGTAATATACCTCCGGAAATCGGTGACCTATCCATTCTCCCGGAAGATACCCAGGAAAAGTTAAAAAATCTATTCCATATCGAAAAGTAAAAGTGAAAAGTTTTCATCAAAAAACTTGACAGACCACGGGAATCCCCTGAGGCTGGGAGGTAGAGGGAGGGGTGAGCATCACGTTTAGCCGTCGGGTACGTTTTTATGTTTTTAAGCAAGCAATGTCGACGCGCCGCTTGCTCCCACCCTCTACCTTCCAGCCTTGGAAGAAAACCGGCAGCTGTCAAGTATTTTCAGAGGGGAATATTTTCCCGGGAAATTTTTTTCCCGTGGGAGCCAAACGCGCCGCTTGCTCCCACCCTCTACCTTCCGGCTTTGGAAGAAAACCGGCGGCTGTCAAGTATTTTCAGAGGGGATATTTTTCCGGAAATTTTTTTCCCGTGGGAGCCAAACGCGCCGCTTGCTCCCACCCTCTACCTTCTAGCCTTGGAGGCAATGAAAGATTATTAAATGAAATTTATAAACAAAATTGGATTCTTCGCCAGCCGATTCCTCACACGCATTTGGGTTTGTGGGGCAACTTTTTTATCCCAAGAAGAATTAAAATTTCATTGATTTAAAAAACCAACCCTGCGGTAAACCTTAGCGATTGTTGCATGAGCAATGGGCTGAACCGTTTCCGCACCCCTCTGAATGACCGATTGCAGGTACGCCTTGTCATCTTTGATCGCCCGGTATTTTTCCTGTACCGGTTCCAATAGCGCAATGATGGCTTCCGCTACCTCTTTTTTAAAAGGGGCATAGGTGGTATAGGTCCTGAATTTTTCCTCCCCATCGGCGAGCGTTATTCCCGTCGCTGCACAGTAAATGTTGAGTAGGTTCGCAATTCCAGGACGCTCCGGATCGACACGAATGCTATCCCCAGAATCCGTAACCGCAACGGCGATTTTTTTCCGAATCATTTTGGGCTCGTCCGTAATGTAAATCGTCCCATTGCTGTCCGGATCGGATTTTGACATCTTGTGTTCCGGTGATTTGAGCGACATAATACGCGCCCCCGCTCCCCCAATGAGCGGCGTAGGAAGGGTAAACGTCTCGGAATAGGTTCCGTTAAATTTCTCCGCAAGATCACGGGCTAGCTCCACGTGCTGCCGCTGATCCTCTCCCGTCGGTACAAAATCCGCGTTGTATAACAAAATGTCCGCCGCCATCAGTACCGGATAATATAGCAAACCGGAATAAATATTTTCATTTTTGGCCGATTTATCCTTGAATTGATGCATGCGGTAGAGCTGACCGAGTGGGGTCAAACAGCCGAGAACCCAGGCGAGTTCCGTGTGCCCAACGATGTGGGATTGAACGAAAATTGTACAGCGCTCGGGATCAAGACCACACGCAATGTACTGGGCAACACAATTGAGTGTCCCGTTGCGAAGATTCGCCGGAACTTGCGGAATCGTAATCGCATGCTGGTTAGGTATGAAAAAATAACAGGTATACCCATCGAGCACCTTCTGCCAATTGTAGGCGGCTCCAAGAAAATTGCCGAGATGAAGTAACCCGGTCGGCTGCATACCCGTCAGTATAACTTTCTTTTCATCTCTCATAAATTTTGCAGTATCCAAAACCCGTAATACCTTCAATGGAAATCACAATCTTATTTTATGGCGAATGGGCTTCATCCACAATTCGCCTATAAATAAATCAAAGAAATACGGAAAGGTTTTATCCTTTTCGTGTCTTAGGCTAATTCGTAGCATTGCTGAAGAATTCTGCTCTTGTCCGTTGAGCCGGTTGAGCCGTCCGTCGAGCCTCAAACAATTCTCGTACGTTTTCGTTTGCCACATCAAATGAATTGCGGCCATCTCCGTCCCGCATATTCAATAACCGAAATACTAAGTTAGGATACTCTACAAATGCGTCAAATATGACTGCGAGTAACTCTAGCCATCCTGTTTCTACCAATGCATGAAATATGGGTTTGCCATCGTTCGTTATTGGGCTTCCCAAGACCCGATATAATAGAGATGGATCTTCTACTATTCGATCAACCATCAAATCTACGATTGCACGATTTCTACCATATATTGCATACCCCAAAGCCTGTTGAAACATTCCTAGACCTATCAGTCTTCCGGGATTTGTTTTCTCCAACACGAGACGCACAAATGCTACTTGATTATTTGCCGCGGCTACGGCCAACGATGTTTCATTATGATTGTTCATTATTTGCAAAAGATTCATTAATGTATACTCATTAATGTATTCTATAGGGTTGATATTTGCGTTGGGATCTTGTGCTAATTCGAACATTCTTCGAGCATTTAGCGCCGCATCCGCGTTGAAGTTAAAGGATAATAACCCGAGAACGGTAGAAATACCTACCTTTCTCACAATATATATAATATTATTTTTCATAACGGCTTAGTACTGCATATTAGGTTGTATTGTGTCAAAAGAAAAATGAAAAATTTTTTGGTACATTCATTTGCCTGCACCAATATTTTTTTAGGCGGTGTATTCCGCACTCTTTTTAACATTTTAAGCTTTAGGATTTCCTTCAAAAACGTCTGATAAGGGCGATCCCTAACCATCCCTATGGCCGGGATAGTAAAAGGGTGAGAGTGTCCGCTGCTCCCTTTTTAACGGTGCCGTGATACATCCCGAAAAGCTTCATTTGGGGAGAATTCCGAAAGCCACTAATCCTCCCCTCCTTCGGGGCGATGCCCCTCGGAGTCCTAGGCGCAAACCTATATATTGTGTTTTTTCTATTCGATATTTAAACGCTTCGGATTTCCGTTGTGGATTTTGTTTGCGTTTGTTGCAAATGGCAAGGGGAATTTTTCCCCTTGAAAACCCCTACCAGGAGGCACCGCCTCCTGGACCTGGGCAACCGGAGCCCCCTGGCCCCTCTTCAAAACTGCGCGCGCGCGGAACGTATCGATATCCTTTGCCGTTCGATACTCCAGAAATACTTTGTTTTTTCGGGCAAAGCCCTGGAAAAAATTATATCATGGAAGGGGAAATTGTAAAGGAGACCGTTGGCAATGGATAGTCCGAGCGGTTAAAGAATTCCGTTGCAATGGGAGACTGCGTTGTCCTAAAAATGCAGATATTTCGCCTCTAGTTGAGAAAAGATGCAGTTGGATATCATGAGTCCAGTAGGATATGATCAATTATAAGGAGCCTACTGCGACCAACAAGAGGCCAACCACACCCGCTTTGAAACTCTTAGATTTCCTATGGTACTGTCAACGCCATATTAATCGCAGGGGATAAAATTTTCAGCTACAGGAAACGGTGATGCCGACGACGACGACCGAAACCATTGCCATTAGTTTGACTAGGATATTGAGGCTGGGACCCGCCGTATCTTTAAAGGGGTCGCCGACGGTATCGCCAATGACGGCCGCTTTATGGGCACTTGATCCCTTACCACCCATTGCACCTTCTTCGATATATTTTTTGGCGTTATCCCATGCTCCACCGGAATTTGCCATAAAAATTGCTAGGACGAAGCCGGAGGATAATGCTCCGCTCAATAGTCCGACGACACCCGATACTCCGAGGATAATGCCCACTAGAACTGGGGAAAGAACGGCTATGAGTGATGGAATAAGCATTTCCTGTTGGGCTGAAGACGTTGAAATTTTGACGCATTGGGCATAATCTGGGATAGCTTTATTTTCCATAATTCCTGGAATTTCGCGGAACTGTCGCCGCACCTCTTCCACCATACTGGATGCTGCCCGTCCAACCGCATTGATCGATAATCCACAGAATACAAAGGATAACATCGACCCAATGAAAAGTCCCGTTAGAACTTTTGGATTGAGGAGATGGATTTGAAAGTAATTAATAATGTCATTGAGTGTGAGCGTATTCACGAGGATATTATTGCCATCTAGCATGACCGATTGTTTGCCGATGTTGAGCATACTTCCTTTGATTGCGCTCATGTAGGAAGCGAGTAGGGCTAGAGTGGTTAGCGCCGCGGAACCGATTGCGAAGCCCTTTCCCGTTGCCGCCGTCGTGTTACCGAGTGCATCAAGGGCATCCGTTCGTTTACGCACCTCTTCGGAGAGACCGCTCATTTCCGCATTTCCACCCGCGTTATCGGCGATGGGACCATAGGCGTCGGTCGCCATTGTAATACCGAGTGTCGAAAGCATGCCCACCGCTGCGATCGAAACACCGTATAGACCCATGATGATATTATTTTCTCTACCCTGGTTTAGAAAGAAGGCTAGGAGTGTACCGATAACGACCGCTAGAACGGGGATTGCGGTCGATAGCATGCCGACACCGATTCCGCCGATGATGACCGTAGCGGGACCTGTTTTCGCTTGTTCTGCGACGCGTCGGGTTTGTGCGTAAGCCTGGGAAGTATAGTATTCCGAAGATTTTCCAATGACTTCACCGACAACTAAACCGATTACAACGGCACCCCATAGTTGCCAGAGCATGTCCGGAAAGTCTAATAGATAAAAGATCAACAGCGAGGCCAAGAGAATACAGATGCCACTGAATTTTATACCCCATCCCAGGGAGCGAAGTAATTCCAAGCTGCTCGCATTTTCCTTCGTTTTGACGACGAAGATTCCCAAAACGGAAAGTACTGCTCCCGCTGCTCCTATGAGAAGTGGTGCCAAAATAGCCTTCATCTGTAAATCGGCATCGCCCCTCGGAAAAACTGCTGCTCCCAGGGCCGCCGCCGCCA
The DNA here is from genome assembly GCA_031278845.1 of Puniceicoccales bacterium. Lineage (GTDB taxonomy): Bacteria > Verrucomicrobiota > Verrucomicrobiia > Opitutales > LL51 > LL51. The sequence continues at coordinate 14,615 of JAITJQ010000058.1, forward strand.
GGATTGCCCCATAGTAGGATTCGTAGAGATCCGCTCCCATTCCCGCTACGTCGCCAACGTTATCGCCAACGTTATCCGCAATGGTCGCTGGGTTTCGCGGATCATCTTCCGGTATGCCTTCTTCGACTTTTCCCACCAAATCGGCTCCCACATCGGCCGCTTTTGTGAAAATACCACCGCCAACACGGGCAAATAGTGCCTGCAGCGATGTCCCCATGGCGAAGGTGAGCATGGTTTCCGTAATGAGGATCATCCGATCATTGAGGGGCCAGGCATCTTCGAAATGGTTTAGGACCACGAACCAGAACGAGTAATCCAGTAGCGCTAGGCCGACCACCGATAGCCCCATTACCGCTCCACTGCGGAAAGCGACGCGCAGGCCGTGATTCAGTGACTGTGATGCCGCAAACGCCGCTCGCGATGAGGCCTGAGTCGCCGTCTGCATCCCAATAAATCCCGCCAGCCCCGAACTGATCCCAGCCGTTATAAATGCAAAAGGTACCCATCCGTTTTGGAGATTAAATTGATAAGCCAGCAGCGCGAGAAAGATCGCCATGATCCCAAATACGAAGGCGACAACTTTGTACTGCTGCTTCAAATACGCCAACGCCCCGTTACGAACATAGGTGGCAATTTCTACCATGCGCTCCGTCCCGGCGGGCTCGCGCTTCATCATCCCAAAAAATTGAGCCGCCATGTAGAGTACAAACACAGCAGATAGAGGAATTAACCAAAAATATCCTGGAATCATAATTTCGAACTATTAGGAAAAAATTCTAAGTGGCGACTAAAAAATTTCAACAATTTTCACACACCCCTCCAACAAATAAAAAACTTCCCTCATATCTATCCCTATGGATCATTTTTTCAATCTTTTTATGAGCACTATTTGACGCTATTCCCGATCGATTTTTTCCAACAACTCATCCGAAATTTCGTAGTTCGCAAAGACATTCTTCACGTCCTCCAGATCCCCCAATCGCTCCTCCATGCGAAGAATTTTCTTAGCCGTTTCCTCGTCATCGATGGCGATCGTATTATTGGGAATATAGGCCAATTCGGAGGATGCGACTTCAATTCCGGATTCCTCGAGTGCGTGTGCTACCGCGTCATAATCGGCGACGGCACTCAAAACTTCGTAGCATTCGTCGTCCATTTTGACGTCCTCCGCTCCAGCATCGAGAACGATTCCCATCAATTTTTCCTCTGCAATTTTGGCGCGATCGATGATGAACTGCCCCTTGCGCTGGAAACTGAAGGCCAATGCACCCGCACCGGCTAAATTCCCGCCACATTTACCGAATGTGCTCCGAACCTCCGAAACCGTACGATTCTTATTATCCGTGGTCACCTCGACAATCATACCGATTCCTCCCGGGCCATAACCTTCGTAGATGAGTTCTTCGATAGTCATTCCCGGAATTTCACCCGTTCCCTTCTGGATCGCCTTCTTGACATTATCCGCCGGCATATTGGCGGCCTTTGCCTTTAGGATGACAGTTCGTAGCCGCGGATTAAATTCCGGATCTTTTCCGCCGTCGCGCACGGCGATCGTAATTTCCTTACTGAGAATACTAAACATTTTTCCCCGTTTAGCATCGACGGCTGCTTTATGGCGCTTTGTCGTCGCCCACTTACTATGACCTGACATTTTTTCCTCCTAAACTTTTTAGTGACCGATCCACCTTCTATGGAAGTTGCGGCAGAAAGCAAGGGGAATTCTTCCTCGCCAGAAAATCGCTGCCCCGGCTGTCCAGGGGGGCTCCGCCCCCCTGGACAGCCGGGAGCCCCCTGGGGGCAGTTAGCCTAAGGGCTGCGCGCCCTTAGAAACCCCGCCAGGAGGCACCGCCTCCTGGACCTGGATTTGCGAATTGATCCAGTGGCGTTGCCACTGGATCAATCCGCAAGGGGCCTAAGAGGCCTGCCCGCGGCTTCGCCGCGGGCAAGCCTGAATTAAAAAAGAAGACACTTTTGTGCGCAACTCCTGTGCAATTTTGCACAGAAGTTGCGCAACTAAAAGAAAAAAACAAGTCAAAGAGTCTACCCTTGACCTTGCGGCCGAGCCCGGCGCGGAACGC
>JAITJQ010000061.1 GCA_031278845.1 Puniceicoccales bacterium
AAACGAAGCGCATCTTTCGGGATGTGCTTTTTATGGGGCTCTGCCCCATACCCCGCAAGGAGTCATGGACTCCTTGACCTCTTTTTGCGGCCAGCCCTGCGCAGTATGCGCAGGGCTGGCCGCAAGGTCAAGAATTCCCCCCGCGGCTACGCCGCGGGGGCTCTTGTGAAATAATACAGATTCAGGCAACATTAACGCCTCCCAATCAGGAGCAAGGTGTTCATCAATATAACCAAGATGCTACGGCACAACTGAGAGCACTGCTCGCCAAACCGGAAACACCGTTAAAGGAGTGCATAAACTTAGTGCAATTCCAAAATGCAGATCCTAATATACAGGTCGGGCTTTTTACACTCCTGGAAGAAGTCGTATTAACTCGATCTGGTCTTTCGGTAAAACCCCTAATTGATAAGAGTACAGATATATACAGGGTCACAGGATACAAAGAAGTCTACAAAGCGGCCCCCGTAGGTCGTACACTTCTGCATTTAGCAGTCTATTCTCCTCCAAAAGCTCGTAAACTTTTGCTTCAGCATAGGCAAGAAAAAGAAAAACTCCAGGGAAAGCCTCAGGAACGCCCAACGCGAGAAGAGGCGAAGAAAATGGCATTGGAAAGAGAGTTATGTAATCTCTCAATTAATGATTACATAGAGCGCATACATTTAGGGAGTGAACTTTGGTCTCCAGAACCCGAGGTAATGGAGGAACTCCTCGATGATGAACCGGGTCGAAAGGGGCTCGATGACGAGATGATAAACATGAAAGAGACATCCAGTGGCGATAGCCTTACTGGTAATGCAGCTTATGATTTAGTTGGTCTCTATCTAGAAAGATTATCGAACCCAAAATCGAATTCATGCTTTTACCAGAAGATTAAAGAGCAATACGAAAAAATTAAAAAATTGTTCGATAAAACATGTGAATTCGATGAAACACTTGACATAAAGGAATGGAGGAAGCGAGACAATAGTAGGAGGAACCCAGGCCCACTCTCTCCACCGCAGAATAGCAACAAAAAAGACGGGTTCGGACCGGTAGATTTTTCAAGGGTTCACTGAAATCAAATAAAAGCTTGACTTATTTTTGGAAAATAAAATATTGGATGGCATATGGATGGGAAAAGGATATTAAAAATTGTTGTCCCGAGAGGTTTTCTCCTGGGAGGTTGTTTGTTTTGCGTAAAAGTACAAGCTGCCAACGATGAAGTGACCGACGACTTTTTGTCCAATGATTTGAACGTATCTCCCGATGTTATCACCGCGATGTGATACGACTACTTGTAGATCACGGTGCAGATATCAATGCCACGGACAACGAAGGTCGAACGGCTTTGCACCAGGCCGTACTCACACAGCCCCATTGGGTCGCGTCCTCTGTGCTACCACCTTTCTTTCATAGAAGCCCGCAAGTGTGATTAATTTGGACACTGATTGGCTTGGGAGCAGATCCAACGATCGAAGATAAGTACGGAGAGACACCCTTCGATATATTCGAAAAAAACTAGCCATCCCTAACTCCCGAGGAATATGCTCGCATCATTGAAGAATACTTAATCTGAAGAGCGGATTTGGATTCTCATGAATCGGGAGTAGATAATCGGGAGGTTGGGGTAATTTATCCTATATTTTTTGATATTCACTTTTGCAACAGGTCTAATAAATTCTCAATTGGATTCTTTTTTAGGGGAATTTTTGCCAAGCTTTTTGAGCTATACTGAGAGGGAAGAGTTGACGAAAGCGGAAAAGATATTTCATAGTGATGTCCATGGCGATTTCAAAAAAACAGATAGCTGACTTGCAGATAGCGGCAAATGTTGCCCGTGGACTCGCATTGGATGCCGTCACAGTAGCCCAGTCCGGACACCTCGGACTACCTCTCGGTTGTGCGGAAATCGGTGCGGCTTTATTCGGCCATTTATTGCAATTAAATCCGGACCAACCCCGATGGATCAATCGCGATCGTTTTGTTCTATCGGCCGGACATGGTACGATGTTTCTCTACGCATGGCTGCATTTGAGCGGATTTGCAGTCGATGAGCTATCTCGATTTCGTACCCAGGACAGTAATTTGCCCGGCCATCCGGAATTCGGTATTACCCCCGGCGTCGAATGTACGACGGGACCGCTGGGCCAGGGTGTCGCCAACGCGGTCGGTTTTGCAATTTCAGAGAAGATGCTCCACGGACGAATCAACAATATTCAAAAAATTTTAGATTATCGGATTGTTTGTCTCTGTGGCGACGGCTGCCTACAGGAAGGAATTTCCCATGAAGCGTGTTCATTAGCGGGGCATTTGAGGCTCGACAATTTGATTTTGATTTACGATTCCAATGACACCACGATCGATGCGCCGTTGAAAAAAACGCAATCCGAAGACGTTCGTCAACGCTTCGAGGCCTACGGATTTTTTGTCCAAACCGTCGATGGACATAGTATCATTCAAATCATAGAGGCCTACGAAAGAGCTAAGATAGCGAATCGACCGAGTTTGATCATCGCCAAAACGATTATTGGCTATGGTATTTCTGAGATCGAGGGTACAAATCGGGCACACGGTGAGATCGGTATAAAGTTTGCTGCCGAAGCGAAAAAAAAATTAGGCTTACCGGAACAGCAATTTTTCGTCAGCGAAAAGGTAAAAATCTTGTTTGAAAGCCGTTACCAACGGTGGTCCAGGGAGTATAATCGGTGGAAATGTCGATTCGATACGTGGAAAATAGAAAACGAAGACCTGTATGCGTTATTTTTTGGAAATCGAGGAATGGAATTTATTTCCGAAAATATTTTCGGTGATGATGTTAAAGCCGTCTCGACACGGGAAGCGGGCGGAAAAATACTCAATGCACTGGCCGAAAAAAATCCGAAAATGGTTACGGGGAGCGCCGATTTGTTCCATTCCAATAAAAACTATTTGCGCGACAAAGGGGATTTTAGTCGCAATGATTATGGCGGTCGCAACATTAGTTTCGGTGTTCGTGAACACGCGATGGGTGCGATTCTGAATGGAATGGCCTACGATGGCATTTTTCAACCCAGTGGAGCAACTTTTCTCGCCTTTTCGGATTATTTACGTCCCGCCATTCGCGTTGCAGCGATGGCAAAATTACCCGTGGTATATATATTTACCCACGATTCGATCGCGGTTGGTCCGGATGGTCCGACGCATCAACCGGTGGAAATACTAGCCGCTTTGCGCAGTATACCGAATTTGGATGTGATTCGTCCCGCGGATGCTGGAGAATGCGAGAGTGCATATGAGGCGGCATTTTCGCGGAAAAATGGACCGACGGCACTTATTTTGTCGCGGCAAGATCTCCCCCCATTGATGGAAATCGCCGATCGAAAAAAAGGAACGCTTCGAGGAGCTTACATTGCTCGCGAGGAAACGAAAAAATTACAATTAATCGTGTTGGCAACGGGTAGCGAATTGTCTCTCACACTGGAGGCTGCTCAAGATTTTTCGCCATTTGTGCGCGTCGTCTCCATGCCGAGTATGGAGATTTTCAAACGCCAGGGCGATGGATATGGTGAGGAGATTTTGCCCCTATCGTGTCCGTTGCGATTGGCCGTTGAGGCCGGTGTAGCGATGCCCTGGTATCCGTTCGTAGGCTCCACGGGACATGTTATTTCCGTCGATGACTTCGGCTTCAGCGCTCCCGGTAAACAGGTACAGGAGTATTTTGGATTGACGGTGGAGTTTGTCCGTGAAAAAATTCGATCGCTGTTGCCGGATAAAAATAGTGCCGAATACATCGGAATTTTTGAGATTTGCCCAGAGGGCTCCGCCCTCTGGCCCCCCCGCAAGGAGTCGGTGACTCCTTGACCTCCTTCGGCGGCCGAGCCCGGCGCGTTCCGCGCGGGGCTCGGCCGCAAGGGTCAAGTTTTTTTCTTTTTGGACCTTAGCGGATTGATCCAGCGGCAACGCCGCTAGATCAATCCGCTAAACCAGGTCCAGGAGGCGGTGCCTCCTGGCGGGGATTCTAAGGGCGCGCAGCCCTTAGATATTCCTTCATTTACAGGCAAGCAGTG
>JAITJQ010000001.1 GCA_031278845.1 Puniceicoccales bacterium
GGGCAAACCCTGCGCAAATTGCGCAGGGTTTGCCCGGCACTTAACTTTTCTTTTCTTAAAAATTAGCAGCCCCGCGGCGAAGCCGCGGGGCTGGGCCTTTGGACCTTAGCGGATTGATCCAGGAGCATTGCTCCTGGATCAATCCGCTAAATCCAGGTCCAGGAGGCAGTGCCTCCTGGCGGGGATTCTAAGGGCGCGCAGCCCTTAGTTAGAGGTTGCAAATTATTTGTCTTTGGCGATCATCAAATACTTTTGAGGTATGTGGTGGGTTGTTTTTTTCGCAACTTTGGGTTTTGTCCTACTTGCCTACGGTGGAGATCTTGTCTGTCGTGGGGCCAGTGCGATGGCCATTCGTCTTGGTATTAGTCAATTTGTTATTGGGATGACGATCGTTGCGATTTCGACTTCTGCCCCGGAGTTGGTCACCTCGCTCATTGCTACTTGGGACCACCATCCTGAAATTGTTGCGGGAAATGTTATTGGCAGCAACCTGATCAACATTGGTTTAGCCGGGGGGCTTGTTGCGCTCATAAAACCATTTACCATTACTTCTCGTGTCATTGAAATTGAAATACCTTTTCTGCTCATCATTACCGCTTGTTTTGGGGCCTGTGTGATTTTTATTCCCATAGGGTTCGCTTTGGGAATGATTTTCATTGTTCTGGACATTTGGTATCTTTATTTCGTTTGCAAAAATGATCGATGGGTGGAGGAAGAGTCAAATATTAATACTCAAATAGGTCAAGAAATTGATATATGGAAAGCGTTGAATCTCTTTATTTTTGGGCTTTTGCTATTATTTTTTGGGGCGAAGTTTGTCATCGACGCCAGTGTTGAAATAGCCCATGTGTTGGGATGGTCGGATGCGTTGATTGGATTTACTATTGTTGCCGTAGGGACAAGTTTTCCTGAGATCGTAATTTCGTTGATAGCCGCGTTACGCGGGTACGGTTCGATTTGTACCGGCAATATTATCGGCTCCAATATTTTCAATAGTTTAATGATTACGGGTGTTTGTGCACTCATTCATCCCGTACCGATCAACGAAGAATTGGGCCGCGTTAGTATTCCCTCTTTGATTTTTTTAACGGTTTTAATGGGGCGCTTTTTCATGACAAAGCGCGAGATTAGTCGCCTCGAAGGCCTTGTGCTTTTTCTGGCATTTGCCCTTCTATTTTCTATTTCAATTTATTTTCAACTTTAAATCTCATGTGATTTTTCCCAGAGTAAACGCTTTAGGATATCTAAGACGTTTACATAATGGACAAGAAAAATTTATCATAGTGCGCGGCTACTTTGGGAACCAGTGATACCTCGTCCCCGTTCTTCGCGGGCGCATTCATTAAAAGCCCCCAATGCAGGAATCAATATACTGTTAATGATTTGATCAATTATCTCTATCATTTCGTATCCGTGTTGATCGACGAGTTTCGTTTCCGATTTGGTACTGCGTAACCTTTGAAGTTCCGATATGTCTTGATTTGCTGAGAGCAATAGACGTGTGCAATCGAGAAGATTTCTCGCAGAATTTCTAAGTTCTTGAATAGCGTCTTGTAATTCCTTTAAGTCTTTTATAACATTGGCGAGTAGGCTGCAATTTCCTTGGGGTTCATAGTTTAATTCTTTGACACAAGCCTGGTAAGCTTTATTCAAAATTTTCAGTCTTTCATTCAATTTATCGAGAATGGCTCGCATTTCGGATTTATTTTTGAAGATTTCATTAATCCTTTCCATCAGATCATTAATCCAGTCGATGTTATCTTTTATTGCTAGGAGCTTTTTTTCTACCTTTGCCGTAACGTGGGCATAGGTATTGAGTGTTCCCTCCGTTCTTAATGAGTTTTTAATAGATTGTAGCGATAGTGGCAACTGCACCTGTCCTGGAAGCTTTGAATCGACGATAGATGGCGGCAGCGATTGTGCCTGTCCCTGAAGGAATTGTACCTGCCCTAAAAGCTTGGGATCAATAATAGATGGCGGTAGCGATTGTGCCTGTCCGGGGAGCTTGGCGTCAAGTGGTGACGGCAGCAATTGTACCTGCCCTGGAAGGGATACCGCGGATGGTGCCCCTATTCCATACATTACATTTCCCACAAAAAGTGAAGTAAACAATGAATAATACTTTGATTTCATAACGGTTAAAATCGTATTATCTTTTTTATGATTTGCAAGATTTTTCACGAAAAATTTTTCAGAAAAAATATTTTCACCGTTGACCCGGGTCGGAGTGAATTCGTATAATCCATTCATGTCGAAGAACTTCGTCCATTTGCACGTGCATACTGATTACAGCTTACTCGACGGAGCCTGCCGTATGGATCGCCTTTTTGCTCGGACGAAAGAACTCAGTATGCACGCACTTGCGATGACCGATCACGGTAACCTGTTTGGTGTTCCTGATTTTCTCAAGTATGCGAAAACATTTGGCATTAAACCTATTATCGGCTGCGAACTCTACACAACCTTTAATCAAGATTATACCCAGAAAGAAAAATTTCCACTCTACCATATGGGACTCCTGGTCATGAACGAAGTGGGGTATAAAAATTTATCGAAACTCGTTTCCATTTCCCATACGAAGGGTTTCTATTATCGGCCGCGCGTGAATTGGCAAACCATCGCAACCCATGGGGAAGGTCTGATTTGTCTAACGGGATGCTACCAGGGCTACCTCTCCTCCATGGCACTCCAAAACGACCTCAAATTCGCCCAGAAGGGTCTCGATTGGCTTATGGAAATCTTCGGCAAAGATCGTCTGTTCATCGAAGTCCAAGACCACGGCATGCCCGAATCGCAAACCATTCTCCCCATCCTCTTTAATTTAGCCGAAAAAAATGGCATAAAAACCGTCGCCACCAACGATGCCCACTACGTCTTTCAAGAGGATTGGGAGGCCCACGACCAGCTGCTGTGTATCCAAACCGCCGCCAAGGTGACCGATACCAATCGCTTCCGCATGAATACACACCAACTCTATATCAAATCTCGAGAAGAAATGGAACAAGTATTCAATAATCACCCCGAATGCCTCGATCATACCCAACTCATCGCCGATATGTGCGATTTTACCCTACGCTACGGCGAAAATCATTTTCCCGTCTTCCGTCGGCCATCTTCTGGGGCATTGTCTTCTGGGGTGCTGCCCCGGACCCTGCCAGGGGATCCATCCCTTGGACCTGGTTTTCGGCCCAGTCTATGCGCATCGCGCATAGACTGGGCCGGAGAAGATGAAAAAGAAAATTTTGACTCAGCGGCCCAGCTCTGCGCAGACTTGCGCAGGGCTGGGCCGCCGGAAGAGGTCAAGGAGTCCACGACTCCTTGTGGGAGTCCAGAGGGCGTAGCCCTCTGGGGAAAATCCAACTTTGATTATCTAAAAAATTTGTGTATTGGGGGACTGGGAATGCGCTATGGCATTAGGTATGTTGAGCCACAGGAGCGTGTAGCGGAATCGGAGGAAGGGAGGCTTTGCGAGCGGTTAGATTATGAGTTGTCGATTTTGGAAAAGACGGGTTTTGTGGATTATTTTTTAATCGTCTGGGATTTTATCGATTGGGCGAAGGCGCACGGCATACCGGTGGGGCCGGGCAGAGGGTCGGGAGCGGGTTCAATTATCGCCTATTTACTACGAATTACGGATGTGGATCCCATAAAATTTGGATTGCTTTTTGAGCGTTTTCTCAATCCGGAGCGCGTATCACCGCCCGATTTCGACATCGATTTCTGCATGCGTCGCCGCGGTGAAGTTATTGAATACGTCCGCCAAAAGTACGGCAGTGATCATGTGGGCAATATTATTACTTTTGGTACCTTCGGCGCGAAGATGGTGATTCGGGATCTCTGTCGCGTCAACGATATCCCCTATGTGGAAGCCAATCGCATCGCTAAAATGGTCCCCGATGAGCTCAATATTTCCATTGACGCCGCCTTTGAAAAATCGAAGGAATTGCAGCAGGAAACTCATCTCAACCCTCGAATTGGGAAAATTCTGGAGGATGGAAAAATTATCGAAGGCACAGTCCGCAATACCGGTACCCATGCCGCCGGTATTATTATTACGGAAGACATCGTCGAAAATATGTTACCCGTTACGCTTCAGGAGGGGACGCTCACTACCCAGTATGCCAAGGAGGCGGTTGAGGATTTGGGTCTATTGAAGATGGATTTTTTGGGTCTAACAACGCTTACCATTATTGCCGATAGCGAGAATTTTATTCGAAAGTATGAGCCCGAATTTTCCATGAATAAAATTGCCTACGACGATAAGAATACCTACAAATTGCTGAATAGTGGCGAGACAATTGGGGTATTTCAACTGGGTGAGTCGGCGGGAATGCGGTCCCTCTGCAAACGCTTGGAAATCCGTAGCGTGGAAGAAATCAGCGATATCAGTGCCCTCTATCGTCCGGGGCCCATGGAATGGATCAATGATTATGTCGCCGGTAAAAAAGATCCGCAAAAGATCAAATATCCCAATCCGCTCTTGAAAAATATCTGTCGGGAAACCTATGGCATTTTGATTTACCAGGAGCAGGTGATGGAAGCGGCCCGTATCATTGCGGGTTACACGTTGGGCGGTGCCGATATTCTACGGCGCGCGATGGGAAAGAAAAAGGTCGAAGTCATGGACGCACAGCGCAGCGTCTTTATAGAGGGTGCTAAAAAGCATAACAACATTCCGAAGGAAAAGGCGGAGGAAATTTTTTCCATTCTCGAAAAATTCGCCGGCTACGGATTTAATAAATCCCACTCCATCGCCTACGCCGTCATCGCCTATCAGACGGCCTATCTCAAGGCCAATTACCCCATAGCATTCATGGCAGCCATGCTATCCGCAGCGCTAGGAAACGTGGATAAAGTGGCATACCTTATTTCCGAATGTAGCCGCATGCACATCGAGGTATTGGGGCCGGATATCAACCAATCGCTGGATAATTTTACGCCTAATCATCAACGGCGATGTATTCGTTTCGGCCTAGGGGCAATCAAGGGAGTAGGGGATGTTGCGGCGGAGAATATTATCCGGGAGCGTGAACGGGATGGTGATTTTAAAAATTTTTCTGATTTTATCGGTCGGGTCGATTTACGGGTAGTGAACAAACGGGTAGCGGAATGTTTAATTCTCAGTGGTGCTTTCGACGAATTTGGCATCGATCGTTCCCATTTGGCGCATTCCTTGGAGCGGATGATGTCAGAGGCGTCCTCTTTGCAGAAGGATCGCGATGCGGGACAATTTCAATTGTTCGATCTATTGGCAACCGAAACGGAGGCACCCTTGCTTTCCAATAATATCGATCAAACGGGGCCCATATTATCGAAAAGAAAGAAATTAAATTACGAAAAGACGTTGCTAGGCTTTTACGTCACAGGTCATCCGCTGGACGATTACGGCGATGTAGTGAATCAAATCAATTCGGCGTCTTCCAGCGAAACCATTGGCGATGAGTTCCGTTTATGCGGTGTGGTAGCGCTCGTCGAAAAGCGCATTACGAAAAAAGATAACCGTCTTTGGGCGACTTTCCAACTGGAAATGCTGCTGGAAAAACTTGTCCTAAATTGTTTCCCCAATGTCTTCGAAAAATATGGCCATTTACTCGTCGAAGGAAATATTGTCGTCGTAACCGGTAGTCGAAAAAAAACGGAAACGGATAATCGATTTGTTGTCCAAGAAATCGTAGGTGTAGAAAATATTCTCGCAAAAATTGTTAAAAGAATCCGTTGGATCGTCGACCCTCAAAATCCAATATTTCTCGATAAAATCTGGGATTATATCCATCATAACCCGGGAATGACAGCGAACGCTTTGGTTTTTACCCTCGAAAACGGTAGTCAGATACAACGCAATGTCCCCAAAGAACTCAATTGCAATTTCAATTACGAAAAGATTAAAAGTTTAGCCATACCGTTCTCCGTGGAAATATAAAATTTTTTAGGAGACCAGAGGGCTCCGCCCTCTGGTCTCCCGCAAAGAGGTTGTTGTGGGGCTTCGCCCCACACCTCGCAAGGAGGCACAGCCTCCTTGACCTCGTCTTAGCGGCCGAGCCCGGCGCAGTATGCGCCGGGCTCGGCCGCTAAAAAGTGTTCTTAAAATTACTGGCCGAGTCCATGCGCGATGCGCATGGACTCGGCCGTTTTTTCAGGCCCGCCCCCGGCGGATCCGCGCGCGGGCCGCGTTGGCCCGGGGGTGTTTTACAGTGGGGACCGCACGGCTC
>JAITJQ010000018.1 GCA_031278845.1 Puniceicoccales bacterium
TATACGTCAATTTTACCCGTCGATCAGGGAATCGAACATTCGGCAGCGGCCAGTTTCGCACCGAATCCGATCTATTTTGATCCGGAAAATATCGTCAAACTCGCCCTCGAAGGCGGTTGTAATGCGGTAGCGTCGACACTCGGCGTTTTGGGTAGCTTAAGTCGAAAGTACGCCCATAGAATTCCCTTCGTCGTCAAATTAAACCACAATGAACTCCTAACCTACCCCAATAAATTCGATCAGATTTATTTCGGCCAGGTGGAGCAGGCCTACGAAATGGGAGCGGCGGCAATTGGTGCAACGATCTATTTCGGCTCCGAAGAATCTACGCGTCAAATTCAGGAGACCAGCGAGGCCTTTCAACGGGCACACGAACTCGGACTGGTAACGATTCTCTGGTGCTACTTGCGCAATCCCGCGTTCAAAGCGGATAAAGATTACCACACGGCAGCGGATCTAACCGGCCAAGCGAATCACATCGGCGTAACGATCGAAGCGGATATCATTAAACAAAAACTGCCGACCAATAATGGTGGTTTTAAAGTCGTTAATTTCAGTAAAACACACGAAAAGGTTTACAGTGAATTGACGACGAATCATCCGATCGATTTGACACGTTACCAGGTTGCGAACTGCTACATGGGACGGATGGGCTTAATCAATTCCGGTGGAGCTTCTGGAGAAGATGATTTCAATGAGGCGATTCAAACGGCAATCATTAATAAACGCGCCGGTGGTTCGGGACTCATTTGCGGCCGCAAGGCATTCCAACGGCCCCTAAAAGATGGTATCGAGTTACTCAACATGATCCAAGATGTCTACCTGGAACCGTCGATTACCATTGCCTAAAAATACATTCCAAGCTTTTTTTTGATCTGGAAATTTATTTGGGTGGGATGGTTTCATATATTAATTTTACGTTATTGGGAAAAATATAAAAAAATGGAGCATGAACTGTAGAACAAGTATAGGATTATTTTTATTTTGGGGGCTTTCAGGCACAAGCTTTGGGTCTGAAGTCGGCGATCCCTTTAATCCAATGGGAATAAAATTTACGGATGGATCTCAATGGCAATACGATTCTAGCTCGGGATTCAGATTCGGTGATTCAGATCAACTGGAACTCGGAGAAACCGATATCGATCAAATGCAGCAACATTTTAGTAGGCTAAAACAGATATTTGGTAGCAATCCACTACTCGATGATCCCAATATGCGCATAATAGAGCTCAAGGCGAACAAGACATGGTTAAGCCCTCTAGTAAATTTGGATCCGGAAGAAAGGAGAAACAAATTAGAAGAAAAGCGCGTAGCACTATGCCAAAAGTATGAGAAGCGAAAGCAATTGGCAGCCAATCCGGAAATGAAAAAAAACATGGATGCCCAACGTCAACAACATATAAATTGGTTGAAAACGCTTTTTGAACTTTCAATTGAAAGATTGGAAATTATCAGAAATGAAATCCAAGTGCAGTTACATAGAGCACGAAATAGTGGAGATCAAAATTCTACTGCTTCGCTAGATTTTCGACTACGCGAGTTAAACACATTGATAGAAATTAATCCAAACATGTCAAAGAAAGCATTTGAAGTACTATGCCAATGGAAACAAACCATTGAAGAATTGCCGTTGGAAAAATTGGAAGAAGGGCTCCGTCGAAATTTAGATGCCGTAGAAAACATGTTAAAGGCAAATGAAGAAAGTCCTAAAGAATTCACACAATGGCTCCAGGAAACTATAAGGGATATAGAAGCCACAATCCATTATCTGCAAACAACGACCCAACCTACAGCCCTGAGCTCATTGGGCTTTGATCTGTAATGCTAAATGGGAAAAACCGAGGATTCATTTTCTACTCCTGAAATTTTCCCCATTTTTATCTTGATATGCCTCCATGGCTAGAAATATATAGCTTATTATGTCCAAGAAAAGTATTATTAAAGCTAGCTATAAAACAGGTGTTATATTATTATCATCTTTGGCATTTTCCAGCATGGATTTTGGTTCGACTGACCCGGAAATGGAATTGTATCGTACTCTTTCCGTTTTAAATGAAAAGGGTAGATTAGATAGTGAAGAACATAAAGAGGCAGTTGCTTTAGTGCTAGATGGTTCTACGCCTGCGGAGGAAGCTGTTCAAATATTAGCACTCTTAGATAGCAAAACCCAACAGGATATTGCACAAAAGATGTCTCCCCAACGATTGGAAGCAATAAAGCAACAAGGATTAGCGTATCAACAAGATCCTTTGGAGCTATTACGGGTGATTGCAATAATGATATATCACAGGGAAGTAAAGGAACTTATGGAGAAGCCAGGTAATGAGGCAGACCAAATCGCGGAAATACTGGCATTTCTAGAGCAGAAAACGAGACGAGGACAACAAGGACGCGATCCAATAGTACGAGAAGCGCAGAGAAGGTTAGAGTGTTTACAAAACAATGGCCTCCTCCCACCTCGTCCTAAAACAGTCTATAGAATTGTAGGAGGAATACGCCTTGCCCCGAACCCTGTTAAGGGAGCTGCCACCCAAGCCACTGAAGAGGTCTAACAGGAGTAAATTTTTAAATATGTGCGGGGAGGGTTTCCTTTCTCGCATTTTTTAAGATGGGTTTTAGCTCTATCCAAGGTGTTGCTCAATCGCAAAGCATCCACGCTTCGCGAAACCGGGAATGGCCAGAAGAAGACAAGAAAAAAGTAGTTTTGCATGTGGCAAAATACGTTGGAAACAATATCTTTCGAAAGGCCATTGTTCGAAAATTGCAAAAAACACTTGATAGCTACCGAACCTATCGTTCGATTGAACAGAAGCTCTGTATAGTTAAGAGTGCTTGGAAAAGTAACCCAGACCTCCAACGGGAGATTGTTGATTTGTTAAATGTTCCCAAAACTGATCCCACTTATGATCAAGCTCAAGAGAATCTTGATATCGCTATTCGTAGGACATGGGAATTGGCGTTTGCCAACGAATCAGAATATTTAAAAAACTGGAAGAAAACTGCATTCCACTGAAGAGGTAGAGGCAGTTTTAGAAGCTCCTCCCCGGAACGGCAAGCCATATTTGGAGGTACTTCGAACCGAGACGCAATCGAGGCACATCGAAACGGAAGAAGATCAATACGGCACATCAGAAGATTCCGAAGTGAGCTCTGATTCTTGATGGAATTTGCTTTCATTTTTTTGAGAAATCGTTCTATAAGCAACGTGGGTTGGTTTGATTTCGAAGGAAAAGCATTTTTAGTCATGGGCGTTGCCAATAAAAAAAGCATCGCCTGGACTATTGCCCAATTACTCGAACAATCGGGTGCCCATGTGATTTATAGTGTGCGCTCCGAAAAACGCCTAGAATCATTAAAAACATTACTAAATGATCGTGAAGTATATGTCTGCGATGTCGAAAATTTAACGGATATTCAACGGCTCGCGGAATCAATCCAACGAAAACATTCCCCAATTAATGGCTTTGTCCATTCCATTGCATTCGGAAATTATTCGGAGGGGTTTAAACCCTTCTACGAAACGAAACGTACCGATTTCTTACAGGCAACGACAATTTCTTGTTTTTCATTGGTAGAACTCTCCAATGCACTCAAACACTTACTGGTACGGGATGCGTCCGTCGTCACCATCGGCATCTCTTCACAGGTTACAGCACCGGCCTACGGCTACATGTCACCCATCAAGGCAGCCCTGGAAAGCGTCGTGCGATTTCTAGCCAAATCATTCAGCAGAGATAGCGAAGTACGCTTCAATTGCGTCAAAGCGGGACCGCTAAAAACAAGCGCCTCTGCGGGTATCCCGGGATACATCGACAACTATTTATATGCCGAAAAAATGACGCTCCGTAAACGCGCAATCACAACACAAGAGGTCGCTAATGCAGCATTATTCCTGCTTAGCAACCTGTCAAGCGGAATTAATGGCCAAGGAATCATCGTCAACGCCGGCATGGATTTTAACTATTTCGACGAAGAACTGGTTCAACCAAATTAATTTTAAAATTTTCCACTTTTTGCTTGACATGTTTCTTGTTTTATTCGAGAAACAACACCGTTATGAAAAAAAACATCTCTTATTTTAATTGGTTTATTTTTCGCTTTACCGGAAACGTTGTTGGCTTGTAATCCGTATTTTTCAGAAAAATACCTGTACTCCTCGAGAGGTAGCATTCATTGAAGGAATGTTAGACTATATCAGAATCTGGTATGAGGAAAGAATACAAATTGAATAAATCATACTTACTTCGTAAATAAAAAATTCTAAATTATGTCGTCTTTACCATCGAATAATTACACATGAATCAGTTATTGGAGATGCATCGCCATCAAAAAGTAATCCTAGAAGCACTTCAACCGAAAAACTTAGTGAAATTGAGCCGGCAGCTGGAACAACTACAGCAGATACAACGGCAAGAATTGGAATCACGTCAAGAACAGGAACACGAACGGGAGCGGATAAGTATCATTAAAAATCAAAAAAGCCCAGACGTCATGAGATCGGGAGGCAAAAATATGATCAACTATGAGTTTTTGAGTTTTGTTTTGGAATTGACAGGTGACGGAAAGGTTTTGAAAATAAAAGTTTTTTTCGGAACATGTCATTTGCTCCCACTCTCTGCTACCTAACATTGAACTCGTTTTGGTTTTTGTCGAGCGATTTGATTTAAATTTTTTTAGATTTGATATATTCCCTGGGCAATCCACCGATTCAGTTGATTTTCGATGAGCAGGCGATCGTCGGGATAAGTCATGCCGAACCAGCGATCCCTTGTGGGGAGCATTTTCATGGTTACGGTTTTATTGAGCACATCGGGAGCCGTAGTGGCAATAGGCAGATAAAATTCGGCGGTCGATGAACTCGAATTGTGTTGGAGGAAATTTTGGAGCTTTTGTTCTAAAATCGGAAAGACGTTTGCACTCAACCCGAAAAGATTGAGGGAAACCGGTTGCTGTGGCTGCAATAAAATCGGAGAATCTTCGTTAGGGTTGTTTTTTTTCTTTTCCATATGGGGCGAATGGCCGGTAATTGAACCGTCGGAAAATTGCTGAATTTTAACCATTTCAACGATTGAGGTGACGAAATTTTGCGAGTCCATTTGGATAATCCCCCGCGAAACGGGACCGTTGGGAGAGAGCGTATGGCCAAGCGGGTAGCCGACACAGCAAAATTGATTGGATTGATTATTTTCCAGGAAGCGGATAGCCGTAGCTATGGCGTGAGGACCGTAAAAATCATCGGCGTTGACAACGATAAAGTTTCCACGAATATATTCCCGTGCACATAATACCGCGTGGCCAGTTCCCCAGGGTTTTATACGGTTTGTCGGGAGTTTAGGCATCGCTTGATCTTGAAAAACGAGATCGAAATGAATCGACGGAAAATATGGGAAAATATTTTTTTCAAAAAAATCGGCGAGTCCGAATCGAGTGACAATAACAGCGTGGGTGATGTTATTTTTTACGGCATCTTGCAAAGAAAATGCGAGGATAGGGAGCTGTAGCGAAGAGATTTTCAAAATTTGCTTATTTCCACCAAATCGTGAACCAAGTCCCGCCGCTAAAATTAGCAATGAAATTGTATCGTGCATGGTTAATATAACTTATTGGTAGAAATTTGTTCCAATACGAGAAAATTTGCAAGCCCTATCGATCGTTCGCTATATTGGAAATAGAAATATAAAATGTTGTAATGTTTATGAAAACGTTATTATGGGTTTATTATGACAATTAAAGAAGCTTTTGTTCAATTTAGGTCCGAATTCTATTGGGGTAACATATGCAATGCGATAGGGAATTTTTTTCAAAACGTAAGCAATTCACCGGGCGACAAAGAAACGTCCAAGACGATGGGATCTGCACCAACCTGTAAGGAGCCATCCGCGTCGAGAGATGCGCAACTCGCAAAAATATTTGGGACTGAAAGCGACGCCAACGCTTTCGAATCGCCGGAACGTGTGTCATGGGATGAAGCCTATAACCAGGAACTAGGTAATCTAAAAGAGCAAGCCAAGCCATCGATAAGAGTGTTTTTTGACAGCCCTACACCCACCTCCACGCACGATTTGGACAATATGACTCTGGACGAAGCGAAACAACTTTTGGGCATTAGGGATGGCGAAGAAACGCGATTGGACGTCAGTGAGAGGTGTACGGCATTAAAAGGGGAAGCTCTTGAAATTCACAATGAATATATGCGTAGTAAAGTAGGAGTTTCAGGACCACCCCCCGGTCATAGGGAGAAGCTTCGCTATATGGAACAGAAATTTGAAAAAGCAGCGGAACTCGTCGGAAACTCCGATTTTGCACCCATTTCGCAACCGAAGTGGACACATGATTAATCCTAATAGAAATTTATTAATAGATCTGTTGCGAAAGTGAATATCAAAGGATATAAGATGGATTACCCCAAGCTTCCGATTACCTACTCCCGATTCATGGGAATCCAAATCCGCTCTTCAGATTAACTATCCCAACTATGATCTTGAACCGCTCATTAAACTTCCCTCTCCCTCTTCTGTATCGATCAGATAGGATCTCGAACACCCTAATCTTTGCTAATACATTCTCAACCTTGACCCTAATCCTTGATAATTAACCCAGTTTTCTTAGGAAGCTTCATAACCGAAGAGAGGATAGGTCCAAGTTTCTTGATTATCCCACAAACACAGCTCCATCAAAACCCAACAGCGCATC
>JAITJQ010000046.1 GCA_031278845.1 Puniceicoccales bacterium
TTTGGACGGTTGAGGTATGGGAGCGCAGAAGGTAGCGTTCCGTTCCGTGTTTAGGGGTGGTCGCCATTTGGATATCCTGGGGCATGAAAAAAGTATCCATCACGTCCCGGGCCGGGTGAGTTGGCGGGGTATTGAGGGCATCGAAGCAGTACCATTCGGTTTCGATTTCTGGGCCATCGACGGTACAGAATCCCATTTGGTGGAAAATTTCTTCCACCCGCTGACGGGTTTTCGTGAGAGGATGCAGGTTGCCCGAAAAATGTTCCCGCGTATCCAGGGAAACATCGATGGGATCGCCCATTTTTTCCCGTAGGGTTTGTGCTTCGAGTTTTTCCAATTTGGCGGCAAACAAGGCTTCGATTTCATTTTTGATGTGATTGACTTTTTTCCCCAATTCGGCCCGTTCTTCCGGGGGGAGATCTCTCATTGTTTTCATCACATTGCGCAGGGTACCGTTGGGGCCGAGATGGGCGGCCTTCAGTTCTTCCAGCGCGGCAAATGTTTCAACGGTTGCAATTTTTTCTTCAACTTCTCCGATTTGATGATCATCCAGTGGCGGCATATTTTGCATCATTCATAGATATTTTCACGAAAACTCAAGAAAGACACATCGAAAAAATGAGAGCAATTTATTTTTTCTTGAAAAAATAGACTTTATATGGATAATTAATCTCGCTTAAGTGTTTTTGAGGAGTGTGCAATGAATAGAAGATTTGCCATTATCGTTTTTTGGACTTTTTCGTTGCTTACCGTGCTAGCGACCGAAATGCCCGTGTCCGATACCCTTCCCGTTGACGATGATATTCCGACGGCTCTGCTGCCACCACTCGCACCCGTGGAAGTCGGAAGTTATTGGGGAATAATCCTAATTTCGCTATTTATTATTAGTCTTTTAGTTTGTCTTTTGGGTTTATTTTTTCATCGATGGCGTTCCCATGCCGTGAGTAAACCTCTTTCCTCTTTTCAGCAATTGCTCCGGGATCTCCATCGAGCTAAATTGCACGCCGATACAAAGGATACGAAAGAATTTTGTTCCGCACTTTGTTTTGCCCTAAAATCCTATGTGCAGCGGGAATACCAGTTACCCATAACCTGCCGAACGACGGAGGAATTTTTAAAAATCGTCCAGAATTCATCCAAATTTTCCTGGGAAATAGGAAGCGATCTAACGGATATCCTACTCTATTCCGACCAGGCTAAATTTGCGGGAATAAAATTCCAGAACGATTTCCATAAGGATTTGTTTCTAAAAGCCTGCCGTTTCGTCCGGGAAGTGAAACGCATTCGTCGTTCGGCTCAACCAAAATCTGTTCAAAAATGATAAACGCCCTAGAGTTTCATAGCAAAGAATTTTTGTGGCTCCTGCTTCTTTTGCCGGTCGTTGCCCACATTTGTAGGCGCTACAAAAAGCAGGCTACGCTTTCTTTTTCACATACCGAAACGCTAAAGAGAGCGGCGGAATCGCATCGTTCAGAGTCCCAGCGTATTTTAAATTTTCTACGCTATTCGGCCCTTACCCTGTTGATTTTTGCCCTAGCCCGTCCGCAACTCGTCCATCGCTTCACGGAATCCCACTCCAGTGGCGTCGATATTATGCTGGCGGTGGATATTTCATCCTCGATGATGGGACTTGACTTTCAGGAAAGAAATGAACAAAAATTAACTACCCGTCTCGATATCGCCAAACGAGTAACCGATGATTTTATCCGCAATCGCCCCAATGATCGCATCGGCATGTGTGCCTTCGCGGGGGATGCCTACCTGGTCAGCCCCGTTACGATGAATCACGATTGGCTGGCGGACAATCTAAAGCGCCTACACGTCGGACTAGTGAAAGATGGAACGGCAATTGGAAATGCCATCGCCATGTGTGCGAATCGCCTTAAAAATTCAGAATCTAAGACGAAACTTATTGTCCTACTGACGGACGGCGGCAATACGGCGGGCAATATCGCCCCCCTCATCGCCACGGAAACGGCGGCGGCATTGGATATCAAGATTTATACCATCGGGATCGGTAAAAAGGGTATCATTTCCTTTGCCTATCCCGATGAGCAGGGAAATATCATTGTGGATCCGTTCGGTCGCCCCGCCGTCATTCAGGGGCAGGCCGATCTCGATGAAACCCTACTCGAAGCCATTGCCAAAAAAACGGAGGGACAATTTTTCCGTGCAGAAAATAGGAAACAATTGAGCGATATCTACACGACCATTGATCAATTGGAAAAAACCGATGTGAAGGTGAAGCAATTCGCCACCGCGGAGGACCTTTTCATTTGGCTCATCGGATGCGCCTTACTGTTTCTTCTCCTGGAGTGTTTTTTACGTCATTCAAAATTCCAAAAAATACCATGAAATTCGGAAATACATTGTTTTTGTTTCTATTGCCCCTATGGGTTGCCCTGGTGCTATGCGTAATCGGGTGGGGGCAAAGGCGTCGGTCGCGGTACCTCAAACAGATGGTTGCCCAGCGACTTTCCTCCCTACTGCTTTCGAATCACAGTGCCGGGAAACAGACCCTAAAAAATTTGCTCTTCCTGTGTGCCATCGCACTCATTGGATTCGCCCTGGCTGCACCGAAATGGGGTCACAAAGAGGAAGAGCGCTATATAAAGGGCATCGATCTACTGATTGCAGTGGATGTGTCCAAGAGTATGCTTGCGGAAGATATTAAGCCGAACCGCATCGAGCGTACAAAATTGGCCATTTTAGACCTCATTAAACCTTTTACGGGACATCGGGTTGGCCTCATCGCATTTGCGGGGGATTCCTTTTTGCAATGTCCCCTCACCCTCGATCACAACGCCTTTATCCAGAGTCTCAATGCCATCGATACGGATACCATTCCCCTACCGGGTACGGCCATTAATGCGGCGATTGAGATGGCCGAGAAGGTTTATGGCCAAACGCAAAATCAAAAATTACTCTTTCTCTTTTCCGACGGTGAAGAATTAGCCGACAGTGCCATCGATGGTGCTAGGCGGGCAAAAAAGGAAAATGTTTGCATTTATACGATCGGCATCGGATCAACGGAGGGTGTTACGATTCCCATTAGGGATGATCGAACGGGCAAAGTCAATCCCCTATGCGATCGAAAGGGACAGGTTGTAAAAACTTCCCTCGACGAAAAGATGCTCCAGGAAATTGCCGAAATAACCGATGGCCAGTACTATCACCTATCGCCCGTCTCTCTGTCGCACTTACAAAGGGACATCCTTACCCACTTTCCGCTCCTCAAAGAAAATTTGCAGGAAAATAAATATATCGAAAAGGTTTACCAGGAGCGCTACCAATTATTTTTACTCCTGGGACTTCTTTTACTGCTATGGGAAATGCTTATGAGCAATTACAAAAAGCGTGAAAAATATTCCGTTTCGATTTACTACAAGCTTTCGTCGTTCATTTTAATTTTCTTACTTTCATTGAATTACCTTTCCGCAAAGGAAAGTAAAGGGGAAATCTACTATAAAAATGGCGAATTCGAACAGGCATCGGAATTTTATAACCAACAATTGACAAAAAAACCGGACGATCGGGAGCTACTTTACAACAAGGGGACCACCTGTCTCGCTCTTAAACAGTACGAAGAGGCGATCGATTGTTTTAAAAAATCACTCCCCAATGCTCCCCTGGCGTTACAAAAAAAGGTATTTTATAACCTAGGGAATACGTTTTTCGAACAGGGGCAAAGTTTACCCGAACCCAAAAAAACATTGGAAAAATGGAAGGAAAGTGTGCGTCATTTTCAATCGGCCGTGGATTTGGATGGGCAGTTTGAGGAGGCGAAAAAGAATGCGAAATATGTCGAAGAGCAGATCAAGAAGCTAGAAGAACAGCAAAAGTCCCAGCAATCCGACGACCAAAAGGATCAGCAAAATCAAAATAATCAACAGAATCAGAACGATCAGCAAAACCAAAACGATCAACAAAAAGATCAAAAGGATCAGCAAGATCAGAAGGATCAGAAGGACCAGCAAAAGTCTGATGGGCAAAAAGATCAAAAGGATCAGCAAGATCAAAATAATCAACAGAATCAGAACGATCAGCAAAAATCAAAGGATCAGCAAAAGGATCAGAAGGATCAAGAAGATCAGAACGACCAGAAGGACCAGCAAAATCAAAACGATCAGCAAAAATCCGATGAGAAAAAAGATCAAAAGGATCAGCAAGATCAAAATAATCAACAGAATCAGAACGATCAGCAGAAATCAAAGGATCAACAAAAAGACCAGAACGATCAAAAAGATCAGAACGACCAGCAAAAATCAGATCAGCAAAAGGATCAAAAGGATCAACAAAATCAAAAGGACCAACGAAAAGATCAGAAGGACCAGCAGGACCAGCAAAACTCAGATCAACGGAAACAATCCGAAAATCAACAACCTCCTGATCAACCCGATGACCCACAAAATAAAAACAGTGACAAAAATCAGCGAAGGATGGTACCCAAAGGTTCTAATCCTCAAGAAAATAAGCCATATGATCAAACCATGTCTCCCGGCGATGCCCTTCAATTACTCGATTCTTTGGAAAATGAAGAAAAAAAATTGCCTTTAAAAATGATTTATGGTAACATTAGAAACCGCGATCCGGAAAGGTTTTGGTAGAATGAAAACGCGATTTTTTACAGTATTGGTAGCATTTTTGCAAATTGTGGCGCTCAATGCCCGTGGGCCCAGTGTTAGTATTAATGCACGATTCGAACCCACAGAGGTGCCCCTCTATAACGAAGTGCGCTACGTTGTCGAGATTACAAATGCTTTCCCCCGTAGTTTCATTCCCCCCTTCGTTTCGGGCTTATGTAAGCGCAGCGAAAGTCTTTACCAATCATCGACCATGGTCAATGGTGTCAGTACGCAAAAGGTGACATTTATATTTTCCTACGTTGCCGAGCAGACGGGCGTTATCGAAATGCCGCGCTATAACATCGAAATTAATGGTGAGCACTATCCGGTCATGCCCGCTAAGGTAAAAATCGTCAGTAATCCGAATGCGGTAGCCTCTCGGCAGGAACAGGGAATTGCCCTTTCTGTCCAGACCAATAGCAGCGAAGCCTACGTCGGCCAAAATGTTCCCATTACGATTAATATACAAGTCAGTGAATATGCGCGGCTATCGGGTACCATTAAACCGAAAAGCTCGAACGATGCTTTTCTCCTATCCCCTCTCTCGAAGCAGCCCAAAGTACATTCGAATAGTGCCTACGAGATTTATTCCTGGAACACCTCTATTACCCCATTGAAAAGTGGAAATCAGCAAATTTCATTTGAAATATCCTGCCCCATTCAGGTTATCCGCACAATGGTTTTTTTTTCACTGGCGGAGGAGGAATTGATTTCCTTAGTTTCACATCCAATTGCCCTGGAAGTTCACCCATTACCTGATGCTCCGACGGGTTTTTGTGGTGGTATTGGGCAATTCTCACTCAGAAATTCCCGCCTATCGTCGGATCGCGCATTGGTCGGTGAACCGATTACGCTATCCGTCGATATCGTTGGAGAGGGTAATTTCCCCCGCCTTCAGCCTCCGGAAATTGTGGGCGATGAATTGTGGAAAACCTTCCCCCCTAAGGCTACGTTTGTAGCCCAGGATGACTACAATTTTAAGGGAACAAAAACGGTAGAGTATGTCATTATACCACAAAAAACGGGAGAAGTTGCCCTTCCCGATATCACGCTTACCTACTTTAATCCCAAAACGAAGCGTTTTGAAACTTCAACCATTGATAATTCTAAAAGGACTGTCCTTGTATCCCGTTCCGCGGAAACGTTTGCGAATAATACCGATGGAACCGAAAAGAAAACTCACGGTAAAAATCATTCCGAAAATACGGGTTCAACGCTCCATATTTTCTCCAAAGATACGCCCCATCATGGAACATTACTGCCAATTTATTTCCAATCCTGGTTTTGGATCCTTCAGGGGTGTTTAGCACTGGCCGCTTTGCTCTTTCTAGTCAAGACTCGGACGTCTCCCAGAAAAGAAAAAACACCAAAATGGAACATAAAGAGAATAGAAAAATCTCTTATACAGGCTGCCAACGGAGAAGATCTAACCCAATTTTATAAACTCGCCATCCAATTCATTAACCAAAAGTTGGCGACCTACTCCATTAGCATAAAACAGCGTTCGGAACAAATAAGACGACTGCAGGAAAAGGACGTTAAACACTTAAAATGGCTCGAATCTTTCTTGAATGAAGCGGATGCCATTGCCTTTGGTCAATCCCAGGTGGATAAAAAATACGTCGGTCAACAGCTGGAAAAGTTGCTGATGTTCCTCAAACAATCATAACCCAAAAACAATTTCAAAATTATGAAAAAATTACCCGCCTATTATTTTTTCCTCTTCTTCCAGATGATCCTAAACGCCCAGGATAATCGTTTCTTCCATGAAGCTAACGAGGCCTATAGCAGTCAGGATTACGGAAAGGCCGTCGAATTGTTGGAAACGGCACCAACGCATTCCTTTGCCCAATACTTCAATTTGGGTTGCGCTTACCAAAAAAATAACGACATAGGCAACGCTTGGGTCGCCTTCGAAAAGGCAAAACAATTGAGACCCTATGACAAAAATGTTCGTCACGCACTCCAAACTCTCCCATTAACAAGGGAACAAAAAAAATTTATTCCCTTCTACCAAACTTTATTCGCTATGAATATCCTTGCCATGTTATTGTGTTCTTTCTTTTGGTTAGCTATTTTATTATGGATCCGTCGACGGATGAAAAAATCGATCGCTAAGGGTACACTTTACCTAAGTTTTGCGGGCTGTTTGGGAAGTGGCGCTTTCCTATATGCATCCAGCTGCATTTTTCAAAAATGTATCGTAACCCATGGAGAAGCTCCACTCCATATTTCTCCCACAGCACAATCGGAAATTCTTCAACATCTCCCTTCGGGAACCCCCCTAACGGTGGCGACAAAACACGGAAATTTTTTGCACGTTAATCTGAAAAATGGCCAAAACGGTTGGATTGATTGCGAAAATGTGAAGTATTTTTTGGATTAATCCCGTGTTAAAAGTTTTTTATCCAGAAACCCTCATGGAGGGATCCGTCATTCACTTATCCCAGGAAGAAGCACACCATTTGTTCCATGTCCTACGCGCCAACAGAAATGAAAAGGTCACCCTTCTCAACGGCTGTGGATACTATGCCGAAGGACATGTCCTTGATTGTAAGACCCAGGAAATCGCAATCGATTGCGTCCACTTCACACAAAACAGTAACATTACACTCTGCCCCGCCCTCTTGAAAAATAAGGCCATGGACTTCCTCATCCGCGAGGTAACGGCAATCGGTGTCGCAAAAATTATTCCCCTCCATACCCAAAATTCAGAGGTCAAAATTCAAAACATTCCCGAAAAACAAATCCATTGGAACCGTATTGCCCGCGAAGCCTGTAAACAATCGGGTAATCCACACCTACCTACCATCGAAATACCCCAAAAATTAAAAGATTTCAAATGCTCCATGCCGACATTTGTCGCCGCACTCCAAAAAGATGCCAAAAATATCTTTCATTACCAGTCGACCATTAAAAATAATCCCATCACCCTCCTCCTCGGCCCAGAAGGTGACTTCTCAAAGCAGGA
>JAITJQ010000067.1 GCA_031278845.1 Puniceicoccales bacterium
CTCTACGCCATCGCCTACCCGGGAATTACCTGGGGCGGACAGTTGGAAATTATCTCAACCCATCGGGGGTCGGATAATTTTTTTTACCAATTAGTTCAGGACATTCGGGAAAATGGTAATCCTAAAAATTTTTCTTACCATAGGGTTACCCTACAGGATGCTTTAGAGCAGGGTTTTTTACAAAAATTAAAGGCGAAAGTGTCTCCGGGTGATCCCCTGGTGGCGATGGATGAGGCGGATTATTTCGATTACATTCGGCGATCCTGTCCGGATCGGGAAATTTTTTTACAGGAATACATGTGTGAGCCCTACGATAGCCAATCCATATTTTTACCGACGGATTTGGTTGAGGACGCGGAAAGTGGGTACGATCCGGGTAAAATTAGGGAAAGCGACGATTTATTCCTAGGGGTTGATGTGGGGCGAACCCACGATTTAACGGTATTTTGGCTACTGGCTTCCGTTGGTGGCGCATTAATTACGAAGGATATCGTTGTATTAAAAAACCGGCCCTTTTCGGATCAGGAGGCGGAATTTTACAAATTACTTGCATTGCCGATGCTCCGTCGGGCGTGTGTGGATCAGACGGGGATCGGGCGTCAATTTGTGGAACGGGCGGCGGAACGTTTCGGAAAGTACCGGGTAGAAGGAATTACTTTTACGAATTCCGTCAAGGAGCAGCTGGCCTATTTACTGCGCACGACCTTCGAAAATCGGGCGATAGGGATACCGGGTGACGAATATATTCGCGCTGATTTACGAGCAGTGAAGCGGGAAAATACCTTTGCGGGAAACCTACGTTTTGCGGCGGAACGTACGGAATCTGGTCACGGGGATCGTTTCTGGGCATTGGCGTTAGCGATCCATGCGGCAGAGGGTAATTCATCTCGGCGAGAAATACATTTTGAACACATTTCGCACAACTGGCGGATCGAAAAATCCCGCCATTTGGATGTGATCCGTGGCTAGGGTGATTGCTGTAAGTTGTAATTGTTCTACCTAAATATTTTATCCGAAAAATAACTATCAGTATGCAATAAAATCATGATTGGTTCGCGAAAATGTATTAACATATGAATGAATTATAATAATTTACAATATATGAATACAAGGAAAATTACCGAATTTATTATTGGAGGTGTTTTTGTGGTCGGAAATTGTAGGGCAAGTCTCCAGGAAGCAACCAATTGGGATGCGGTTGCTTTACAGGAAATCGTAGCAATTGCCGTGGATAGAGCCCAACAGCCGCTGATGCAAAAAATCATGGAAATAGAACAGCAACAGAAAGAACTCATCGAAAACTTGCGCGCACAGCTACAACCGGAAAACGAAAATCCTGAATCTGTTCCGCTTGCTGCCATGCGTGGACTGAAAAAATATATCGAACGGGTCAATGATGGTATCGTCGAACGAAGGGATGCCAGAGGACGTATCGATGCAACCGTCGATCATATTTTACAAACAAAAGGAAGAATCTTCATTCCCTCCAATGTTCTCGAAACGGAATGGAGAAAAGCTAAAATTCTTAAAATGTTACATGAATTAGTAAAAAACTTTCCCCGAACGCGGATCGCCGATTACTGTGAAGGGGAAATTAAAGAAAAATGTTTGGACGGTTTTGATGATTTCAGTAAAAATTTTGGATATATGAAATTACTGCTCCTATTCCAATGTAATACGTGGAATGAGCGGGAAGGAAAGTATGAATTAAGTCCTCGAGCTCAGCATTCAACGGTAAGGGAAGCCTAGAGGCATTGGACGAAATGGTGGATGAAGAGGGTGAAGAAGCTCCCAATGTTGCCGTTGGAAAGTTTTTGGGCGAAATCAAGGAAAAGGAAGAATTTGCCAATTTTTTCTCCAACTAGTCTCCGTAAAAAAAGTAAAAAATAATTTTAAAGTGTTATGTGTTATTGGGATAAGGTATTCTGTTGTCTTGTTTTAGGCGGTATCATTCGCAGTTCCCTATGGGGTTCTACGATTGAAGCTACGCTTCAGATTTGTTTTTCCATACGGGACAGGGGAATTGCGTCTTCCGATGAAGAAGACAAGCGTCAGCCGGGCAAGCAGCGTCAAAAACCGGCGAAGCGGTTGTCAAAGCGGGCCGAAGCCAATGCCTAAGGATTTCGTTGCACACGATTCCGTGCGGCAATTTCTCCCGCGGGGGCGTCCTTTGATAGTTTTATGATGTGTACCGCACGAAAAGTATGTTAATTTTGTGATTTTTTACATTTTATACTTGACAAAGATTGGAGAATTTAAGATAATAGTCTCCACTGTGTTGGGATATATATTGTTTAAAAAACGAAACGCATTGCCATTGGTTGTATGGAGTTTCATCGTGTTGAATGGAGAGACTGTGTGTCATGCCGCTGATCTAGAAGATCCGCCTCCTGATTTTTGGTTAAATTTGAAATCTGATCCGATTGCTTTTGCGCTAAGCCGACTTATTTCTGAGTTTAGCCTGTTTGATTTTGAATTAGATTGGTTTTTTTCTGGGGTCAATCAGGCTGACTTAGGGTCAGATCCGCCCGATTCTCGCTCAGATCAGCCCGTTTGGAAGTCGGATTTGCTTGCTTTAGGTGAAACAGCGCGCGAGCCTCGTGTGAGAGCTGTCGGAAAGAGACCTAGAGCTAGAGAAAGACCAAATTCGGCTGTTCCCAGGGTTCCAGGTCTTCGCCAGGTACATGATAAATGGTCCCCGGAAGAAGATAGAACACTGCAATGGTTCTGTGGGATATTGGGACCTAAGTGGATGGAAATTAGCATGGCGATGAGGGCGATAGGTTACCATCGGAATGGTCGCCAGTGCCAAAGTCGGATGATAATTTTGTTCGATCGAGTCAGAACCAGTACCTAAAGGTTTCGTTGCACACGATTCCGTGCGGCAATTTCTCCCGCGGGGGCGTCCTTTGATAGTTTTATGATGTGTACCGCACGAAAAGTGGGTTGATTTTGTGATTTTTTACATTTTATACTTGACGAAGATTGGAGAATTTAAGAGAAAACCCTTCACTATGTTGAAGCATATGTTATCTAAAAAACGAAACGCATTGCCATTGGTTGTATGGAGTTTCGTCGTGTTGAATGGAGAGACTGTGTGTCATGCCGCTGATCTAGAAGATCCGCCTCCTGATTTTTGGTTAAATTTGAAATCTGATCCGATTGCTTTTGCGTTAAGCCGACTTATTTCTGAGTTTAGCCTGTTTGATTTTGAACTAGATTGGTTTTTTTTTGGGGTCAGTCAGGCTGATTTAGGGTCAGGCCAGCCTATTCATCCATTCAATCCGCCTGATTTGGGGTCAGATCAGACTGATTTAAATAGAACAGCATGTGAGCCTCGCGTGGAAACTGTAGGAAAAAGACCTAGAGCTGAAAAAAGACCAAATTCGGATACTCCTAGGGTTCCAGATTTGCGTCAGGTATGCAGGGAATGGCACACGGAAGAAAAGGAAATACTGCAAAAGCTCCATAAGCAATGCGGGCCTGACTGGACAGAAATTAGCAAGGGGATGGAGGTTGCAGGTTATTACCGTGATGCCAAACAATGTCAAAGACAGGTGATAGCACTGGATCCTAACACCAGATATAATCGATGGTCCACGATAGAAGATCAAACATTACAAGAGTTCCATAATGAATTAGGACCTAAGTGGATGGAAATTAGCAAGAGGATGAAGGCGATAGGTTACCATCGGAATAATCGCCAGTGCAAAGGTCGGATAAGAGCTTTGCGCGATTGGGTCAGAACCGGTGCCTAAGGGTTTCGTTGCACACGATTCCGTGCGGCAATTTCTCCCGCGGGATCGTCCTTTGATAGTTTTATAATGCGTACCGTGCGAAAAGTGGGTTGATTTTGGAAATTTCTTGTATTTTGTCCTTGACAAAAATTGAAGAATTTAAGAGAAAATCCTTCACTATGTTGAAGCATATATTATCTAAAAAACGAAACGCATTGCCATTGGTTGTATGGAGTTTCATCGTGTTAAATGGAGAGACTGTGTGTCATGCTGCTGCTCCTGAGAGTCCGCTTACAGGAGATTTTAGCTTTAATCAGTCTGGCTATCCGTTTGTTTTTTGCCAAATTGACCCGATTCAGATAAAACAACGCGAGAACTCCATGTAGAGCCCCGTCCGGAAATCGACGAAGAAGAATCTAATAATGAAGAAGAATCAGATGGGAATGCTCTTGATCGTATATTTGCGAAAGCTCGTAATCTTCGGCAGTCATGTAGAGAATGGACCCCTGAAAAAAATGAAATGATACAAAGGTTCCGTAGGTTAAGATCTCAGCAGGCAGAAACTGACGGGACGCAGGCGATGGATTACAGTCGGGATGATGACTAATGCCTAAGGTGGATAAGGATTTTGGCCGTTCGGACCGCACCCAATGCCTAAGGGTTTCGTTGCCCATGGTTCCGTGGGCAGGCAACCCTTATCCTCCCCGTGAAAACTGCACCGTATACCACCAAATCTAGCGCTAATGCTCCGTCGTCGACTAGGCGTCAACCTCGGTCAGTAGCGTCGGATGACACGGAATCTTAATGTCTGCGTAAAGCGGTAGCTGGTCGGCGTTGCGGACGATTCTATCATTGGTGGAAGCGTTTCCCTTGATAGATTTATGATACTTATCCGAATCGGAACGTTGAGCAACTTTGCCGTTCTTGTCAAGAACTTCAATCTGTTGCTTGATGCCGTCTACCGTTACACGAACGGCGCAATAATCGGGAGGGCGAGTTAGATTGTACCTCTGACGAATGTCCCCGGGCATGAAAAAGCAAATCGTCTGATCCTTGTGGATCGGTAAAGTAGCACAGGTGCATTGCGATTTAAATAGAAGCATCTTCCCGTTCTTCAGGCAACCGTTGTAGCCCGCATAAAAATCTATGGTGCAATTGTCCACATAGTTGAGATTTTTATCGTTGGCGCTCCCGCATATAATAATTTCAAACTGTCCCCACTTTTTTATCGAAGACAGAAGACGACTGATAGGAAATTTTACTTTTTTAGTTTCGAATCTTGCTTTCGACTGAAATTTTTCCGGTTCCTTAGAATCGGCTCGAACATTCGCTCCCAGTAATTCATTCATCGCTTTATCCGTCGCGGGTGCCGCCACTGATCGCAACGCCTGATTCATCTCCTGAAGAACTTTGGCTTCTTCCTCATCGGAAAGTATAGCCGTTTCGCTAAGAAGATTGCCGGAAAAAGAACCATTTATCCCAAGGATAACCGATAATATTTTTTTAGCTGAACTTTTCATTATTTCAGAATAATATAAAATTATAACTTTACATCAAGTAAAAAATATATAGCATACGCTTCCATGGATAGTCGAATAGATAATATGAAGGATATCCGCAATATAGTTAGTGATGCGGGTGGTGTGAAGGGAACATCCTTAGCCGATGTTAAGGGCCAGGAAATTTTGGGAATAGGATTGCCTCCCGTCCGAAAAGAGTTGGACCGAAGTCCGTTAGAAGCGGCTAAGGATGAATACAATCCGTTAGAAACGAGTGATTTTTCGCAAACTGTACAAAAAGATGCCAATGTCCATGCGATTAAATTGACCAATTTGGATGGTTTTCCGGAATGAAACGAATATTTTTTTTTAAGGAATGTGTATCATGGAAAAGAATATAAAAATTATTTCACTGTCGTTTTTATGTTTACTGAGTGCGGATGCGTCCCAACGATGGGATAATAATATACGTCATGGGCGTGATTGGAGAAGATTGAATAACTCAAAATCTGCCCAAGAAGTTCCCGCCCCAAAAAGGAAAACACAACAGGTACAAAAGCAATCGCACAAGAATAAAAAGTGGGGACAACAGGCAGTTTCGAAGAAACCGAAGCAGCCGACACAAAGTCACTCAAAGAGTTATACATCATTGGTTGTGCGAAACTCGCCGTCAGCGACACAGTTGAACAGGAGTAGTGTGCAAGCCTTACCGTTAGCGACACAGCCGGATAGGAATAGTCGTTCGGCATATTCACAATTGAGACCCAGGGAATTACCTTCAAATTTAAGTGGCAATAGTTCAGGTGCAGCGGTAGCGAATGTTCAAAAAGTAAATACTCGACCAAAACCAATCGAAGATTTGACGCAAAAACGGGCGGAACACGATCAAAGCATAACAAGCTTAAAGGATCAATTGGTTGAAACGAGTGTGACGGGACGCAATAAATTGCCAACGAAACACGATGGGGCGGAGGATACTCAACAAAAACAAATCGAAGATTTGATGCAAAAACTGACGGAACGCGATAAAACAATAGCAAACTTAAAGGATCAAGTGGCTAAAGCGAAGGCGTTGTGTGGAAACATTCCGCTATCATCATCGTCATTGCCATTGTATATTCCACCGCCTCCACCGCCTCCACCGCCTCCAAGTTCAAAAAAGCTTACGAAAGATATGTACGGACGTTCTATTGATGAGAATGGGCAAGTAATCGGTGCAGCGAAAAAATCTTCTCCACAACCGGTAGGTCCAGGAACGTCGCTACCAAATCCTTTCGATCTTATCAAACAGGGGAATTTTAAAATTAATCTTACGCTGACCGAGCAATCGGCCGAAATGGCAAAAGCAGCTAACCAAAGAGTTCAGGAAGCTGCCAAAATCGTTCAAGAATCGCGGGATCAGGATGCGGTAAAGCAGGCCTTAAAGGCAGTTATTATAGAAACAGAACGGACACGGCTAGCGGCTAAAGCGGCCCAATCACAGTTGAAAACAAGCCTAAAAAATATATTAAGAGAGGAGCGACGCAAGGAGATACAAGCGGCGGCTGAAACGGCGACAACAACAAAGAATACGGCGAAAAAGACAGCCAAAGACGCAATAGCAGCGGCGAAATCACTCATTGATAATGATAAAGTGGATGCGATCGAAAAAGAAGCTAAAGCGGAGGTGGAAAATGCCGAAAATGATAAAAATAAGCAGAAAAAGATACCCCCCAAAGGTGATCCTAAATCGCTGTCGCCAAAGGAACTTGTGGAAGCGATGGCTGAATATCGTTCAGCATGGAAGAAAAGTAGTGATGATAGCGACGATGGTACAAAAGCAGAGAGCAGCGAGTGGTAATCATCCATGAATTTTGTTTAGATCACAGACCAAGAGATCCGCAGCGATGCGGATCTTTTTTTATATTCGGTGGCGCCATTTTTTTAATCCCTGAGATAGGAAAACTGTTTTTTATTAATTGCGAAAACGGCTTGACAAGTTTACGAATAGTCCCAAGGCTCAGTGGTAAAGGATGGGAGCAAGCGTCACGTCCAAAAAAGAGTTACCTGTTTTATGAGACTTTTTAGAAAATTGTCAATGCTTTATCGAATTATTAGTATGCTCTGATTCTAATGTTGTCTTTTTTAACCCGTTGATAATTTCTTCGCCATGCAGGAAATTTTTAATTCCAGTACCTTACATGTCTACGCCGAAATAAATGCTATCCATTTTGACTGCTTGGGTCTCTGGAATATTACCCAAAGTTCCTGGGATTTCAAAAACCATATCCCGAAAAATATCACAAAAATTATCGTCGATGCTGCCCAACTCCAACAAATATCTTCCCCTTTTCTTGTCTTTCTAAGCCACCTGAAATCCTGGGCCAAAACCAATAATGTAGCCGTGGAAACATACCATCTCCCAAAAAACATCGAAAAGTTTTTCAGCCTCCCCCAAACGGCTGTCGTCTCCCATACCCAGTCCCCAAAAACCTTCGGCTTTTTCTACCGCATCGGAAAACAAACCATCGATTTTTATTCCAATTTGAAAGAAGGAATGCTTTTTTTTCTATCCCTCTTTAAACCATTGGCCATTATCGTAATCTCCCCTAACAAAAATAAATGGAAAAATCTTTTGCCCTTTCTTCAGCAAACCGGTTTCGATGCCCTCCCTATCGTTGCCCTCATTAGCGCACTCGTCGGACTCATTATGGCCTTTGTTAGCGTTATCCAACTCGAGCGCTTCGGTGCCAGTATCTATGTGGCTGATCTAGTTGCTCTCGCCATGACCCGTGAAATGGGTTGCCTCATGACCGGTGTGATTATGGCCGGTCGAACCGGAGCCGCCTTTGCCGCATCTATCGGTAGTATGCAGGTCAATGAAGAACTCGATGCCCTCCAAACCTTCGGTATCGATCGCATAACCTATTTAGTTGTTCCACGAATGATCGCCTTGGCTATGATGATGCCGCTCCTGTGTATCTTCGCCGATCTTGTCGGTATCGTCGGCGGTATGGTTTCCTCCCTGCCCTTTACAAAAAATAGCCTGACCCAATACCTCCTGCAAACCAAAAAAGCCCTTGCAATTGGCGATGTCTTGATCGGACTCGTGAAAAGTATCGCCTTCGGTATCATTATCGCTGGCATCGGCTGCTATAAAGGCGTGCGCTGCGGACGTAATGCGACAGCGGTGGGCGAAACAACAACATCGGCAGTCGTCCATGGAATTACTTGGATTATCGCTGCCGATGCACTGTTTGCCCTACTCTTCACCGTATTGGGAGTGTGAAGTTTGTCCGTGGGACTCCGTCCACCTCGCAAGGAGGCTGCTCTGGGGCTCCGCCCCAGACCCCGCCAGGAGTCAGTGACTCCTTGACCTCCTACGGCGGCCGAGCCCGGCGCGGCACGCGCCGGGCTCGGCCGCAAGGTCAAAAGTAGCCTCTTTGACTTGTTTTTTT
>JAITJQ010000068.1 GCA_031278845.1 Puniceicoccales bacterium
CCTGGGCAAATTGCGCAGGGTTTGCCCGGCACTTAATTTTTCTCTTTTTAAATTAGCAGCCCCGCGGCTTCGCCGCGGGGCTGGTCTTTGGCCCCTGCGGATTGACCCAGTGGCGAAGCCACTGGATCAATCCGCAATCCAGGTCCAGGAGGCGGTGCCTCCTGGCGGGGATTCTAAGGGCGAGGAGCCCTTAGGCAGCTTGCCGGGGGCAGATTTTGGGATTGAAATAATTTTGGGTATACAAGGATGAGTCATTGAAGATGAAAAAGGTTGCGATTTTAAGCGGCGGTGGAAGTACATCGGAGCGGGAGGTTTCGCTGCGCAGTGGACAAGCGGTTTTCGAGGCGCTGAGAGTGCAGATGGAATGTGAATTATTTGAGTTGAGGGAGGATTGTTTACCTGGGGATCTTGATTCGGAGAAGAGTGTTATTTTTCCGCTTATACATGGGGAGTTTGGCGAGGACGGTCAGTTACAACGGCTATTGGAATGGGCGGAGTTTTCCTTTGCCGGGAGTGGTTCCAGGGCGAGTCGGATTTGCATGAATAAGGGTGAAGCCAAGGTTATTACGCAGCGATTGGGTATTTTGACGGCAAAATTTTGTGCCTATAGTGGGCAAGATTTTGAGGAACTATGGGCATTTTCCTGTGGTCCATTTGTGGTGAAACCGAATGATCGAGGGAGCAGTGTCGGTGTGACGAGGGTCTATGGAGTTGAGGATTTTTTGCGTTGCGAGAAGGATTGGATGCGAGGGAACTGGATCGTCGAACCTTACCTTACGGGTCGCGAAATCACAGTAGGTATTCTCGATGGGCATGCCTTACCTGTGATTGAAATTTGTCCCCGGGATGGCTTCTACGATTACGCGCACAAGTATACCATAGGGGTGACGGAATATTTGGTTCCGGCGCCGCTAACGGAGTCCGAAGTCCAAAATGTTCAGACTGTTTCGGAGCAGATTTTTCAGGCCTGCGGTTGCCGTGACTTTGGGCGTTTAGATTTTATTTTGAACGGCCAGGGCGAATTTAATTTTCTAGAGATTAACACGAGTCCGGGGATGACTGCAACGAGTTTACTCCCTAAAGCTGCGGCTGCAATGGGTATCGATTTTTCTACACTTTGCCGACGGATGATTGATTTTGCATTTGAAAGGGATCATGCCGGCAAACTGGAATCTGTCGCTGCGTCGGTTACTCAATGGGGAGTTTTGGGAGCGAATTGAAGGGGATTCAGTTTTTGCTCTGTGTCTATAAAGAATATTTATTAAATACCCGACAATGGTCTCAAAATTGACCAACGTCTAGGTAAAGTTTTCGAAAAGAATAGGCAAAATGGTTTATGCCTTCATTTTTATTGAAATGGGAAGGATTTTAACACATAAAGGGCGTCAATGTGGATTTTTGGTAAGAAGTCGAATCCGGGTGTAAAACAGATTACCCCAAAGGGGCAGCGTAGGCGGGAGACGTCATCG
The DNA here is from genome assembly GCA_031278845.1 of Puniceicoccales bacterium. Taxonomy (GTDB): domain Bacteria; phylum Verrucomicrobiota; class Verrucomicrobiia; order Opitutales; family LL51; genus LL51. The sequence continues at coordinate 1,470 of JAITJQ010000068.1, forward strand.
CGCAGGATATTTTCTTTGCGAGGACTCTTAAGATTCTTTCTATTGGCTGCGTTATTCGGTGGGTCGATTGGTTTTGGTTTTATAGGTTTTTCCTGGGTTAGAAAGAATCTCCAATCAACTTTCATACAACCGGTGTGTCAAATTAAGTTTCAGACCAATGGTACTTTAAATGGGCAATGGCTTCGATCTTTTCTTACATTTCCGCGGGGTACTGATATCATGGAGATTGATATTTTTACGATAAAGCGAAACATAGAGCAGTGCTCCCAAATTAAGGAAGCCCATATCGAACGGCAATTTCCGGATACGATCAAAGTCACGCTTAAGGAACGCATTCCCATTTTACGAATTTTGGTGCGCGATGGACAGTCCCATCGGGAGATGTTTGTGGACGGAGAGGGTGTCGTATTTTCTTGCGAAAATATTGCAGAAATTGAACGGAAAATGATGCCATTTTTGGGGGGTACGACGTTGAAACGTATGGGCGATGGGCGATACGAAAAAGTGGAGACGTTGGGAAAAGTGTGTGAGCTTTTGATGTTGGCAAAAACGAAATATTGGCCAATTTATGCCCAAATGGAGGTGATTTCAATCGAAAAATTACGGAAAAAAAATGTCCCCTGGTCTAAAATTAATGTGCGTTGCCATTGTGCTTCAACGGTCATTTTTAAAGATAGCGATTTTGATGAGCAATTGAAACGTCTGAGTTTTATCCTGAGTACACAAAAAGTTAGAAATAATTTGCCCGTAGAACGTATCGATCTGAGTTTCGGCAAGGATGCGGTCATTAACTTTCGAAAATAACTGGATAGGAAGCAAAATTTCTGCAAAAAATATTAATCCGTCAGAAGGCTCTACCCGTTGGTAACCACGTCTTTAATTACAGTTTTTGTTTCGAGATAGAGCATCCTATTGGGGTCTAAAAATCCGCCGAAAGTCGTCCCCGCTGAGACAATAGAATTTTTTCCTATGAGTGCTCCGGGGAGCAGGATGGAATTACAGCCGATTTGGGCGTATTCTCCTAGGATTGCGCCTAATTTTTTGAGTTCCGTTGGAATTTTTTCCTGTCCTATTTTTATTGCGATCAATTGCCGATCGAAGCGTAAATTAGAGAGGATTGCTCCGGCAGCGAGGTGAACGTGGGAGCCCAAAATAGAATCGCCGATGTAGTTGAAATGTGCCATTTGGACATAATCCATAATGAGGGAGTTCTTAATTTCGCAGGAATTACCGATTAGGCAATTTTCACCGATGATGACATTTTTGCGGATCAGTGCTCCGCTGCGAATCTCCGTATTATCACCGATGTAAACATTATCTTCGATCGTACATGTAATTGGCAGTTTCACATTTTTCCCGATGTGTACATTTTTTCCGATGGCAACTGCCGTTGATTGGGAGAATAATTTTTTAGTTTTTTTCAAAAAGACGTTTTCCTGTTCTTTGGGAGTAAAATTTTGGTAGGCCAACAGCGCTTTTTCGATGTTGGGTAACCAGGTCCAGGGAGCATCGTCCGCTGGAAAAAAATACGAAAACCGCTTTAAACTTTCTGGGAAGTTGAAAAAATCATCTGCGCGCATACACATTCTCTAACAAAATCTCCACCGACGTCCAACACAAACTTTATTGCTCCAAGACTAGGGGCTCCTCGCCCTTAGGCTGGCTGATTTTCATGCTCGGCCGAGATATTTTCCCGTTTCCGTACTTACGCGGATAACGTCGCCTTCCTTGATAAATAATGGAACTTGAAGTGCTAACCCGCTTTCCGTTTTGGCTGGTTTTTGCACATTGGATGCCGAATCGCCTTTTATTCCTTCCGGGGATTCCGTAATTTTCATTTCGATCGATGCCGGTAAGCGTACTTCGACCGGTTTTCCATCGACGAATAGGAGATCATACTCGTGATTGGGGATGAGGTATTGTTTTTGATCGGCGACGAGGTCCAAAGGAAATAGGGTATCTTCGAAGGTTTCCGGATTCATGAAATGTATCCCCTGATCGTCTTCGAAGGAATATTCGAAGGTTTCCGTGGAAACATGGCAAAATTCGACGCTTTCCGTACTGCGAAATTTCACGGCTGTCGAAGTTCCCGTTTCCAGATTGCGCAGGGTTGTTTGGATAAATCCCGCTTGCCGTCCCTGCGTACGGTGTAGCATTTCCATTACCAAATGCGGGACCCCTTGGTATATAATCACCCGGCCTTTTCGAATATCTGTCGGCGATGCCATAGATATTTTTATATGTTGGAAATTTTCAGAAAAATCAAGTTTGAAATGGATAATATTTTCCATTCCAACAATCTTTAAAAATAGCAAAATTGTTGTTATTTGTCGCCATTTTAGACGGAAATGGAGCTTATTTCCATACAGCCTGATTTCAGCTGTGGATATTATTATGGATAATTTATTAAAAAGTTGTTTTTTTCTTGACGTGCCTCCAATGGTTTGTGAATGTGGAGACATTGAGGAAATAATATACAAGAATAGAGATAATAAAAAGATATTAAAAAGTATTGGGTTCGGGACTTTTTTAATAGGAAAATTTCCGGGTATGATTTCATCCATTTATGCGGCTGCACCATCAGGTTGGTTGGAGCGTGGAGCGCTACCTGGTTGAGCAGAGACTCGAGCGACGTTCTTATCGGGATCATGTAGAGTAGGGGCGATGATGACTCCGGAAGAGGTTACAGAAAAATTATATGATAGTTTCAAGTTTTCAATGGGCCAACAGTTATCTTCCGAGGAAGAAATCCTCATAGCGCGTCTACGTCGTAGTGGAGCTAGCTTAGACCGTGCGATAATCCTGATTATGAAAACATCATAAATATTGCGATAGACGAAGAGGAGCATGGTTGCATGGATTGGGATCCTCCAGAATATTGCGCGAAAAAATTCCTGGAAGCTACAGTTCAACGAAAACCAGCGATTGTACAAACAATTATTCGATTCCTTAAGACAGTCTTCATGAGGAATTTTCCAGATTGTAAAGAATTCATCGATCTTGCGATAAAAGATATAGAGAATAGGATGGTGCCAGCGTTGCCAAAATTGGAAGAATTGCCCCGAGAGATACAAAAAGCAAAAGAACTATTAGGTGCTATAGCTCGACAGAATCCCTCAGAAATTGAAACACTTGTTGGGGCTATTGATAAAATCATTAAAGAGAAATTCCCCGTTTGTGAAATGGACGTGAAGCGCGCAATGGAAAGTGCAAAAAAATACGTTCAATCATTCTCTCCCCCTATACAAGCGGTACTAATGCTATTAGAGACTCTAACCAAGCGGAACACAGCAGAAACATTATTGAAAGTGCTGTCGGCTAATGTGTTCAAAGAGAATCCCGCGGCAATGCAAGCAATTAGTCGGTCTATGGAGATGATTTTTAAGCATAAATTTCCTAGGGATAAAATGTTTTTAGGAGTAAGAGATGTCTTGCTAAAGCGAGACGTATCGCGAGAGTCCCATCAATCGATTGAAATGTTGAAAGTACTATTGCATCAGAATCCATTGGTTATACGATCAATCGCTAATTCCATCAAGGGAGTATTTATGGACGCATTACCTGATTGTAGAGAAATCATGGGTCCTGCAATAATAGCTATAGAGGAGGAATTAGAGCTGTTAAATTATCAGCCAGGGCCAAAATTACATTCAGAAGCACAAGTGTCGAAGGTATTGTTGCAAACATTGTTGAATATTATAGTCAAACGAAATCCGGATGGAATGGAAGCAATTGTTGGATTCATTAGGATGGTTCTTGGGGAGAGATTATCCTATTATCAAGGAGCCATAGATCCCGCAATGCATGCACAAATCCTGGATATTGCGATAAATGACATACTGGGATCACAAAAATCTCCGGAGAAACAAGTGTCGAAAAACTTATTTAAGGCCGTAGGTTCTGGAGATCTAGAGAGAGTACAGGCAATTATGGGATCTCGATATGGTTCGATGGCGTTAGATACTGTCGATTTTTCAAGCGGTGATACACCGCTACATTGTGCCGTGAAACAAGAAGCTGTCGAGATAATAGAATTATTGTCAACAAGATATAGAGGGATATTTAGCAGGGCAATGACCAAAAAAAATGGACAAGGCAAAACGCCGGCAGATTTGGCAGAAACAAGTAACAATCCGAAAATACAGAAAATTTTCTTAGAATTTGCGTCGAGTGCACACGAACCAGATCGTAGATTCCTTGATTTAGGTGATGAATCTTTGGAGCCGGATCCTGGATTTGCTGAGCTAATTAATGAACTCAAGTCGCGTCGTCCTTAGTCTCTTTTCAATACATAGTACGAATAAATGAAAGCATTGGAGAATTTGTTGGAGCGCATTGCGCAATTGAGGATGCTTGTGATTGGGGATTTGATGCCCGATCACTATATTTTTGGCGATGCGAGTCGTATTTCTCCAGAATTTACCGTTCCAACAATTTTCAAAAACAGCGAAATGGTTGCTATTTATTGCTATTTAGAGGGATGAAATATAGTTTCCATTTCACACAACAGTGTGTCATAGATCATGAATATCACAAATAATTATTTGAAAGTTATTTTTTTCTTGACATAAATTAAACAGTTTGCGTGGTTATAGAAGTTGAGGAAAAAAATGAAAAAAAATAAGAATAATAAAAGAACATTGAGAAGTATTATATTAGGGGCTTCCCTAATGGGGGCGTTTCCGGGTACAGTTTTGTCCATTTATGGGAGCGTATCATGCCTACGGTCACTATCGGAAATAGATTTTAAGGAAGAATTATCTGCGTTGTTTAGAAATATTTATCTCGCAAAGGGTAGAATTTCTGCCGAGCAAAAAGACCGATTATTAGCTTTATACAGTTATAGAAATAATCTAGAATATGTAGTAACTTCTTTTTGTTGGATGCATCATAGTAAAAAGGTAGGTCCTATAGACCTAAGAATGATAGATTCTGTAAAACGAAGTATATTGATTATTTTCGAGGAAGAGGGGTTTATTAGATCGTTAGTGGAACACGCAACTTACCTAGATGGCCCAAGCGATGTAAGCGGAGTCAATATTGAAAGAACAGTTCGGCAGATAATCGATCAGGCTGAGGAGATGTACTCTAATGATGATGAACCGGGGGAGATCAGAGCAGCCCTTATGCGTAAATATCCTGCTTATGAAAGGACCATAGATTTTGTCATGTATGATGTGGAGCATAAATATGATGATAGATATGATTCTCCAGAATCATATATATTAAAGAGGTCAAATCCTCTAGAATTACAATCGTTAAAAGCAGTGAAGCGTATAAGCATACTGAGCCGGAGGACAATTCTAGCAATTATTGAACGCATCGGGGGAATCCTTATGAGTGAATTGCCTGATTGCGGTGCGCTTATAAGTCTTGCAACGAAGATAAAGGATAGGTTCCAAGTGCCATATATACCAGAATGTGCGCCAATAAAATGGGATGATTTAGAAGGACAACAACTACCGCCAAAGGCACAAGCGTTAAAGATATTACTGAAAGCCTTATTGGATACGATAGCTAAACAGAATCCTGAGCGTGCTGAGGCGATTATTGACTCTATTGAGGCAGAGGCAATTCTTATTGAAGCGTCTCCTGATTGTATGTCACTAGAAGGACGACTATCTCGATTGTTTCAAAATCAATCGATCGTTGAATCAATTATTGATCCCACCGTTGCAATCTTGAAGAATACATTTCCCGGTTGCGAAGCGACCATCGATTTTACGATACAGATCATAGAGAATGAACTACTGACGCCATATGGATTCTTTGATAAAATTTTCTTTCCAGAAATGCAGGCATCGGAAGCACTATTGAGAGCATTAAGTGATACTGTACTACAAGGCCAGGAAATAAAGCCAAAAATTGTTGAAAGCGTTAGTGAAATACTTATGGAAGAATCTCACCTTTTTGAAGGTATCATAGATCTAGCGACCCATCCAGAAGCCATGGATTTTATGATAAAGCATATACTAAAAATAGCGGCAGAGGGAGATTGAGCAGAAATGAGCAAAAACGGGATAGTGCGAACAATTTCGAATCTGATGAGGAAGGTATCTGAGTCAGATCGTGAATTCTTAGTGCCAGATCACAGATTCGAGTGGGATTATCCGTAGCCTCCCTTTATGATTAAATCATGGGAAAAATTAATAAATTACTTATGGCAACCTAACATTTGATATGAACAGATGAAAACATTGGAGAATTTGTTAGAGCGCATTGCGCAATTGAGGATGCTTGTGATTGGGGATTTGATGCTCGATCGCTATATTTTTGGCGATGCGAGTCGTATTTCCCCAGAAGCACCGGTGCCCGTTATCGATGTGGAACAGGAAAGGGAAACCTTGGGGGCGGCGGGAAACGTTGCCCTGAATTTGCATTCCATTGGTATTGATGTGGAAGTCCTAGGAAGTTTTGGATTTGACGTTCCCGGTGAACGACTGAGACATCTGCTCGCCACGCATGCGATTAAATTTGATCCCAGTTGCCAACAAAAAAATATACGTACGATTCTCAAAACGCGTATCATCGTCCGCAATCAACAGCTGTGTCGCCTCGACATTGAAGATTCTCCCGAAAAGTATACCCTGGAGCAGAACGTATATTTAGAAGAACTGCTGACAAAAATCGATCGCTACGATGGGATTATTTTTTCAAATTATGCCAAAGGAGCTATTACGCAACGTATTGCCGATCGGGTTATTGGAGCCGCACAGAGCTACGGCATCGTTACGGCAGCTGATCCAAAGCCCAAAAGTGGCATTCGGTTTACAGGAATCGATCTTCTTAAACCCAATAAGTCAGAAGCATTCGAAATGGTGGAAAACACTCGTAACCATTTTAATACAAACGAGATCTGTCTTAACATTTTTGCTAAACATCAGCCGAAATATCTGGTGATTACACTGGGACAGGAAGGTATGTTAATCGCGGAAAATGGTAAAATTGTGGAACAGATTGCAAGTAATGCGCGGGAAATTTTCGATGTATCGGGAGCAGGCGATACGGCAATTGCATTTTTAACGGCAGCTCTAGCAGCCCACGAACCGATCATAAGTGCAGCTAAGTTAGCAAATCTCGCGTCGGGAATCGTCGTCGGAAAAGTCGGAACCGCGACCGCCTCCATCGAAGAAATCCTGAAAGCTGTTGTGGCCTAAGGGCTGCGCGCCCTTAGAATCTCCGCCAGGAGGCACCGCCTCCTGGACCTGGATTGCGGATTGATCCAGTGGCTTCGCCACTGGATCAATCCGCAGGGGCCAGAGGCCCGCCCCGCGGCTGCGCCGCGGGGCTGCTAATTTAAAAAGAGAAAAATTAAGTGCCGGGCAAACCCTGCGCAATTTGCGCAGGATTTGCCCGGCAACTAAAGGAAAAAAACAAGTCAA
>JAITJQ010000079.1 GCA_031278845.1 Puniceicoccales bacterium
AATTGTTGCGATTTGGCGAATCTTGTCAAGCAGAAAATACAAAATATTTCTAATTTTCAGGAAATTTCCACCAAAATTGTCTTAAGGAAAAAATATTTCTCCTCTCCAAAATATTCCCCTCAAAAACCTAACAAGCGATGGAAAATAGTGTAGGCCTAGGGGACTAATATAGCTTGCGTCGAACCCCCATAGGATCCCCAATCGGAACAGCAAAATTTCGAACCGGGCGGTACAGCTTCCCAGATATCGGAGGTATATCCCGACTGGTCCCATTTCAGAAATCTCGCCGGTTTGCTGCCATCGAACCAGGTAACATGGCCATCGCAGAAAACGACGTAGCCGCCTTTTGAGCCATATAGCCCCAGTATCTCGTCCCACGTACCCGTATCACTCCTTAGTCCACGGGTAAATGCCAAAGGAGTGGTTTCAGCGGGAACATTTGAGGGTAAATTTAGAGCCAAACAATAGCTAATCAGCGTTCCCCACCTAAACTTTGAATCTGAAGGTGCGCTAAGCCACGGTTCATTGCTAACAATAACTCCATCTGCAAAGCGACAAATTGCTTCTTGCGTTACCCTGGACGCATGCTTATCCCCCGGTGAGATATAAACATATGGATCATTAAGGATCATATCGGAAGGACTGCTTTTACCGAAGCCTGCCAATTGTTCGGCAAAAGTTAAATGAATACTCTTACCATTTATTTCATTAATCGTCCAGCCGCGATTGACGGCACATTCGTACCAGGCCTTGGCGATTGTTTGCAAATTCGACTGATCTTTTAATTTCTGCGCGCTGAGTTTGATCGCGCTCATTGCGGGCAGACAAATAGCTAGTAAAATTCCGATGATTGTAATTGTAAAGACGATTTCCAGCAGAGTAAAAGATTTATTTTTTACATTTTGTCGTTTTGTAAAATAAACATGTTGTAATTGTTGCGATTCGGCGAATCTTGTCAAGCAGAAAATACAAAATATTTCTACTTTTTCTAATTTATTTTCCGGGAAATTGTTTCGGGCAAATCGTTTCCTGGAAATACTTTTTTTAAACAACTTGACAATCGTTGATTTCCCTCCAAGGCTAAGAAGTAGAGGGTGGGAGCAAGCGACGCGTCAAAAAGAGTAGACCCCAAAACCCTCGACTCGTATCGAGCCATCTTAAATTCTTATTTTTTTATAAACAACTTGACAGCCGTCGCTTTTCTCCCAAAGCTGGGAGATAGAGGGTGGGAGCGAGCGGCATGTCAAAAGCGGTAGACCCAAAACCTCAGGCTGCATCAAGCCATTTTTAAACAGCCATCGGATTCCTCCCAAAACTGAGAGGTAGAGGGTGGGAGCAAGCGGCACGTCAAAAAGAGTAGACCCAAAAACCCTCGACTCGTATCGAGCCATCTTAAATTCTCATTTTTTTATAAATGACTTGACAACCGTCGCTTTTCTCCCAAAGCTGGGAGGTAGAGGGTGGGAGCGAGCGGCATGTCGAAAGCGGTAGACCCCAAAACCTCAGGCTGCATCAAGCCATTTTTAAACAGCCGTCGGATTCCTCCCAAAACTGAGAGGTGGAGGGTGGGAGCAAGCGACGCGTCAAAAAGAGTAGATCCCAAAACCCTCGACTCGTATCGAGTCATTCTAAATTCTCATTTTTTTATAAGCAACTTGACAGCCGTCGCTTTTCTCCCAAAGCTGGGAGGTAGAGGGTGGGAGCGAGTAGCATGTCAAAAGCAGTAGACCCAAAACCTCAACCCGTATCAAATCGGAAATCCCAATGGGATGAAAATAAAACGTTTTCCTGTACCCCCTCCAGAAATAAAAATTTACCGAAAATATATTTTAAATCTTGCCTAATTCTATTTTTTGAAATCCTGAGACTCCGAAATAATATCGCGGTGATATTATCTTTAAACCCTTAACCTCCCACTGTGGAGCATCTATAAATGTCAAATATAATGGAAAAATTACTGGAAAAAAATCCCGTTAGGGAACTACTTTCAGGTACAGTTATCCCCGCTATCATTACGGAAATCGGCAACAATACGGTCGTTGTTGATATCGGAACGAAAACGGAAGGAAAAATCCCTGCAATCGAATTCAATGATATCAATGAATTCTCGGTTGGCCAAGCAATCGATGTCTTTCTCGAAAAACTTGAAGATCGAGAAGGAAATCCCATCATCTCATTCGATAAGGCGGAACAGAAAAAAAATTGGACCCGTATTGTTGAAACTTGCCCCGAAGGTTCAGTCGTCCACGGTAAAGTTAAATCGAAAACAAAGGGCGGACTCATTGTCAATATCGGCGTCGATGCCTTTCTCCCCGGATCACAGATCGATACCCAGGCCCCCAAAAATCTCGATCAATATATCGGCCAAACCTATGACTTTAAAATCGTTAAAATTAACCTGGAACGAAAAAATATTGTCATCTCTCGACGCGAACTGATCGAAGAAGAACGTAGGGATAAACGGCAAAAAGCTATGTCTGGCATTCAAGTCGGTGCAACGTGTCACGGTGTTGTCAAAAATATTACCGATTATGGCGTGTTCGTTGATCTCGACGGCCTCGACGGCCTTCTTCACATTAACGACATGTCCTGGGGAAGAATTTTCCATCCCAATGAACTAGTCCGTGTGGGCGAAGAAATTGAGGTCATGGTCCTCGAGATCGATCCAGAAAAAGAACGGGTCGCCCTCGGCATGAAACAAACTAAAAATAATCCCTGGGATAATATCGAATATCGCTACCCTATCGGCAGTAAAATCCAAGGTAGAGTAGTCAATCTCGTCCCCTATGGCGCCTTTGTCGAAATTGAACCGGGCGTAGAAGGTCTCGTTCATGTGGCAGAAATGTCCTGGACAAAACGCATTAATAAACCCAGCGAATTGCTGAAAGTCGGCGGTGAAATCGAAGCCGTCGTCCTCGGTATCGAAAAGGGAACCCAGAAAATTGCGCTCGGTATTAAACAACTCGAGGAAAATCCTTGGGAGATGGTAAAACATAATTATCCCGTAGGGGCACACATACGCGGAGCTGTTCGCAATATCACCAACTACGGCGCTTTCGTGGAATTGGAAGATGGTATTGATGGTATGATCCACGTCTCCGATATCAGTTGGACGAAAAAAATTAATCATCCCAGCGAAGTTTTGAAGAAGGGCGATGTGGTCGATGCTATCGTTATCGACATCGATCCTAATCAGCAACGCATTGCCCTCGGTATGAAACAACTCACAAATGACCCCTGGGAAAATATTGATACGCTCTTCCAAATTAGTAGTTTAGTCATGGGAAAAGTGGTCAAAATTACCTCCTATGGCGCGTTCGTCGAACTACAACACGGTATCGATGGAATGATTCATATTAGCCAAATTTCGGAAAATCATGTCGAAAAAATCAAAGACGTGTTGGCGGTTGGTAACGAAGTTACGGCCCGTGTAATCAAAATCGATCGCAATGAACGTCGCATCGGCCTGTCTATTAAGGTTGCAAACTACGATACCGGTGCACTCGAAGCCGAAATTAAAGCCTACGATAAATTAAAAAGTGACCAGGAATTGACTAGCTTGGGCGATATCTTCGACAAAATGGATCTCGATCATACCGAAGACTCATAGTTTTCGATGGTATAGACCTAAGGGCTACACGCCCTTAGAATCCCCGCCAGGGGATACCATCCCCTGGACCTGGTTTTGCGGATTGAACCAGTGGCATTGCTCTTGGATCAATCCGCTAAGGTCCAAAGGCCCAGCCCCGCGGCTTCGCCGCGGGGCTGCTAATTTAAGAAAAGAAAATTAAGTGCCGGGCAACTCCGGCGCAAATTGCGCCGGAGTTGCGCGTCACGAAAAGAAAAAAACTTGATCTTTCGGCCGAGCCCGGCGCGTTCCGCGCCGGGCTCGGCCGCCGAAGGAGGTCAAGGAGTCCATGACTCCTTGCGGGGGGTCCAGGGGGGCGGAGCCCCCTTGGGTAGCCGGAGCCCCACAACAGCCTCTTCTAAAAATGAGATGTTGGCGATGTATTCATGGCCAATGCATCGCGCATGAGGAAAAGCTCTTTGTATTCGTCCCAATTTCGCACATGCAAAATTTGCTCCTTCGGTATCTGCAGTGCTAGTGTGAAAATTTTTTCTTGCAGATGGCGGGGGGCCCGCATCTGTGCGATTCGTGCCGATAAAATAAGATTTTCATTTTCGAGTTCCGCGCACTGAGCTTCGATTATTTTCAGACTATTGGCATGCATAAAGGCATCTTGGCGAAAATACAGCGTTCCAAATGTCGCCACAAAAACGACGAACGACGAACTGATACCTAATGATATGATGAGTTGATTATTAATAAATTTCTTTTTCATTTCAAAATTTCTCCAATGCTCTCAATTTTGTCGATCGGCTACGATGATTATTAATCTTTTCCGTAGCTGTCGGTGTTATGGGTTTTTTTGTTAAAATCCTTGCGACAGTAGAGCGATCATTCCATTTTTCATGGCAATTGATTGCTTTTCCCGCCTTTTCATTGAAAAATTGCTTTACAATTCGATCTTCCAGGGAATGAAAACTTAACGTTACCAACCGTCCGTCGTGATCCAATTGTTCGAAAGCTTTGGGCAACGCATTGCGGATTTCTTCCAATTCTCCGTTAACAGCAATGCGCAACCCCTGGAAGGTACGCGTTGCCGGATGAATTTTTTCATGAAAATTTTTCGGCAAATTTTCCGCAATATATTCGGCGAATGTATCCGCATACTTTATAATTTCACTTCCCCTCTTGGCTAAAATTAAATCGATAACTTTGCGCCAGTGCCGCTCTTCGCCAAAATCTCGAATGGCCTCGATGAGTTGATCGCGATCTGCCGTTGCTAAAAATTCGTCGACCGCTATGCCATTTTGAGGATTCATGCGCATATCCAATGGCATGTGATAACGGAAAGAAAATCCACGAGTTTCACCATCGAGCTGGAACGATGAAACACCAAAATCAAAAAAAATACCCTGCAAAAGTGGCAACGGAATTCGATCAATTTCCGAAAATAAACGAGTAAAAAATTGAAACCGGTTTCCAAATTCCGCCCTTAATTTTTCGGCATGTACCACAACTTCTGGATCTCGATCGATGGCAAATAGGGTAATATTAGGATAATTTTCCAAGAAATAACGGCTGTGTCCACCGCCCCCAAAAGTGCAATCCAAGAAATTCCCTCCACGCTGCAAATTGAGAAATTGCGCCACTTCGCAAAGCATAATCGGAATATGGATCGGTACTTCGCTTTCAATCATAGACCTAACCCCCTAAGCACAGAAGCAGCATCCTCCTGCGGTTCTTTTGCTAAATAATTCCTGAAATTTTCCGGTTCCCAAATATTGAACGTACTCCCTCCACCGATAAATACGGCTTCCGATTGAATTTGGGCATGCTTCAATAATCGTTCTTCAATCTTTATGCGACCCTTGTTATCACAGGAAAAAGTATCCGCCTTGGAGAACAATTTCGCAAGAACCATCTGCCCCTGCGTGTCGCCAAAACTGACTTCCGCCACTTTTTCTTCCAAACGCACAATCATCTTCGGAGGATAAACGGTAATGCAGCCAGCAGGATTCGGTAATGCTAAAAAAGTGTCTACTTCGCTATCCGGTCGCCATTTCGCAGGTAGGGCAATCCGCATCTTTTCGTCTACCGAACGTGCATATTCACCGACGTAGAAACTCTTTACCAACAAACTCACAATTTCCTACTTTCCCAAACCAATATTACTTTCCCATAGCTTCCCACAATTTCCCACTAGTCAACACTTTTCTACTATCAAAAATATCCAACAAAGCAAGCTTTACTTTTTATGGGGCTCCGCTCCACACCCCGCAAGGAGGCACAGCCTCCTTGACCTTGTTTTTGCGGCCCAGACCTGCGCATACTGCGCAGGTCTGGGCCGCAAGATCAAGTTTTTTTTAATTAGGCGCAACTCCTGTGCAAAGTTGCACAGGAGTTGCGCCTAACTTGATTTATCAATTTCCATTTTTATACGCGTGCCAGTCCCACAGAAAGTCTTTCACCTATTTTCTTGTATATTCCCAGAAATTTTCTTACCTTCAAAAAAATGAGAAGGACCCATCATTGTAGCGCGCTTACGAAAAAAGATGTAGGGAAATCAGTTCATCTAATCGGGTGGATTCAGTCGATCCGCGATCATGGCGGTTTAATTTTTGTGGATCTGCGTGACCGAGAAGGCATTACGCAAATTGTTCTCGACCCCAAAAATGATGCTTACGCTCCCCTACTCCCAACGTTCAAGGACGAATCTGTCATCGAAATTTCAGGTACGGTACGTTTGCGTCCCGACGACACCGCTAATTCACACATCGCAACGGGAGAAATTGAAATCATTGCCGATGCGCTCAAAATATGTAACATCGCCAATACGTTGCCATTTCCTTTGGAAGATAGTAAAGCCGACAAGGTAAACGAGGATTTGCGTTTCACCTACCGCTATCTCGACCTACGCCGTCCGAAAAATTTACGCGCCCTCCGTACGCGCCATCGCATCGCCCATACCGTCCGCAATTACTTGGACCATCAGGACTTTATCGAGGTTGAGTTGCCTTATCTATTTAAAACGACTCCGGAGGGTGCCCGGGAATTTCTCGTTCCGAGCCGGCAAAATCCAGGGTCCTTCTATGCCCTAAGCCAATCTCCCCAACAGTATAAGCAGATGCTCATGGTAGCCGGAATCGAGCGCTATTATTCCCTGGCGCGGTGTTTCCGCGATGAGGATTTGCGTGCCGATCGGCAGCAGGAATTTACCCAGATTGATTTGGAAATGTCCTTTATCGACCGCGAAGATATCTATGCACTGATTGAGGGAATGATGAAAATTGTTTTCAAAGAAGCCCTAAACCGCGATATCGAAACACCCTTCATCCGTATGTCTTTTCGGGAGGTTATGGATCGTTTCGGTTCCGATAAGCCGGACACGCGTTTTGCTCTAGAGCTGGTCGATTTATCATCGGTTTTTAAACATTCCGAATTTAAAATCTTCCGCGATTGTCTAGAGAAAGGTGGTTCAATCAAGGCAATTAATGGTAAACAACTCACCGATATCACCCAAGGGGAATTGAAAAATTTGGAAGATATTGCGAAAACACTGGGAGCGAAGGGTTTAGCCTTTATTAAATACGAAAAGGGCGAGTGGAAATCGCCAATTTTGAAATTTCTATCGGCGGAGGAAAAAGATGCTTTACAGGAAATACTTCGGATTGAAGATGGCGACATCGTATTTTTTGCGGCATCGGAGTGGCTGCATGCGTGTACGATTTTAGGACGAATCCGCTTGGAATGTGCCCATTTACTCGTCAACCGCGGGCATTTATCCATTCCGCGGGATCAATTTAATTTCCTATGGGTGGTCGATTTTCCTTTAATTTCCTTCGACGAGAATCAGGGACGCTATGTTTCGACGCACCATCCTTTTACGGCACCGGTGGAGGAGGATGAGGAAAAATTAAAAACCGATCCGCTCCATGTGCGCGCACAGCATTACGACATCGTTTTGAATGGGTTTGAAATCGGCGGAGGGAGCATTCGCATTCACAATTCCGAATTACAGTCATTGGTAATGCGTAATGTCTTGAATTTGGATGAGACAACTATCCGCGACCGTTTCGGATACATGTTGCGGGCATTTAGGTTTGGAGCGCCGCCCCATGGTGGCATCGCAATTGGTTTAGATCGCTTAACCGCAATCATTTGCGGTACCGATTCCATTCGCGACGTAATCGCTTTTCCTAAGACGCAGAAGGGTCAAGATTTAATGGCCCAAAGTCCCTCCTATGCTTCGGAAAAACAATTGCGCGAATTACATATTGCGACCGTTACACCCAAAGAAAAATAAAATTTGAGCATTTCGAAATATTTCCACATTTTTCTATTTACATCGATTGAGACTTTATTCCATTTATTCCAGGTAGAACTTTATAAATATGATGAAAAAAATAGATTACTTGAGTTTCATGGGATTTTGTAGCGTTATTTTTTCGGGAAATAGCGATCTGTGTGCAGCACTGCAACTATCAGATAATTTTGGGGTAAAAACTCGCAATGGTGAGTATCGGATACTTCAAGAGAAAATAGACGGAGTTCTAAGATGTTTTGTCGAGCAGAAATACGAAAATGGCATTATTCGCTGGGAAGCAAACCCAACACTATTAGGAATAGCTAAGATCGTTATTCTAGAACAATTAGATCATCCTCATTCCCCAAATAGAGACACCAAGAAAATAAGAGGAATAAGGTACTATACTTTCAACAAAAACCCAGAAAAACTTGAAGAGGCTTTGAAAAAATGCCACGATCCGGAATGGTTTATTGATTTCCATCCGAATCTATTACTGCAATTTATAGCAGACAATAGGCATTCCGATAAAGACGAAGCTTACCTCGAGGTTATAAGGCTTCTTGTCAATTTTGGTTATCGTTTAGAAGAATGTTTCTTGTATCCAGAAGACGGAGCATAGAACGACAAATTCATCGAAACATTACTGAAGAGTTGTAAGCACACAGAAAGGTCGGGACTTGGCAATCCAAAGTCCCTCCTGTGCTTTGGAAAAATAATTACACGAACTACATATCGCGGCCGTTACACCCAAGGAAAAATAAAATTTGAGCATTTCGGAATATTTCCAATTTTTTTATTTACATCAATTTAGACTTTATTCCACTTGTTCCCGATAGAATATCATAAATATGACGAGAAAAATAGATTACTTGAGTTTCATAGGTTTCTGTGGCGTTATTTTTTCTGGAGATAGCGATTTGTATGCAGCGTTAGAATATAGTCTAAAGGAGATTAGAAAACTTGAGCTAATGCAGGGATTTTACGATGATCAAACAAGGGAAAAAATATATATCGATCACGAAACTGGACGATTCGGTCCACTGGAGACATTTTTGGTCACTGATCCAGAAACTGGACGATTGGTTCCATCGGAAAAATTTTTTGTCATTAATCCCAAAACTGGGCGACTTATTCCACTGAAGGCATTTTTTGTCATTGATCCCGAAACAGAACAATTTGTTCTACGGGAGACATTTTTTGCTACCGCTCCTAAAACTGAACAATTTGTTCCACCGAAGGCATTCTCTTACCCTAATTCTGCAACTGAACGACTGTATCCACAAAAGATATTTTTGGGTACCGCTTTCAAAACTAAACAACTTTATGCCGCTTTCCAAAGAAGACAAAGGAGACAGCTTGATCTAGAACAGAACCCTTTTCGCGAGGATCCAGACAGTGGAACCTTATTCCGAGAAGTTACTATAGGAAGCGACAAAGGACCGAAAACTTTCGTCGAACAAACGCGCCCTGATGGTGGCATTTTTCGCTGGGAAATGACGATTGGCAATTCACCTATTTTCACTCCAAAATTACCGGACGGCTGTTCCCAAAAGGCGAATGATGAGTTGGTAATGGAGCAGATCATGTCCTGTATCGGTAATAGAAATTTGGCTGGTCTTAAAAGGATTTTGGATCAACTCGATAATCCGGAATTTTTTATTGATCGAAACCCAGACTTATTGCATCGTGTTAAGGCAGAAATCGCTTGTACTTTTTCTGGGAATGACACCGAAATTAATCAAACAATTGTAAAAATTTTAACGGAATTTGGCTATTACGATTTCGATAATGAGTTAGATTAAAGGACCGTTACGATTGCGCCAGGCTCGGCCGACAAAGGAGGTCAAGGAGTCCGCGACCCCTTGCGGGGTATAGGACAAAGCCCCACAGGTAGCCTCCTTGCGAGACGTGGGACAGAACACCATAACAACTTTCAATTTGGTGGGAGATACTGGACTCGAACCAGTGACCTCTTGCGTGTCATGCAAGCGCTCTAACCAACTGAGCTAATCCCCCTTTGGGTTTAGGGAAAAAATATCTATTAACCGATCAAGAATAATTTCATCATTTTCAGATTTTTATTGTCGCTACGGGGAACGCTGGGTATGCTTTGGGCATATTTATATATGTTCACGAAGAAGCGAGTTATTTTCGGTTTATTCATGGCAATTTGCGCGATACTGCTTACGGTTGCGCTCTTTGATTTCTCACCGCAGCAAAGTCACTGGATGACGACGAATTGTGGTATTGAAGCGAATAATCTCATTGGAACATTTGGATCGACGGTTGCATTTTGGCTATTTCGCATTTTTGGTGGTAGTACATTTTTGCTACCGTTCATTCCTTTTATACTTTTCTGCACATTTCTATTCCCCAAAAAATTTCCCATTTGGCATCTATTTTCCGTCGTTTGCTTTATCACTTTCATCGTAATTTTCCTCGAGTGGCTTCAAAAATTCTTTGGGATACGGTCTTTCCCCTCGTTATCGGCCGGGCTAGGTGGTATTGGGGGAACACTTTTGCTAGAGCGCATTTTCTTACCATTATTGGGTAAAGTAGGTTCCATACTCACCGTTTCCACCGTCTTACTGCTACAAATTCTTCTTTACAGCAATACGTCACCGGGCAACTTCATAAAAAGACTACTCAAGTGTCCCTATTCATTGATTAAATTGATTTGCAAAATAGGCAATCCGATTGGCAGACTGTACACTGGATTACGGCAACCCAAAGCAAATATCCAGCCGAAGCTTCCTGAATTGGAAGCGGCAATTTCCGATAAAAATTCCCCCCCCAAATTACCCGGTGTCAAAATTTTTGAAGAAACAGATATCGCAAAAACAGAAGTAACGTTTAAAAAACACGATTCGGGATACGCTTTTCCGAGAATTGATTTACTCAGTCCCTGTAAACACATGGGTACTAGCCGGGAAAATTGTGAACAGGTTGCCCAAAGGCTGGTCGAAGTTTTAGCACAATTCGGCGTACATGTTACGCCGGGAGAAATTCATAAGGGGCCTGTCATTACGCGCTATGAGGTGACACCAGATGCGGGCATTCGCGTCGAAAAAATTGCCAATTTAGATAAAAATATTGCCCTGGGTCTGGCGGCAAAATCGGTACGTATCATCGCACCGGTCCCCGGGAAGAGTTGCGTTGGCGTCGAGTTACCCAATAAGGATCCCGCCAGTGTTCATCTACGAGAAATTTTAGAATCGAAAACGTGGGCTGAGTTAACGGCGGCAATCCCAATTGTCCTAGGTCGTAGCGTTACGGGTGATCCCATGATCTATGACCTCGCCAAAATGCCCCACCTTCTTATCGCCGGTGCTACGGGTTCCGGAAAAACAGTGTGCATCAACGCGATTATCGCTTCCCTACTCTACCACGCCTCTCCCGAGGATTTACGTTTCATTATGGTCGATCCGAAAATCGTCGAAATGCAGAATTATAATCAATTGCCCCACATGCTTGTTCCAGTTGTAACCGAACCGCAAAAAGTACCCGGAGCCTTGAAATGGCTCATCGGAGAAATGGAATTGCGCTACCAAATTTTCGCCCAAATGGGTGTGCGTAATATCGCCAATTATAACATAAAATTAAAAGACCTCCCGAAAATTGATGAAAAAGACGGAACGGAATATAGAAAATTTCCCTATATCGTTTGTATTATCGACGAATTGGCGGATCTTATGATGGTTGCCCCAGGGGATATCGAAACATACATCGCGCGGCTCGCACAGCTAGCCCGTGCGGCTGGAATTCACCTCGTTCTAGCCACACAACGCCCATCGGTAAACGTCATTACGGGCATCATTAAAGCAAATTTGCCCTGTCGCATTGCTTTTAAAGTATCTTCGAAAGTGGATAGCCGAACAATTTTAGATACGGGTGGAGCAGAAGCACTCCTCGGCCAAGGCGATATGCTCTTTTCTCCGCCAGGAGCATCGGGCTTAGTCCGTGCCCAGGGAGCCCTCGTCTCCGACGACGAAATTAACGGCATCGTCGATTACCTCTACAAAAAAAATGGGGGACCAAAATTTGAGGAATCAATCCAGGAACGGATCGAAAATGGTTTTGAATCGGGCTCCGAAAACGATGAAAAATGGAACGATGAACTCATGCCCCGTGCACTAGAAATTATCCGGACAAATGACCGCGCATCAACTTCTTTCCTCCAGCGTAAATTAAAAATCGGCTACAACCGCGCCGCACGTATCATGGATACCCTCCGAGAACAAGGCCTAGTAGGAGCAGAAATCGAAGATTAAAAGGCTCCTGGGGCTTCCTCGGCTGCCCAGGGGGGCTCCGCCCCCCTGGACCCCCCGCAAGGAGGCATGGCCTCCTTGAC
>JAITJQ010000090.1 GCA_031278845.1 Puniceicoccales bacterium
CTTGCGGGGGGTCCAGGGGGGCGGAGCCCCCCTGGGCAGCTAGCACAATTTTCGGATCCAGAGTAGGGGCATGAGTAGGAGGAAGCCAAAAGGAATGAGTGAGGCACACAACCAGTGAATGGCACCACTTATTCCCAGGGTACATAGGGTATAGGAGAGGACGCCATAGGCCAGCAATAGGGTACTTAACCGCATTACGCCACGCCAATAATTTTTTCCGAACGTCGAAAAAAGTACTGGGAAAACAATCCAACAGCTGAGAAAACAAAAGGTAGATTTTAGGATCAGATCCCAAAAACGCATTTTATAGCTCTTGTCCTGACCGATTGCCTTTTGTACTTCGATTACTTTCTGCAATTGCGGAAGCGAAAGATTTTGGACGGGCAATTGGAGGAGGAGCATTAATTTTGGCGAATCGTTAAGTTCAGAAAATACGCACCGTTCAAAGACGTGGATTTCATCTGGAACTTGTTTTTTAGGATGAAATAAAATTTCGCGTCCCTGTTCCAGTGTCCAAGCGTGTGTCTCTTCGTCAAAATATCCAGACTGTGCCGCAATTCTTCGATATTCCTTTCCTTTCGAATCGTATTCATGAACGGCAATTCCGAAAGCGCGATTTTCTATTTTGTCATAGCGATTGATATAACACAGGCGATTTTGGGTATTCAAAGTCAAATGTTTTGCAAAGAGAGTATTGCCATCGGCATTATTTTTTTCGAGATTTTCCAGATAATGGGTTGAATATTCATAGGCTTTGGGGATCCAATAGAGATTGCCCCACAATAGGACGGCTGATCCGATAAAGCCCAAAAACCAGAGCATGCGCATTACTTTAAAAAAACTTATTCCGGAAGACAATAGGGCAGTAATTTCATTATTGCGCTGCATCGTGATAAAGACAAAGATCAATGCCATCACAAAGGTGAGAGGTAATATCAGTGGCAAATAGATTATGCCCTGGGCTATATAGTGATAAAATATATCTCTGAAAGGTATATGATGCCTTAAGAAATTTTCCAAATGGGTATAAGTATCGGAACAGAGCAAAAATGCATTTAGAACAATAAAAAACAGGATGAATTTATTTGTGAATTTAAAAAAAATATAGCGATCGAGATATTTCATTTTTACAGTATTCCCAATTCCATTTTTCCCACTTCAGTGATCATATCCTGATTCCAGGGGGGATCCCAAACTAAATTGACTACGATTTCACGTTCCGGATGAATCGATGCAATCATTTGTTTGATGGATTCGATTAAAAAATCGCCCATGGGACAACTCGGCGACGTTAAAGTCATCGCCACTACAATAGAACCATCGGTACTTTCTTCAATGGTATAAATTAATCCCAAGTCGACCACATTGACGTGCACATCCGGATCTTCGACCGTCTTCAGTTGCTGAAATAGAAATTCACTGTCGATCATAGATACGACGCAATTTCGGAACGGTGTATGGGATAATCTTTGCGCTGGACGACGTTGCGCAAAATAATATCCTCCCGACCGTTAGTGTAATACGCAATCCAATGCGCTTTAGCCACCTGTTTAAATTGTTTGTCCAGGGAAAAATCGTTTTTTAAAATGTAATTCACAGAAAATCCCCGTTCCCTTAGATTATAGGCATCGCCCATTGCAAGGGCCTCGGTTTGGGAATCGAAGATCATAAATAGATCCGCTATCGGATCAAATGCTGGCATTAAATGCCGTTCCGTTAATACATTTCCCAAAGTAACATCGCCGATCGCAAGTCCAACGGCTGCCGTTTTAGAGTAGCCGAATTTTTCCACCAAATCATCATACCGTCCTCCGCCGGCAAGGGCACGCGACTTCCCCAAACGCTCGAAAATCTCGAAAACAAATCCCGTATAATAGGCCAATCCACGGACAATTCCAAAATCAAGCGTTATAAAGGACGCTAACCCGAAATGTTCCAAACGCGCCAGTAATAGTCGCAACTGATCCAAACGTAGGACCATCTCATCGCCTAAATCTTTAAGTGTTGTTAAGAAAAATTTTTCCAAATCATTTACGGTATGTATCACCTGAAAGATTTCAATATTTTCTAAAAGTCGAGCACCTTCCAAATTTAAGGCGTTCAATTTCTCTACACTTTTTTCCGAAGATTCGCGCTCCATCTTATCGATGATCGATAATACGTCGGCAACTAAAAATTCCGGCACCGCGAGTCCTCGCAATAGGAAAGTCCAAAGATTGCGATCGCTTAAACGTACGTGAAAATCGTCCGCGGTAAGACCAAATGACCGAAGAATCGCAACCGCTAGGGCAATGACCTCCGCATCGGCATGGATACTTTTTTCGTCAAAAATGTCCACATTGAGCTGATAAAAAGAACGCAATCGGCCCTTTTGAGGACGCTCATAACGGAAATTTTCTTCAATGGAAAACCACTTTAACGGTCGCTTTAACGCGTGAATTTTTGAACCGATCATCCGCGCAACGGCAGGCGTCATCTCCGGACGAAGCGCTACCGCACGACCTCCACGATCCACAAAATTGAAGAGTTGCGACGCAATCTCTTCTCCGGATTTTTCCGTGAAAAGTTCCAATGGCTCGAGGATCGGCGAATCGTATTCGCTGAAACAAAAACTTCGACAAACTTGACGCATTTTTTCGAAGATAAAATTTCTTTCGAAACAATTTTCCGGATAAAATTCACGGAATCCGGGTAAAATTTCAATGGGCATGAAACGACACTAGCAAAATTGACGCACCGGCAAGGGGAATTTTCTAAGGGCTCCTCGCCCTTAGAATCCCCGCCAGGAGGCACCGCCTCCTGGACCTGGTTTAGCGGATTGATCCAGCGGCGATGCCACTGGATCAATCCGCTAAGGCCAAAGGCCCCCCGCGGCTGCGCCGCGGGGCTGCTAATTTAAGAAAAGAAAAATTAGGTGCCGCGCCACTCCTGCGCAAATTGCGCAGGGGTGGCGCGGCACTAAAGGAAAAAACAAGTCAAAGAGTTTATTCTTGACCTTGCGGCCGAGCCCGGCG
>JAITJQ010000025.1 GCA_031278845.1 Puniceicoccales bacterium
CCCCCCCGCAAGGTCAAGAGTAGACTCTTTAATTTTTTTCTTTTAGTTGCGCAAATGTTTGTTTTAGCATGTATTTTACGTTACCCAGCATCTCGTGGGCTACTTCGGTAACAACATCAACTTCATCGGGAGTATTGTTTAATTGGAGAACCATATGGGAAGTTTTAAGGATCGGGTAAGGACCGAAGCGTTGAGGATCGGTGACTGTAAATAAGCCGAGTGTAGGTCGACCGAGGGCTGCAGAAATATGTAAAGGTCCGCTGTCATTACCAATGACAAGGCTAGCATTTTTAATTAAAAATACGACATCCACTAGGGAAGTTGTGCCCCGTAAATCGAAAAAGTGTGGTGAAACGATTTCCGGAATTTTATCTTTTCGATTACCAAGCAATAGAATTGCCGCATGAGCGGTATGCGGAATAAGCTTTTGGACCAGGTTAGGAAAAAAATGCCATTCCTTTTCGGGGCGTTGGCTTTCGGGAAATAGGCAAATAACCGGGTTAGATGCGAGCTCTGTATTTAAAAAACTGTCAAAGGATGACGAGAAAATATTTTGAAGTTCCGGCACAATTCCTGAGACGGTTTTGTTACATCCAGCAACGTCTAAAAATTCTCGAAGAATATCTATTGCATGTACTGGCCCTGGGTAGTTGATTTTTTGTGTATAGGCCAGAAACGACAATTCGCGAGCATCCTGACGGCCGATTTTACGGGGGGATTTTGCGATAGCGGTCATAACACCGCTACGGGCAAGGCCCTGCATATCGAAAACATAATCGTAATTTTCTCGGCGTATTTCCGAAATGAGGCGAAAAATTGAAGATAAATCTCCATGACGTTCGTAAACGAAAACGTTCCTCGCGATTTGGGATTGGGCTACGATTTCAGCAAATTTATCACCTACCACCCAATCGATGACACATTCTGGCAATTGTTTTTTCAATTCACTGATGACAACCATCCCATGAATGACGTCCCCCAGAGCAGAAGGTTTAATAACCAAAATATGCATTTAATGAAACTGCTTAGGAGAGCTTGCCTAATGGCTACGCGACTTTGATTTCAGCAATAGGCGTATAATTTCCAAATAAATCCACACGAGCGTCACAAGTAATCCGAGGGCAGCGATCCATTCCATTTTTTCAGGTGCGCCCAGCTTGCTTTGACGGACAATAAATTCAAAGTCCAAAAGCAAATTTAACGCGGCAATAATACAAACAACGGCACTAAATGCGATCCCAATATTAGAAGAATCTCGGACGATTGACAAACCAGAGCCTCCAAAATACGCCATTAGAAAATCGGCCAAATAAATAAAGGCGACTCCCAATGTTGCCATTGTAATAACCATAATAAATTTCTCAGAGGGGCGAATGATTCCCGTTTTGTATACAAATAACATAGCCGCAAAAACGCCGAATGTTCCCGCGGAAGCCTGTACAACAATTCCAGGATATATCCTTTGCGCGAACAAGGAGGCGGCTCCAATGATAAAACCTTGGCCTATGGCATATAATGGAACGGTGATTTTTGCGATATCAGGTTTAAACATTGTTATAAAATATAAAACAAGCGTCCCAATCGAAAATAGCATAATTTTTCCGTTAATTTCAGCGACGGAAGTATAGGAGCGAGTCCATGCAAAGGCAGCACCCGCTAGCAGCAACAACAGAGCAATGAAAGATTTGCGAATAACACCATTGATGGTCATCCCTATCGCTTGAGTATCCTGCGAATAAAAAACGCTATCCCTAAAAACCGGGTTTGAAATATGATCATTATCCATAGTTATCCTTTTGAAAATGAATACTAATTATATACTATTTTTGTCAAGGCTGATTCTTTTTGCGTTTCCAGCTCGTCCAATCTTTCTAAAATACCTCTGAGGAAATAGAGCATTTCGAGACTTTTGAGGGTACAGGAAAATTGAATCGCATCAAAACCTTCCAGATTAGGAATATCGATTCTAGCACCGCAAAACAGAAGTAATGCGATCGCATATTTATTTTGATTTCGAATAGCAATAAACAAAGCCGAATCACCATGGATATCTTGTTCATCCAGCAACTGCGCGTTGACATAGTGTGGTATCAGGAATGCAATCATCTCTTCATTGTTTTGATATACCGCATCCATTAATAGATTCCTGCCATTGGCATCGACCACGTAAACTAGATCCGGGTATTGCTCTAATAAAGTTTTCACGGTTTGATATGCTTTACTATCTTCCGGGCATGAGCGCGTTAGCATATGAACACAATCATGCCATGCTTTTCGAATTTTGCTACTACTTTCTTTAAGCTTTTGAGTTTTCCTCATATAGCTTTCCATCGCAGTACCCGAGCCGGTCAAAAAGGATAATCCAACTGGCTCTTGTAGGTCTTTAGCAATTTCCGCTTGGATAAAATGCCAAAAGGATGCTAAAAAAAACACTCCAAATATCATCAACGCTCTAAACATAAAACACCATTACTTTTAAGTACTTAAGATGATAAAAAAAACGATGTCAAGACTTTTTTTGTAATGAGTTTTTGTCTTGTTTGTTGGGGGGATTTTTTGCGAGACCGGAAAATTTCCCCAAAAAATACTTGCCAAAATGATAGGTGCGAGTAGGGTTATGGCTGGTTGGTGAGGTATCCAAGTGGCTAAAGGATGCAGACTGTAAATCTGTCGGGTTTCACCCTTCGAGCGTTCGAATCGCTCCCTCACCACCGTTTTTTAGGGAGGGGTAAAAAGATTTGGCGGATTTACGGAAAATTAATACGTCACATTTCCGGGACACGGAGCTCACTCCCTCCCTATGCTTCCCATCTTTGGAGTGTTTTGGGCCCCCTGTCAAATTTTTTAGCAAAAAAGGTGGCAAAGCAGGACGTTACCCAAAGCAAACAATCGGCGAAAGCGGAATTTATCCATAATAGCGAAAGGTTTTTATACTTCAAAAAGCTTGACGAAAATGTGTTGCATTTTTCGGACACGGAGCTCACTCCCTCCCTATGCTTCCCATCTTTGGAGTGTTTTGGGCCCTTGTCAAATTTTCAAAAGAGACTTAATTTTATTTTTTTACGGAAATCTTTGCCTTGCGTATGAGTTGGGCAACCGTATCCGTCGCCTTTGCGCCGACACTCATCCAGTAGGTCGTTCGTTCTAAATTCATTGACAATTCCGAGGAATTACCCTTCGCTTGAGGTTCGTATACACCAATCTTTTCAACATATTTCCCATCGCGGCGACTCGAACTTTCCGCCACAACAACCCTATACGACGGATGATGTATCCGCCCTTGCCTCTGCAATCTGATTCTTAGTGCCATATGACACTACCGAAATTGGAATTACTTCCTTGGTTGTCAAGTTATTTGACGCAAGATTTTCCAGAGGAGTTTGCATTTTCATTAAACGTAAAACTATAAAATTGACATTGGGAGAAATTTTTTCGGAATGGTGGAAGAAATATGAAAAAGCTTACTATTGCGGTATTGTCGATCCTAATGGGAATGCTTATGATTTGGTTTTATCATAAGTCATCCCATGAAGGTCTTGTCGTCGAAAAGGAAAAAAATGTAATTTGCTTCGGTACCTGTGCCGATTATCCTCCAATGGAGCATTATCGGGATGGAACCCTTACCGGGTTCGAAATCGAGTTGGCGAAGCTCATTGGTCAAAAACTAAAAAAAGGAATTGTTTTGGAAGATATGGCCTTTGGTCCCCTACAAATTGCCCTAGGAAAAGGATTTATCGAGGCGTTTGTAGCCGCATTTGGCGTGACACCGGAGGGACGGAAGAAATTTGACTTTACGATTCCCTATTACATTGAAAGAATGGTGTTTTTACATAAAAAGGACGATCCAATAACGCGTCTCGAAGAACTTTCCCGAAAGAAGATTATCTATCAGTTAAGTGGTCGGATAAAAAAAACCTTGGGAGAAAATATTCCCGAAGCGGAATTAATTTCAGTGGATCGAATCGATGTGGCCATGGAGATGTTTAAGGCTGGCCACGGAGATTGCGTGTATATGGATGTGTTTGTTGCGGATGTTTATTGCGAGGAAAATCCCCAGTGGACTTATCTCGTATTGGATTCTTTGAAGGTGAGCGATGGTATTGCAATTGTCCTTCCCAAAGGCTCCCCATTGAGAGTTGAGATTAATAGAGTTTTAAAGGCACTGGAGGCCTCTGGAGAATTGCAAGCGCTGAGGAAAAAATGGAAATTGGAAGCAGCGTGGAAATTACCAAATGAATAAAATTATTTCCAATTTTTTGTATATCGGATCCGGGATCGGACTTACATTAAAATTAACATTTGGTGGTGTTTTTATTGGAGTCGTAGGCGGAATTTTATTGTCCATATTGCGCTACAACGGCATCGGTCGATCACTTATCAATGCGATTGTCTCTGTTTTGAGAGGAACACCGCTTCTATTGCAATTAAGTTTCGTCTATTTCATCGCCCCCGATGTTATCGGAGTTAGATTAGATTTGTTGTCGGCTGGTATTTTAGCATTCGGTATCAATAGTTCCGCCTATATTGCAGAAATAGTTAGGGCGGGCATAGAAAGTTTGCCGCGGGGACAATTTGAAGCGGCACAAACATTGGGAATTCCGCGGTTTTATATGTGGAAAGATATCATTTTGCCTCAGGTCATAACGAATATTTTTCCAGCCATGGTCAATGAAGTGATCGCTTTATTGAAAGAAACCGTGCTAATCGCTATGATTGGTGGCCTAGATATTATGCGTCGATCGCAAACAATTGCCGCTGAACAATACGAATATTTTCAGCCACTTTGTATGGCAGGTATCTATTACTATGGCCTTGTCCGACTCATCGAATCCATCGGGGAAAAAATTGAACAAAGGAGACCCTATGCTAAAAGTTTGTAATGCCCGTAAGGTTTTTAACAATACAAAAGTTTTAGAAAATGTTCATCTCGATGTGGCGAAATCGAGTATTTTAGGGATCGCAGGACCATCCGGTTCCGGAAAGTCGACCCTGCTTCGCTGTATCCAAAAACTAGAGCAAATTGATCATGGAACCATAGAATGTAATGGCCGCGCTGGCTTTATGTTTCAAGATTTTCAGCTTTTTCCCCATATGACGGTGCTACAAAATTTGATCTATGCGCCAAGTTTGAAAGATAAGTCCGGAAAAGAGAATTGTAAAAAACAGGCCGAAAATATACTGAAAAGTTTAGGTATCGCAGCGAAGACCAGTGAATATCCGAATACTTTGTCAGGTGGACAAAAGCAACGAGTCGCATTGGCGAGAAGCTTGATGACTCATCCGGATATTCTGTTGTGCGACGAACCCACTTCCGGTTTGGACGTATCGACGACGATGGATGTCGTCTCTCTGTTAAAATCTATCAACGAGCGATTCGATATTACGATCCTTATCGCTTCCCATGATTTGGATTTTTTGGTCAAAATTTCCGATCGCATTATCCTGTTGAAGGATGGCGCAATCGCCGTCGATATCGATCCCCAAAAGCAGGATACACCAATAGATTTTCTAAAAAAATACTACTGAAAATCGTCTATGGAAAAAATTGGGGATTCGTTAAAAATTAGCTTGCTTTCACGAAGCGGTGCATTATGAATAAGATCTAAGAAGGTGTGTTATGTCTCAGCATTCAAGTTTTAGAAGAGGCGGTAGCAATACTGCGAAACGGAGCGTTTTAAAGCGTTTTGAGCGAATTGAATTATTGCGCAAGCGGGGCCAATGGAAAGACGGTCGTAGGTTAACCGCTCTACCGAAAACGAAGCCGGAGGCCTAGTATTGATTCTCTCAGAATCGCGTACTTCGACAACTCCCTTCGGAAAATATTGGAGCGTGCTATGGCGATTTTTTGTGATCATTGCAGTTATTTATGCCATTGGAAATCACATTGAGATTCCGGTTTTAGTTTGTCGCGTACCCATCGTTCGCGAAGTTTCCGTAGAAATTGTGGATATTCTCGAGCAAATTGAAAAAGTCGATTGCCATTCGTCGAAAATACAATTCTTAGGACCAAGGAATGAGGTAATTCCAGAGTATTTGAAATTACCCGAATGGGATAATATGGAATACATGGAGCCAGATTTTGTCATTCCATGATTTTGGGTGTCGAAAGTTCTTGCGATGATACAAGCCTTGCGGTTTTTGATGAACAAAGCGGATCGTTTCCCTATGAAAGGACGAGTTCCCAAGTCGATTGGCATATACCCTATGGTGGAGTCGTTCCCCAATTGGCCGTACGCGAACATCTGCGTAACTTTCCAATGCTGCTGGAAGATCTAAAACAAAAAATTTCCCTGTCGGAAATTGTGAAAATTGCAGTTACCTGTGGACCCGGATTACCGGGAAGCTTGAGCCTTGGAGTATCTTTTGCAAAAAGTTTAGGTCTGCTTCTCAGTCGACCGGTTATCGGTATTCATCACCTGCGTGGCCATATTCTATCCCCCTTTATCGGGAAAAATTTGTCGGAAAAAGATTTTGAAACGGAAAATTTTCCACATTTATCGCTTCTCGTTTCCGGTGGAAATACGATTTTATCGGAAATTACTGCAGATTTTGAAATACAAATTCTCGCGCAAACGGTCGATGATGCGGCAGGCGAAGCGATCGATAAGGGAGCTAAATTGATGGGACTAAACTATCCCGGAGGTCCAGAAATAGAACGCTTGGCCGCACAGGGTGATGCGAAATCCTTCAAATTCCCACAGGCGTTTACTAAACCCGATGAAATGTTTTTTAGTTTTTCGGGCCTGAAAACAAGCCTGCGCTACCTGCTCGAAAAATTGAATGACGAGGAACTGCGTGAACAGTTCAATAATATTTGCGCGAGTTATCAACTCGCAGTTGTCGATGTTTTAGCCAAAAAAATGGAGCAGGCTCTATCCCAAAGAAATTTCCGTAGCATTGGCCTGTCAGGGGGCGTTTCCAATAACCAATTACTTCGAGAACGTGTGCAAAAATTGGGCGAAATAAAGCAAATTGCATGCCACCTCCCCAAACCTAAATATACGGGCGATAACGCATCAATGATTGCCTTTGCAACGGCCTTCGATGAATCCCATGCCTCAAAAATAGTTGATTTTTATCCCGACTGGAAATTGTAAGCAATAGGTGAAGGGAGTTGCGCAAGGGGAATTCTTCCCCTTGCAACCCCTGACCAGGGGATCCATCCCCTGGACCTGGGGGTTGCGGTTTGATCCGGTGGCAACGCCACCGGATCAAACCGCAGAATTAAAAATCAGCCCGGCGCGAAGCGCCGGGCTGGACTTTACAGCCCCCGCGGCTTCGCCGCGGGGGCAAATTTTGCCCTAGCGGCCGAGCCCTGCGCAGTATGCGCAGGG
>JAITJQ010000047.1 GCA_031278845.1 Puniceicoccales bacterium
GGGTCCGCCGGGGGCAGCTTAAACCACGGGGTTTTTTAGCGGGGGGCGTGCCACTTGAAACACCCCCCAAAACTAGGTCCAGGAGGCGGTGCCTCCTGGTGGGGATCCTAAGGGCGCGCAGCCCTTAGAAAAATTTCATTTCATTTTTTTTTTAAATTTCTTAGTCAGTCGTGCGATGAGAGGTTTCAGTTCGTTGAGATTTTTTTGCCCTAGGAATAGATAGAGAAGCCCAAAATAAATCGTAGTGCCCAACGGTATATTGATGCTCAAGCTTACCATATCACGCATCTTACCCAAAAAATATATGGCTGAAACTCGATCGAGCCCGACGACGATTGCCCCCATCAGTAGACTTGCGGCTAACACTTTGAAAAATTTTACAGTCAAAATCGGTATCCGAAATTCTTCATAGCGCCGATTTAGCCCCATGTAGAGCAAAAACATCTGGAAAATTACCGATAATAAATTCGCTAGGGCAATCCCTACCGCCTCAAAGTAAAACATGAAACCAATCGTGCATATTATATTCGTCGCACAATTGATAAATGAAAAAATCATTGGCCTTATCGTATCTTTCTTACTGTGATAGCCGCGAATAAAATGGGTCGATAGCGCGTAGAACGGTAGCGAAAAAATGGAAATGCGTAGTACCGGTAGTACCCGATCCATATCCTGTACCCCAAATTGCCCCCAGTGAAAAAGTAGATCGAGAATCGTTCGGTCCAAGGCTAAAAGACCTACCGTTGCCGGGAGTATGATCACTAAAATCATGAAAATTCCTCGCCCAAATTCCACCCGCAGTAATGCCTTCTCACCCCGCGCTTCAAAATTCGATAGGCGCGGAAAAATTACCGTCATCACCGCAATCACTAAAATACCCATCGGTAATTCTGTCAGACGATTCGCTAGGTATAGTACCGAAACTGCACTGCTACTCACAAAATATGCCAGTAGTCGCGAAACCGCTATGTTGATCTGTACCGTCGCCGCCCCAATTACTCCAGGGAAAAATAATCGCTGGAATTCATTTATGCGCTCATTACTATCCCGGTCAAACCGAAATCGCCAACCATATTGCTTTAACCCCACCCATAGCGATGCCATTTGCAATGCTCCACCGATTAAAACCCCTAAACATAAACCGTAAATGCATGCACTTTTTCCCCAGTAAATGCTGACCACTACCGCCAAAATCATACTCACGTTCAGCAGAATTGAGTTGCTAGCCGCCAACAAAAATTTGTCAAAAACATTTAGTATCGCCGAAAGAACCGCCGTAAGGCAAATGAAAAACATATAGGGCAATAAAATTGCACTCAGCACAAAACAAACTCGCCATCGTTCCGGTGTGTGCGCGTAAAAAATACCGCCCACTAAAAATATAAGACCTATTGCAATGATACCCACCAATACGCAGATGAGTCGCGATAGGACCTTATTGAGCAGAATAAAGGCCTGCTCCCGACCATTCCTGTGGTACTCGTCGGAAAAAATTGGGATAAGTGCCGAATTCAATGCCCCTTCGCCCAGAAGCCGACGAAATAGATTCGGTATGGTAAAGGCGAGTAAAAATGCGGAATTTAATTCCCCCGTTCCAAGGGCCGAAAAAATGAGCACGTCCCGCAAAAGCCCCGATAGACGCGATAGGAATGTGCAGCAGGAAACTCCTAAAATGTTTCGGACTACACCCATTTTACCCCAATGAATAGTTCGGAATTTTTAAAACTTTTACCTGTATGCGCAGTATCTTGATCAGACTGCTCAACCCCTGCTCAATCGTAACCTGCGGCGTATAACCTAAATCCTCCTGGGCTCGCTCGTGGGAAAAATAATGGTCCTTACTTAACGCTACGGCCAGTGCCCGCGTCATCGGCGGCATCTTCGACCAACGAAAATATCGGTACCACGTTTCCATCATTTTCCCCACAAAATAAGCTCGACGAAAGGATGTTCGCTTTCTCACCGGCGGTAATCCCACATTTTTGAGAACCGTATTGATAAATTCCCATAGGTTGATCGGTCTTTCCTGACCAATAAAGTAGGCTTTTCCACAGACTTTCTCCCCTTCGAGCGCATTGAATGCAAGGAGGTGGGCATAGGCCGCGTTGTCCACAAAGGTAATATCCACCAAATTTTTACCTTCGCCAATCATCTTTAGCTTGCCCCTTTCTACGGAATGTATAATTTTCGGCATAAGGTGTGGATCCCCTTCGCCGAGAAGAAGATGGGGACGCAGTGCGACAGTTTTCAACTGTTCAGAATTATGCTTTAAAACATACTCTTCGGCTAAGGCCTTCGTTCGGGAATAGTACCAGTGGTAATGTTTACAAAGGGGAAGCGTTTCATCACCCCCGGAAAAATCCTTCCCGTTGAAGACGACGGCCGGTGTGCTGGTATAGACCAGCTTAGAAACACCGTAGCGCTCACAGGCGCGGATGATATTTTTGGTACCCATAACGTTCGTATTGTAATAGGCGTGAAAATCCATATCGAGAGATGCTCGGCCTGCGACGTGAAAAACGGCGTCAACACCCCGAACTGCCCTGTCCGCATCGTCCCGAAAGGAAATGTCTCCCCTGAAACATTCGACCCCGCGCGATTCCAATATCGGTTGCCCACGGCGACCGACTGCGCGTACCGAGTATCCCCGTTTCAGGAGTAATTCGACAATGTGGCAGCCCAAAAATCCACCGCCACCCGTTACGAGCACTTTCATATCAATCCCAGCATGCCTAACAAAAAAATCGTGTCAACTCCCGTGTAATTTGGCCAATCGCATTTCTCTTGAAATTTGACAAAAGATTTGAAAACTTATCGTCCACTTGAATTATTTTATGTCACTCACTTCCCAAAAAATCCGAAATCCCTTGCAACGCAAGCACTTGATCACTTCACCCATTTTGCATTTATTACTTTTCTATTTCTGTTCGTTACTGATCGCAGCTATCGCAACTCCTTTGATTTTTAATTGTATCGTCAATTGGCACAAGCAATCCCCAAGCGAGCTCAACACCTACCTCATTAACAAAGGTTTCGTCGTTTTTTTTGACCGCATTCGGCTCATTGCATTATTCTTTTTTTTCCCTGCTCTGTGGAAAACATACCGACAGGAAATAAATTCGCTTCCCGATTACCCGAACCGTAAAGTTTTTTGCCCATTCTTCATCCAGGGTATATGGTTTGTTGTCGGAATATTTGGCGCTAAAATGTTATTTCTAGATTTCACGTGGAAAACACCTTCCCTATTTTTTCTAACAAAAGCATTACTGGGAGCACTCCTGATTGCCCTACTGGAAGAATGGTTATTCCGTGGATTCATTTTTAGGTTTCTATTGGACAAAATGCGACCGGTGTTAGCTTTTACCTCATCGGCATTCATTTTTGCCTACCTTCATTTCCGCCCCACGTACTCCCCATTCGTAACCCAGGAGCCAACGACTTTTTCCAACGGCTTCTATTGCCTCTATGAACTTATTTTCCATTCACTCGTCGGCATTTCCTGGTTCAAATTTTTGATCATCTTCTCCCTGGGTTACCTACTTGCATCGGTTTACTTTTATACCCAAAAGCTCACAGCGGCCATAGGTCTTCACGCCGGAGTTATTTTCTCCCTAACGATTTTCAAAAATTGTGCTGTTTTTCCGGTCACACGTCCCATTTTCGGTTCCAACGATTTGTTCGACTCCCCTTTGGCGTTATTTTTAATCATCTTGGCAGCTATTCTTAGCAGACAAATTCGTTACGAATAGCAGGGGGAACCCTTCCCCCTTGCCCCTCTGCCAAGGGATCCGTCCCCTGGACCTGGATTTTGCGGTTTCATTCAGTGGCATTGCCACTGAATGAAACCGCAAAGGGGCCAAAGGCCGCCCCGCGGCTTCGCCGCGGGGCGGCCTGAAAAAGAAAAAAGAGATTAAATTCTGCGCCACCCCTGTGCAATTTGCGCAGGGGTGGCGCGGAATTAAAAGAAAAAACTTGACCTTGCGGCCGAGCCCGGCGCAGAATGCGCCGGGCTCGGCCGCCGAAGGTGGTCAAGGAGTCTCCGACTCCTTGCGGGGTGTGGGGCGGAGCCCCACAAACAACCTCCTTACATAAAGAGTCAAGAAAATTTTTCCCAATGGGCATTATTTTTTGCATAAAATGGGTAAGTTCGGAAAATTTATTTGAAAAAAAAATTATTTTCAGCAAACGCATTGCATAGGATTAAAATAGTCCAAGGATTGGGATATGAGTTACGCGGTAACCAAAGTACGGAAGGTAAAGAGGCAGAGGACAACTTCAGCCATGCATATGGTATACATCAATCGGCAATATCGCTATTGGCGCAGGCGGTTGCTTTATTCGCTCATTCTGGGGTATGCAACTTTTTACATCGTACGCCAAAATTTTACCGTTGCGGCTCCGGAAATGTTACGGGATTTTGGTTATTCGCGTTCGGAAATCGGTTGGGTATTTTCTCTATTTTCGATTATTTACGGCGTAGGGAAATTTATTAGCGGGGTGATTTGTGATCGGACCGACGCGCGTTATTTCATGTCGATTGGATTAATTGGGTCAGCGATTTGTGCTCTTTGCGTTGGCCTTTCGAGTTCCATTTTTGTTTTTGCGCTACTCTACGCTTTGAGTGGTATTTTTCAGTCTATGGGTTGGCCACCGGTTTCGCGTCTCATGACCCATTGGTATGCGCCACGGGACCTGGGAACGCGTTGGGGCCTAGTGAATGCATCCCATCAATTTGGAAGTATTGCGATTTTACTAGGTGGGTCGTGGTTATTGGAGACATTTGGTTGGCGTTCCGTTTTCATTGTACCAGCGGTTATTGCCTTACTTTTGGCGGGTATTTTGTTTGAACGTCTGCGGGATACGCCGGAGTCGTTGGGGTTACCGTCCATCGAAGAGAAGGAGGGGTTAGAGGTGGTTACGGTGCACAGTGAAGAACCGGAGGTTACATTTCGGGAGATTTTTCTGGAGCATATTTTACCGAATCGGGCGCTTTGGTACGTATGCATGGCAAATTTTTTTGTTTATATCATTCGCATGGGATTTTTCAATTGGGCGCCGACGTTTTTACAGGAAGCGCGTGGGGCTTCGATTTTAAGTTCCGGGGCTCAATCTGCGCTATTCGAGTTAACGGGAGCGTTTGGGGGAGTACTTGCGGGGTGGATATCGGACCGGATATTTAAAGGGCAGCGGAACCGGACGAGTTTTTACTTTATGATTTTGCTCATCACGCTTTTATTCTTATTTTGGAGGATATCGAGTTCATCGCAGATTGTGAACACGGTATTTTTATTTTTAATGGGCTTTTTCATTTACGGACCACAGACATTGGTTGGAATATCGGGAGCGGAATTAGGTTCTAAACGGGCGGCAGCGGCAGCGAATGGACTAACGGGAACGTTTGGGTATTTAGGGGGAGCAGTTTCCGGAGTAGGGGTTGGGAGAGTGGCAGATCTATGGGGATGGGATGCGGTATTTTTATTTTTTGGAATTTGTGCGATATTGGGAACGTTTTTTTTCATATTGAATTGGAATCAAAGTTCACAAAGAGTAAGGCTGTGATTTCTGTGGGGCTCGGCCGCAAGGGTCGAGTTTTTTTCTTTTAGTTCTTTTCAGCCCCGCCCTCTCGGCGCTTCGCGCCGAGAGGGCGGGGCCCCAGCAATTTTCCCTTGACTTTGAATCAATGATGCATTGTCTATGAGCCAGTATGGATATTTCGACAGAGAAAAAAATATCGACCCCTTCACCATTGGAAATTGATTGGAGCGAAGCGAAGGTGCTATTGCAATATGTTACGGGAACGGGAAAAATCTTACCTAAAAAATATACCGGTCTCAGTGCACGTCAACAGCGGCATATTACCCGTATGGTTAAACGGGCACGCAATATGTTGCTGATGAAGTAGTGTCTGTGGGGGCAGAGATTTTAGTGTCAAGTGAGGTATCCATTCGGCGTGTGGTTGATGCACTACGGTCGGGGGAGGTGGTTGCATTACCGACAGAGACGGTATATGGGTTAGCGGCAATTATTAGTGACGATGCGGCGCTGCGGAAGATTTTTGAGGTAAAAGCGCGGCCGCTTGTCGATCCGCTTATTGTGCATGTTTTGGATCTATCTTCCCTATTGAATTTGGTCCAGATTAGTGATGATTTATTCAATGGAGTATATCGTCTGGTAGATGCTTTTTGTCCAGGACCGCTGACTTTCCTGTTGAGAAAACGAAAAAGCGTTTCGGATATCATCACTGCTGGAAAAAAAACAGTGGCGGTTCGCCTACCGGCACATACGATTTTTCGGGAGGTTTTACGCCAGTCGGGTCCTCTAGCAGCTCCCAGTGCCAATCCTTTCGGCTATCTGAGTCCAACCTGTGCGGCACACGTATCGGCATCGATCGGCGATAAGATTCCCTACATTTTGGATGGCGGCACCTGTACCATTGGACTGGAGTCCACAATTTTAGATCTAACTGGCAAACATTTTGCGATTTTACGCCCAGGAGCGATTACGGCGGAGATGATTGAAGATGTTTTGGGCAAAAAAATTGTTCCCTATCGTCCATTGGTCAGTGCGGATCCCTCGGCGCCGGGAATATTAAAACAACATTACAGTCCCCGAACCCGATTGCGCTTATTCGAACGATCACCGGAAGTAGAAATTCCCCACTTCCAGGAAAATCGCGCCCTAAAGACGGCTATTCTCTACCTTTCCCGCGAAGAAGCTCAAAGTCGAAAAATAATCGATGAGGAAAAAGCTACCGTTTTTTGGCTCAGCGAAAACGGAAACTTAAATGAAATTGCACACAATATTTTTGATTTACTCCAACGGCTAGATAGCATGAATTTTGATGCGATTTATTGCCAAATTCCACAAAAAATCGATATTGGTATCGCCATTAACGATCGCCTTATCCGTGCCGCCGCTAAGTTTTAAGGAGGCAATGGGGAATCCTTCCCCCTTGAACCCCCTGCCAGGAGGTACCACCTCCTGGACCTGGTTTTGCGGATTGATCCAGTGGCGATGCCACTGGATCAATCCGCAAGGTCAAAAGACCTAGCCCGGCACTTCGTGCCAGGCTGACTTTTTTATGTGCATTTTCGTGTGTATTTTTTTATACGCAAACCCTATGCAATTTGCACAGGGTTTGCGCAACTAAAAGAAAAAATCAAGTCAAAGGGTTTATTTACTTAACCTTGCGGTTTGATCCAGGTCCAGGGGATGGACTCCCTCTGGAAAACATTTGCTTTTTTGGTGAAAAGAGGTAAAGGGATGCTGTGAGTGATTATATGAACGAGGCGTTGGTAGCGGCGGAGGCGGTATTAGCGGGGGAAGAGGCTGTGATTCACGATTTACGGCGAAGGATCAGAGGGCCTTTGGAAAGAATTCTCGAAATTTTGCTACCGCACAGTGGGCATGTCATTATTGTTGGGATGGGCAAGTCGGGTTATATTGCGCAAAAGATTGCGGCTACGTTAACCAGTACGGGGACGCGAGCCATCTATCTTCATCCTGCTGAAGCGGTGCATGGCGATTTAGGGATTTACGAGGAGGGAGATCCGTCGATTATTTTTTCAAAGAGCGGTACGAGTGAGGAGGTACTGCGTTTGATTCCGATTTTGAAGCAATTTCATTCAAAAATTATTGCGATTACGGCGAACATTCATTCGGAACTCGCGCGCAGTGCCGATGTGACCGTGGATATTGGTTTACATTCGGAACACGATCCGATTGGCATTGTTCCGACGACGAGTGCGGTGGCGTCATTGGCAGTAGGTGATGCGATAGTCTGTGGGCTGATGAAGGCGAAGAATTTTACGAAGAGGGATTTTGCGACGATTCATCCGGCGGGTCAAATTGGCCGCAATTTATTATTGTCGGTGGAAGACATTATGACGCCGTTGGGAGAGGTAGCTTGTCTGGGAGGAGGTGAGACATTGCGTGAGGTTGTCATAGCGATGACCGAGAAGCCTTTGGGGGGCGCGCTTATTTTGGGTGAAGACGATCGATTAGGAGGGATTATTACCGATGGCGATATTCGGCGTGCGTTAAAGATTGATCGATCCATTGATCAAATTTTTGCAAGCGATATCATGACGACTACACCACGGACAGTTGTAGCTTCGGCCTGTCTTGGAGAGGCGTTAAACATCATGGAATCGGGGAATTCTTCCATTTACGTTTTACCGGTAGTCGATGAACATGATCGTGTGGTGGGACTACTCCGGCTACACGATGCGTATAAAAAATAAAATTTCAGTAAAAATCTATGGGAAAATTTGGATATATTGGCCATTAAAAGAATATTATTTGGGATATTTTTGGTATAGGATAAGATTTATTGAAAAATATTTGTTGATAAAATTTTCGCGTACAATATAATACCTAAAGATTCTCGCGCTGTGCGGTATCATTGGTACCCTATGGGTATTGGTAGATATCGTTGCGTGAAGGATTTCTTTCGGTTACATGATGCGTATAAAAAATAGAGTTCGATTAGTTGAAGGACCTTTTTCTAGGGTTTTCTTAAAGATTTTATCCTATTTTAAACGCTTATTCGATCAGAGAGGCCAGGAGATATGGAAGGAGAACATTACTTCTGGTAAAAAAACATTCAAAAGAGGGGGGAAACGATATGGAAAATCCAATAAACTTAGTGGGTAAGCTTTTAATAGCGACGCCGAAATTGCGCGACAAGAATTTTACGCATACGATAGTTTTTTTAACATCTTGTAACGGTTTAGGGGCGACAGGGATTATACTGAATCGGCCGTTGAATCGTTGGGTAGACAATTACGATGTTATATATAAAGAACCGGAGGTTTTAAATTCACCGCTTTATCACGGTGGGCCAATCAATGCGGATGAGCTTACCATTTCGGCGTGGATGTGGCATAAGAATGATCACTATTTTGAATTGCGCTATAATTTACAGGAATCGGATGTAGCGGGATTAGACTACATTGGGAACGAGATTCAGGTACGGTCATTTTTGGGGCATGTGAGTTGGGGACCTTTTCAAGTCATTGCGGAAATTTTGAATGGCTGGTGGTATCCGGTTAAGGTGGGGAGTCTTTTTGGTTTGAAGGAACGTGGTGATGCGCTGTGGCATGCTATTATCGAGAAGACAAATCCTGGCATCATGCTCCTCAATGATTTTCCCGAGGATCCCAAATGGAATTAAACTAAGGGTTGCGTGCCCTTAGAATCGTGCCCTTAGAATCCCCGCTAGGGGATCCATCCCCTGGACCTGGATTTGCGGGGGTGGAGCAGAACCCCACAAAGGGAACAAATTTTATTCGAGTGCAAAAAAATAAGCTTTACAAATTGAGTAATATTTTTAAAGCCAATATCAGTTACTGATGGAGGCTCAAGATTTGAAAGCTTTTTTTGTGTGTTATTTATGGTTTTTGTTGGCAATAACTATTCATGAGTGGGGGCATGCGTGGATAGCCAGTCGGTTGGGAGACGATACTCCTCGCATCGAAGGTCGTGTAACTTTGAATCCTTTGGCACATATTAGTTTTTGGGGAACCTTCGTTATCCCGTTGGTTATGTTTCTGTTTCCATCGAAAATTGCGCTACTCGGTTGGGGACGTCCGGTTACGATCAATAGCGATAACTTCAAATACAAAAAATTGGGCGATGTACTTTGCAGTTTAGCGGGGCCACTTTTGAACTTTATCCTGGGCTTATGCGTTTTACTATTTGGTTTCGCAGTTAAAGATAGGCATCTGTCTTTAAGTCATTTATGCTTAATTGGAACAAAAATCAATGTTTCGCTTGGCCTGTTCAATTTGATTCCAATTCCACCGTTGGATGGGGCCCATATTTTAAAAATTATTTTCATGATGAAGGAAAAAATGTTTGTGCTGTTTTCTGAAGTAGGGAGTTTTGTGTTACTCATTCTGATTAATGTGCCACTTTTTAAACATTATTTCAGCGAAGCAAGTCATTTTTTGCTCGATCTTTACTGGAAGCTTGGCAAACTTTTATTTGGATAGTTGCTCGTTTTATTGGTAATCGATTGGCCTGTGTCCGTAAAAATAATGATATTTTCTTCATTGTGGTCTTTTTTCTTAATACAATTATAAGTCAGCCCGGCGCAACGCGCCGGGCAAGTTTTTAATCTTGCGGATTGATCCAGTGGCTTCGCCACTGGATCAATCCGCAACCCAGGTCCAGGAGGCGGTGCCTCCTGGCAGGGGGGCAAGGGGGAAGGATTCCCCCTTGCAATTTTATAGCAGATAAATTTTATAGAAATATTTCTAGTCAAAGGGGAGGAGAGTCTTATGGTGAAGGGATAATGAGTGATTTTGAAAATGCGTACAATTTTGAGGATGACGAGTTTTTTTATAGTCAGTGGTCCGAAAAAGATTGGAAATTGTACCTCGAAAAAGCCGATCTACAGGTATCGCTCTTTCTAAATTTATTTGTCTCTTCCCGCAATATCGTCAATCATATGGAGCATATCGCCATCCAAATGGGATGGATGAAAAAAGGACGCGAATCTTTCCCTGGGAATTTTTTCCGCAATAAAAATGATCCGGAAACGATCCATACTCACCCGGTTACAACCATTACCCGGGGACTTTATCACTTTCTCTCTAAAAATTGGGAAATTTATCTGGAATCCTCTAAAACCACGGATCTTAAACTCTGCTGGCTTTATGCCCAATTGCTCAATAACGGCGAACGCAATGCACTCTACGGCATTTCCTGTATGAACGCCGGAGACGAGTCTCTAGCCGTCTGTCATTTTAAAAATGCCCTTCAAATTCTCAATTTTACTATGGATCTCATTCAAAAAATTCCTAAGGACACGCTCAAAATTAATGTCGTCTTCCACGATGCACTCATTACCTGTTTCGATTTACGGGAAGTTTGGTTAAAGGTTATGGAGTCTTGTAAAAACTCCGACGAAAGTGGTGATGATGACGATGATAACGATGACGGCGATAAGTTATGATACTCCCTTCATTGCTCATCGTCGATGACGAAAAAAATACGCGCGAAGCTTTGAAAAAATTACTCTCCGCGGAGTATGACGTCTTCCTTGCATCGGGTGTTGACGAAGCATTGCGGTGTATCGACGGACAACGTTTTGGCGCAATAATTACGGATTTGCGTCTTGGTGGTAATACTTCCGGCCTGACGATTGTCCAGTACGCCGCTCGAAAAAATATCCCGGGCATAATGATGACCGCGTTTGGTGACGTAGATACGGCCGTTGCAGCTATGAAAAATGGCACCTTCGATTTCGTCACTAAACCCTTGAATTTTCAAAAACTTAAAATCATCCTCAAACAGGCCACAAATTATAATACCCATCCGCCCATCCTCAATCCCTCCGATTACTCGTATCCTTTAAATTCATACGCTCCGGATTCCAACGTCATTGTTTCGGAAAATTCTCCCTTCAAACGAGTTTTAGAGCATGCGATCAAGGTAGCCGACAATCGAGCCAATGTATTCGTTTTCGGCGAAACGGGAACGGGTAAAGAAATCTTGGCCCAGACGATCCATAGGGCAAGTTCGAGAAAAAATCAGCCACTCGTTGCCGTACATTGCGCGGCACTTTCAAGTACCCTGTTGGAAAGTGAATTGTTTGGCCACGAAAAAGGTGCCTTTACGGGTGCTATGGCAATGCGCATCGGCTATTTTGAAGCGGCCCATCGTGGAACGCTTTTTCTCGACGAAATTGGCGAAATCGATGCCAGTACACAAGTAAAACTTTTACGATTCTTAGAAACAAAGACCTTGGAGCGTGTCGGTGGAACGCATCCCATTCCCATTGATGTACGCATCATCTCCGCAACTAATAAAAATCTCACACAAATGATTCGCGAAGGTGCCTTCCGCGAAGATTTATACTACCGGCTCAATGTCGTCGAACTGAAATTGCCCTCACTCCGCGAACGTAAGGAAGATATCCCGCTACTCTTTCGCCACTATATCGAGTACTTTTGCCACGAAAATGCCCTCGAAATTATTCCTGCAATTCCTACCCAAACCATGGAAAAAATTATACACTATTCCTGGCCAGGTAATGTCCGAGAATTGAAAAATACCTGCGAAAGCGTCATCGCCCTCCTCCCTAAAGGCCAAAGAGAAATTACGATAAATGATCTCGGCGAAAAATTTACTCCCTAGGTTCTAAGGGCTGCGCGCCCTTAGAATCCCCGCCAGGAGGCACCGCCTCCTGGACCTGGCCTTAGCGGATTGATCCAGCGGCAACGCCGCTGGATCAATCCGCAAGATTAAAAACTTGCCCGGCGCTCCGCGCCGGGCTGTGCTTATTTTGGAAGCCCCCGCGGCTTCGCCGCGGGGGTAGCTAGTTTAAGAAAAGAAAAATTAGGTGCCGCGCAAAACCTGTGCAATTTGCGCAGGGTTTGCGCGGCACCTAAAGGAAAAACAAGTCAAAGAGTTTATTTTTGACCTTGTGGCCGAGGTCAAGGAGGCTATGCCTCCTTGCGGGGAGAAAAGTTATTCACATTAAAATGTTAGTAACTTGTGGATATTTTGGTATCTGGCGGAATTTTTCCTGGAGCCGTTTTTGTTTTCTGGGTTTTGTGGGATGTTCCAGAATATTTTCTGAAAAATTTCATAGTCAATTTTGTTAGTATTTATGCCAGTTTTTGTTAGGCACTCAAAAAGTTGGGCAATTTTTTAATTGATAAGTTCAAAGACTTATTTGATCTAGGGAAAGCTTAGTGGGTATGGAATTAGCCGAAGGTAAAATGTGAATAACATGATAATTGAACAGACGAGTGTAGATGGTGCGCTAAACTTTGTGAAGTCGGAGTTGAAGAAAGATTTTCAAGGGGATATCTATCACAACTGGTTTGAAGGGCTATCGCTACTCAGCGAAGAAGAGGATCACATTGTGCTCGGTGTTCCCAATGATTTTGCAGCCATTTGGATTAATGACAACTATAAGGATGTGATTGCGAAAAAGTTACAAATGGCACTGGGAAAGTCGCTCAAAGTGACATTGAAAAGCGATGGCCAAGAGGACATATCCCCGCAAAAAATTGAAGAAAACGCCGCTGAAGATTTAGGTAATGGGAAAACCTATGAGATTGAGGATGGCTATGTATTGAACCCCAAAAATACCTTTGATAATTTTGTGATTGGGCCGGGAAACCAGATGGCCCATGCCGCTTCCATTGCCATTGCCAACGCTCCTGGAAAGGCCTATAACCCTTTATTTCTTTACGGAGCGACGGGGCTCGGGAAAACCCATCTCATGCACGCCGTAGCTCACCAAATTCTTTCGAAGAACCGAAAGGCGCGAGTTGTTTATACATCAACGGAGAAGTTTACCAATGAATTTATCCAGGCCATCCAGCTCAACACGATGGCTCGATTTCGTAAGAAATACCGCAGCATTGATGTTTTTCTCTTGGACGACATTCATTTTCTTTCGGGGAAAGAGCGCATTCAGGATGAATTTTTTCACACATTCAACGAATTATTCGAGACACAGAAACAGATTTTTCTATGTAGCGATCGTCCGGCGTCAGAGATTTCTAAGTTAGAAAGTCGATTGATTTCCCGATTCCAATGGGGATTGGTGACGGACATTCAGCCGCCGGATTTGGAAACGCGCATTGCCATACTAGCGAAAAAGGCAAAGGATTTGAAAGTTACGCTTGAGCCGAGTGTTTTAAATTATTTGGCGGAGCATGTTTCGAGTAACGTGCGGCGGCTCGAGGGAGCTTTGACACGCGTTGCGAGTTACATGAAATTGACGAAGGCGAAAGTCGACATCCCGATTCTTAAAATGTTTATGAAGGATTTATTTCAGGACGAGACAGCAAATACGAGACCTTCTATGGACGTAATTCAGCAGAAGGTGGCGGAATTTTACGGATTAAAAACGGCTGATTTATTAGGGAAACGGCGTCCGGCGAATATTGCCATGGCGCGACAGATTGCGATGTATTTGAGCCGTATTTTGACGAGTCAATCATTGGTCGATATTGGATTAGCCTTTGGTGGGCGCGACCATGGAACGGTCATCTACGCCTGTAAATCCGTTGAAAATATGATGGAACAGGACGAAGTGATCAAGCGAAATGTGGATCATTTGAAGAAAATTTTACAGAATCATTGAACGACCATGGGACAGCGTACGATTTCGAAGGAAGTTTCTATTCAAGGCATTGGGCTCCATACGGGAAAAACGGTCAGGCTCATTTTCAAACCGGCACCCGCAAATGGAGGGATCGTGTTTCGCCGTATCGACCTTTACAATAAACCGGAGCTGCGTCCTTCCGTGGAAGCGGTGGGCGATTTGGTCCGCTGTACGACGATTTCGTCCGGCGATATGCGAATCCATACCGTCGAACACGTTTTGAG
Source organism: Puniceicoccales bacterium (assembly GCA_031278845.1). Lineage (GTDB taxonomy): Bacteria > Verrucomicrobiota > Verrucomicrobiia > Opitutales > LL51 > LL51. The sequence goes on from JAITJQ010000047.1 coordinate 14,356, forward strand.
TGCCCTCAATGGCCTGCGCATCGATAATATTTTTATCGAAATCGATGCGGAAGAACCACCCATTCTCGATGGGTCGGCAAAGTATTATACCAATCTACTCTGTGAAGCGGAACCCGTAAACCTCGATATGGAACGGAAAGTTTTTAAGTTACACACACCCATTTCCGTCACCGAAGGTAGCCGCTCACTCATCGCATTGCCCTATGACGGATTTAAAATTACCTGTACTTCAGCGGATGATCGGGGTATCCATACGCAGCATTTCTCCCTGGATATAACTCCTGAAAACTATATGAGCGACATTGCACCGGCGAGAACATTTGCGGTCTACGAGGACATAGAACCCCTTTTGCAATGCGGAAAAATTCAGGGGGCGAGCTTAGATTCAGCCATTCTTATTAAAGGTAATCAAATTTTATCCAAAGAACCACTGCGCTTCACCGACGAATTTGTGCGCCACAAAATGCTCGATATTGTGGGCGATATGGCGCTCTTGGGGATCGATTTACGGTGCCATATCATTGGAGTTCGTCCCGGCCACGCACTCAATGTACAGCTGGCCAAAAAAATTTGGGAACAATATCGGGATGACACCCAAACGACGGCACATAGGAGTGAGCTTAAAACCTACATTGTAAAAAATACAGACTTCGACATCGTCAAAGTGCTCAACACATTACCCCATCGCTATCCCTTTATTCTCATTGATCGGGTGATCGCGTTTATTGATGACGATTCTCTCCAAGCCATAAAAAATGTGACCATTAACGAACCCTATTTTATGGGACATTACCCGGGACATCCGGTTATGCCCGGTGTTCTACAAATCGAGGCTATGGCTCAGGCGGCAGGCATACTCATGCTGCGGCGCTACCAATATGAGCAACGGCTGGCGTACTTTATGAGTTGCGATCAGGTAAAATTCCGAAAGCCGGTAACCCCAGGGGACCAATTGGAGATTTTTGTGAAAATCGTAAAATATCGCGGTGATAAAATCGGTATTGCATCGGCGGAATGCAAAGTTGATGGACAAATTGTCTCTTCGGCGAAACTCGTATTTTCTGTAACAAGGACGTCATGAATATTCACTCAATGGCGATTATCGAAAGGGGGGCACAAATTGCAGATGATGTGACGATTGGTCCCTTCGCTTTCATTGGAGGTAACGTTGCTATCGGTTCCGGAACGGTTATTCACCACCACGCTTCGATTGAGGGATACACGGTCCTGGGGGAACATAATATAGTTTTTCCCTACGCTTGCCTGGGTGGTCAGACGCAGGATTTAAAATATGTCGGTGACCGAACCGGACTCGAAATCGGTAACCACAATATCTTTCGCGAGTATATGACAATTCACGCTGGTACGAATGAAGGAAGTGTTACAAAAATCGGCCACCATAATGCATTTTTAGCGTATGTCCATGTGGCCCACGATTGTATCATAGGGAATCATATCATTGTGAGTAGTTTGGCAGCCTTAGCGGGATACGTCAGGGTCGGTGATTACGCAAATATCGCATGGAATGCGGGTGTGCATCAATTTTGTAGGGTAGGGGATTATGCGATGCTTGGGGCCAGTTCGAAGGCGTTGATGGATGTTTTACCCTTCATGCTCGCCGAAGGACAACCGGCTAGGACCCGTTATTTTAATAAAATTAATTTGCAACGGCACCAGTTTGCCCAAACCGATATCGAACACGTAAAAAACATCTACCGCATTCTATTTCATTCCAAATACAACCGCTCGGAAGCCCTCAAACAATTGGAACAGTACCAGCAAATTTCAGACGTTTACGGAACTGTTATTTGGGCAATTCAATCATCACAGCGAGGATTTTGTTAGTTTTCTAAGGGCTCTTCGCCCTTATGCGCATGGACTCGGCCAGTAATTTTAAAAACACTCTTAGCGGCCAAGGAGTCTCTGACTCCTTGCTGGGCGTGGGGCAGAGCCACACAAAAAGCTTGCTTGAGAAGGACAAACATTTATTAGGGATATATGTGGAAAAAGTTGTCCTATCTAGCAATCGGTCTCTGCGGACTATTTTGGAATAAAGTTACTGCCACAGTTCCGGTTACCACAGTTCCGGTGGATTCGACATTTACAAGAAAGAGTGGGGGACCGATTATCGCAAAAGAAAATCCGACGATTACGGTTTCAGGAAGCACTTCTGTGGTTGGGAAGGAGATTTACCAAAAAGGAATAAAAATGGAAACGACACTGATTATTCTTAAACCCGACTGTATGGAAAAAGGACTTGCGGGAGAAGTTATTGGCCGATTTTGTAAAGAAAAATTCGAAATTGTGGGCTGCAAAATGATGACTTTGCCCGAAAATATACTCAAAGAACATTATGCCCATATTGCATCTTTACCCTTCTTCCCGGAAATTCTTACATTTATGCGCTCACAACCGGTTATCGTAATTGCCTTGAAAGGAGAAAATATTATCGGAAGGGTGCGCGATCTATTGGGACCAACGGATTCTACGCTTGCTCCCAAGGGGACGATTCGCGGCGATTGGGGAACAGATAAAATGCGCAATATTGCCCACGCCTCGGATAGCGAAGAAAATGCACAAAAAGAATTAAAACGCTTTTTTGCTCCCGAAGAGTTGTTTTTATGAATTGTGGGGCTTCGCCCCACACCCCGCAAGGAGTCAGAGACTCCTTGACCTCCTTTTGCGGCCGAGCCCGGCGCGTTCCGCGCCGGGCTCGGCCGCAAGGTCAAGAAAATAGACCCTTTAATTTTTTTCTTTTAGTTGCGCAACCTCGGCGCAAATTGCGCCGAGGTTGCGCACAAAAAAATGTGTTTCCTTAAAAATTGGCCTGGATTCTAAGGACGAGGAACCCTTAGGCAGTAATTTTCGCAGAATAGCTTGACTTTTGGTGAAAGTTTTGTGTCCTTTCCTGCATTGCCCAGATGGCGGAATCGGCAGACGCGTCGGACTCAAAATCCGATTCCCGCGAGGGAGTGAGGGTTCGACCCCCTCTCTGGGCACCCAAAAATTTTGAAGTATTATTTTGTTTTCAGTTTGGTTTTCTCTGTTATAAATCTGGTATTGTTTTTGGATATAAGATGCGAATTGGGAACATTTTATTTTTTATGACGTTTGGTTTTGTTGTCCATTTGCACGCGTCAGAGGCTTCAGGACTAAGATACTTGCCCGTTATTTTTGCAGTATCGGGAACCGAGCTTTCCGATGATGAGACAGCGTTCATGGAAGAATATCATCCTGTGGGAATTATTCTATCTAGATGGAATTTTGAGTTCGATGAACAGGGCAACGTCGATAGAGAAAAGTTACGTCAACTGTGTGATAGCATTCACGTTTATTCGTCCCACATTCTCATCGATCAGGAAGGCGGGCGCGTCCAACATCTTCAGGGTACCAATTGTTATAGTGCTCCGGCACCGGGAACGTTTGCGAAAGGAGTAACGGGAAAAAATTTAAAAGAGAAATGCGAGGTAATTCGCCAAAATGTGAGAGCTATAGATGGTGATTTAGTGGAACTTGGTTTTGACGTTAATTGTGCTCCAGTATGTGATTTGTTATCCGAAAATATTCTTTCGCTTGTTGGTAATCGCGGCTTTGGGACCAATCCGGATATCGTGTGTTCTTTTGCGGTTAATTGGGTGGAGCAGGCTGAAGCCGACGGTATAATTTCCGTTTTAAAGCACTGTCCTGGCCACGGTAGTGCAGTGGGTGATAGTCACAAGGCGCTTCCTAGGGTAGAAAAACCATTACCCGATCTTATGAGTGATTTTAGAATTTTCAGAAATGTGATTTGTACATTGTACAACGATGGCATTGACGAGGATTCCTTTTGGGTTATGACGGCCCATGTCCTGTATCCTGAAATTGATCCTCAACATTGCGCGACACAGTCATCGAAAATAATTCGTATGATAAGGGAAGATTTCGGCTTTCGAGGGAAGATTGTATCCGATTGTATCATGATGAAGGCACTACAAGGAGAGCGATGGGAATGTGCGATTGCTGCACTGGAAGCGGGTTGCGATTACGTAATCTGCGTCAACCATGACTTGGAACAAAAAAGAATCATCGCTGAAAAAGTTACGGAATATTTAGACTCCAAGGAAGAGGAAATTTGAATTTCGAAAGAAAATTTGAGAAATCAAAAAAATAGGCTTGACTTCAGTTATTTTTTGTAATGCTTACGGACATCTTAGTTGCAGGGTGGAGCAGTTTGGTAGCTCGTCAGGCTCATAACCTGAAGGTCCTTGGTTCAAATCCAAGCCCTGCACCCAAGATGGGATGTATGTCTGTGTTTTGAATCTTCTCTAAGAGAGAAGTTTTTGCTTTCGCTAACTGGTTTAATATTTAATACAAATTTTTGGACGATACATTTTTTCGTGAAATTATCTATAACCTTACAATCTTATAGCTGCAATTTTGAATATTGTAATTTTAAATATTATTTTTATTCTTTTTGGAATGATTAAATTATCGCGATTTCAAATATTGTTCTTACCATGTTTTCTCAGTGGTGGTACTTCAGAAACATCTCTCTCTTCTGGTATTTCTGATAAAGTTAGTGAAGAGGGTTTGCAAGTTCCTACGGCGGAAATACCAAAACTTAATTTATTCAATGGATATACTTTGGCAGCTGTAACTAAAGAAGCGATTAAATTTTTTCTAAATCCGGAAAATGCTTCAGAACAAAATGCCTCGGAGCATTTTAAAAATATACCTTTTATTTTTAAAAATTATTTTCTTCCAAAGGCAATTCAAAATAATTCAGAATTAAAATCTAGACTACAGAAAATCATGAAACATTTGGGTACTTTTTCACTGGAAACTTTAACCGAGGGAGATTATCTTTCAAAATTATATAAGATGCGCTCTCACCTCAAGAAAGCACACGATTTAGTGGCCAATGATACGGATATTACTGTCGATAGTGCCTTTGCAAGATTTATTCAAGGCAATATAAAAGCTATCAATGTTATCATTGCCGATGCGGTAGCTAAAAAAGTCTTTCAGAAAATTAGGTCGCAATTGGAAGCTGAATTACTGAAAACGAGTACTGCAACTTCGGTTTCAGTGGAAAGTTCCGTGGGATGGGGCCCATTTAGCCTTAGTATAAGTGGTGATTTAGATACCAAGCAAGATAGTGGGGCGAATTCTCTCTATGAAATATCCCGTTCCGGTAATCTTTCCATTGGGATTGGAGCAGAAACCCCAGGAGATATACTATCCATCTCGTGCCAAGCGGGGGCGACCCTTACCTTTACGACTCTTTTTCATTCCATTGAGCAATTGCTCGATTCTGGACAGTTGAAAGGAACCATTTCGGAAGAAACTTCCCAAAAATTATCCACGCGGAGAGCATTACAAAATGCAGAAAAACAACTACTGAGCGTCATGGGTAGCGATGTGGAAGGTTTTTTAAAAATGGTCGGGATCATTCCCCTTTCTACCTACGTCGAATGGCCGCACCCCACCAAAGCCGAAGCCCCTATGACAAGTTTAGCCCTAGGTGGAGAGTGGTCTGTATCCACCGAAGCTAAAAGTTTCACTAAATTAGGCATGGAAATTTCCGGAAGTTACAGTGGGACAATTTATAAAAAACCTCGCCTTTTTTTATCGTTACTCGATAACGACGGTCATCCAGCCGATAATTTGACCGCAGAAGATATTAAAAGAATTGTCGGTAAGCAATACGACTTTTCCCGAAAACTTTTAAAAATTCCTGAGAATTCCCATTTAGAATCCTTTAACAATAGTGATATAAATGTATTAGTTCCGATTTACATACTTTGCGGAGATTTGCGTGGCTACATTTCCGTCATACAGGAACTGGCCGCATTGGAACAATTCAAAGCTTCAAACCTAGAGGAATTAGATTCTCTAAAATTAGATTCTCTGAAGAATCAGGAGAACATAAAAAAACTGAAAGAAGACGTAAGGAAACTAGAACAAAGCATAGAAAAATTAACCCCCAAAAAACACAACTATGAATCTCGCCTTTCTCCCCAACATACCTTTACCTCAGAAGGTCGTCTCGGTGTTTTGAAAACCTATATCGTGACCGCTGCTATGCTCAGCCAATATGCTAAAACAACCGAAGAAATTGCGCTATTCAAAAAAATGTTTTTAGAACTAAAAAAATTGGAATTACTCCTAGAATTTTCAAAGGACAAAAGCTCTCAATCGGGAACCTTTATCCAAAATGCCAATTATAGTCTTAGAACCAAAGAGATTTCTGGAACAATAAAAGTGAGTAAAGGTTTCATCTCATGTGATTATAACGAATATTCAAATAGTCCATTTTTGGATGAAAACGGGAGATATCTTTCATTCTCGATTACAATACCTTTCTCGACGATTGGATCCGCAACGATACAGGCAATACAGGCAATAAAAGACTATCTATCTAAGAAAACGCTTACAGATCAGGAAATTGATAATCGGATAGTAAGTGGCGTCAAACATATTGCCACTGATTTACTTAATTGGACGAAAACATTAGAACCTTTTGGGATAGAAATAGATCTGTCGAATGCGAGTCCTTTGAAAATTGGTCCATCTATCTCCGGTTTTACAAAAGTAAATGCGCAATCCATGTGGATAGAACCCAATTCAGATCAGCAAAGCTCCCTTAAACCGCTTCCCGGCAAAGAATTAATGGTGAGAGATTCTTCCCAGTTAGTCGTTCAATGTTATAAAGCCAGTTTAAGTACAAAAACAGAAATTAAAGGTGAAATTAAAGGAATACCAACTCCAGCAGCGGGAGTAACCGTTGGGGGAAGTGTTTCCGCTTCCAAAACAACCACGGGCCAAACTATCGTAAGATTGGGAACCAATACGATCAGCTATGTTTTATCCAAATTCAATATTTGGCAGATGGGCGCTAATGAATCAGAGGGAAAAACAAGCACCGCTTGGGAAGCTTTGAAAAAGAACAATCAGGATGCGTTTAGTGAAATTTTCAAAAATATTGCCAAGGATGAATCGGGACCATTTTACGAATTGCAATGTCTTTATAATGATATTTTGAAAAACGTTGGTGCTGATACAGATTTAGGAAAGAAATGTACGAAGCTTTTTGGAAAATTACTGGAGGATTGTGCAAAACTTTCAACGGAAGAACCGAAAGAAGTCGATCTGCAAGCGGCACTCGCTTCCTTTGATGAGGTCTTAACATTTAACTACCATCATAGCTTTTTACTCCATTTGAATGAGGCATTCTCGCTCCATAAAACATCTAAACATTAAAATTTATGTAATTTTAACTTTGACATTCATGGGGAAACTTGTGTGATTATGAGTGGTGTTAAAGTTGATGTGAACTGACTAAAGCAAATCTGAAGATATTTTCTTTTTGTCCTTTTTTGTCCTTTTATTTGTCGATAACGATCATTTGCTTTTTA
>JAITJQ010000059.1 GCA_031278845.1 Puniceicoccales bacterium
ACAAAAAACAAATCACTGGGCGGCCGCGCCGGGCGCCGACGGCGCGGGGCGCGGCCGCCGACGGTGGTCATGGAGTCTCTGACTCCTTGCGGGGTGTGGGGCGGAGCCCCACAAAAAATATTTGCCACGGATAAAAAAATATATATATTCTAGATAGATGGATCGAAAAGGATATTTATTGATTGAGGTTATTCTGGGACTTTCGGTTTTTGCACTGACTGCAGGTGTCGTCACACATGGTTTTTTACTTGGCTTAAATTTACATAAAAATGCCAGTATCGATTCCAATGAGGCGGTCATCACAACGTTGCTGATCAATCGTATCAAACAGGCCACTGTGGGTACGACCTTTTCAATAAAATTAGACAAGGAAGAATGGGAATTGAAACTCGAAAAAGCTAATGCAATTACAACGGGCGTTTTATCTAACCTGTGGGCTCTCGATATTAGCGTTGCTAAAATCAAAGATTTTAAAGGAAATGGTGTGCTGCGAGAAGAAAAAAAATATAGTATTTTCCGCCATCTTCCTGAGCCTTCGCCTTAATCGTTCTACCATCAAGAATTGCTTGAAAATCCTTTGAATTTTTTATTACTCATCCCTGGAGTGTTATGATTTCTCTTCTACAAAAAGTTTTGCAAAAACACCACAAGTGGCTGTTTTCAATTTTATTGGCTATCGTTACGATTAGTTTCGTCTTCACCGTAGGATCATCCCCAGGTATCGGTCACAATACTCGAAAACAAGAAAAAAAGTTCTTCGGCTATGATCTATCCTCGCAAAAAAACGTCACCCAATTGCTAGGGGAAGTCGAATTGAGTGCACAGTTGCAGCAAATCTTCATCGGAACGGAACAATTGCGAAATTATACCCTATTTTCTCGTTTCGCAGCACTGAAACTCGCCAACGATTTCGGTATCCCTAAACCAAATAAAAATATACTTAATCGCTTTATCGAAACTTATCCGGCCTTCCACGGAGGTGATCAGCAGTTTGATGCCAATAAATACAACGATCTCCTCGAACAGGTCAGCAAGGATTCCTCCCAATTGGGAATGTTCGAGCGGACGATTGCCGATGATTCTAAAATTACCACGGTCGAAAGATTACTCTCGGGTCAAGGATATGCCCTAGATAGCCAAGCCAAATCGGAGATTATCCGAGAAAGGACAAAATATTTCTTTGGGACGGCTAAATTTAATGCCCCACCCATAGCGGATGATCTTGAATATTCTGAGGATGAACTTTGGCAGCACTTTGAATCGCACCGGAATGCCTATCGAATTAGGGAACAAATCGTCCTGGATTACATCGAATTTCCATCGGAATCGTTTGCCAAAAAAGTTCCGGAACCGTCCTATCGGGATCTACAGCAAATTTATAGGGCCCATAAAAATCAGTTCCAAAATCTAACCGAGGGGTCCAAAGAATGGGAAACTGCCATCATCGAGGTCTATGAACACGATATGGCCGATCGCCTGGCTATGGAAGCCGCTACCCAATTCACCTACGATCTGTACGAGAAAAATATTGTCCGCGATTCCGAACAATTTGAACGGCTTATCGCGGAAGGAGCACTAAAGGTATCCCATCTGGAGCCCCTAATACTGGGGCAATTTTCGGAGAATGAATATTTTTCCGGTGAGTCTTTGGCCCAAGGTAGCAAATTGAGCGAAGATCGCTATTTTTCGGATCCCATACGGGCTAAAAATGGAAATATATGTGTCCTACTCTATCGGGATTGTATTCCCCCAATTGATCCGCCATTGGATAGTGTTCGCGAACGGGTTACTCGAGATTTTTTAGCGGCGAAAACAGAAGAAAAATTTGCCCAACGGGTCGATGAGATTCAAAAAATATTGGCCAAAGCTCAACCTCTATCTCCGGAGGTATTTGCAAAAATTGTCGCCGAACACGGAGGCGTAACCACGAAGAGCACCGGAAAGAATTTCCGCGAAGGGATTACTCCTCAGGAACAAGAAATATTATTGTCACTCCGTACCGGGGCGGTCTCCAACGCAATTCTTACGGAAAAAATGGAGGCGGAAGTTGTATTTTTAGAAAAAAAGGAAATCCCTTCGGATATCGACTTAGCTACCGTGGAACAGATGGTAGCGGTCCTGGAAAAGAAAAACAAGGAAAGTTTTAACGATCATATTATCGAGATGATTCTCGACGAAATGGGTGTCACAAAAGATCGCGAAAATCTCTTACGGCATTATCAAATGATGGCGTCTCTTATCCATATGCAACGCCATCAAAATGAGCTCGGTTTTTAATACTTATAAATTGACAGATACCATTCTCTAATTAGTCTGCTGCTATATCTATGGCAAATAATCCTCAAAGTTCAGCTCTGTATGTCGGTGCATTAGGTGCATTATTATTGATGGGCGGATGTAAATCGATCGGTCCAGGTTCCATAAAAAACGCGCGTCAGGAGTACAATGATGCCATTGCTAGAACAAGTGATGAACAGCTGCTGGGAAACATTGTTCGTATGAAACACTGCGAAAGCCCCTGTTTCATGGAAGTGGGTGAAATTATTGAGAATCGCAAATGGACGGCGCGAATCGGTCCAAATCTCTCGAAATTTGGGCTCGCCAGCAATGCGGGCAAACATGAATTGGGTCTAACCGCCTACGCCGAGGTTTTTCAAAACCCCACCATTCGCTACTTCCCCGTTAAGGGCGAGGATTTCACGAAAAGGATGATCTCTCCCATACCCGTTGCAGTTGTGTTAGGGTTGAGTCAAACGGGATGGGATATCAGACGTGTTTTCAGTCTATGCGTCGAACGGATCAATCGGCTGGATAACGCTTCCGCGGCTTCCGGCCCGACTCCCGCTCAAAAACCGGAATATGAGACTTTTGCCGAAGCGATTGAGCAGATGGCTGAGCTATATGAACAAAATCGCCTGGTTATCGGTCTCAGTTCCCGGAATGATCTTGTCCTTCGATTCACAGATTCCAACCCCCAAAGTCAGCAGTTGAAATCTATTTTGGGAGTGGATCCAAACAGCTCCGAATTCCATTTTGGCTCTAATTTTCTCGATGCGAGTAGCACGAATTTAACGGTACGGACGCGTTCGGTTATGGAGGTTTTATTCTACCTATCCCATGCGGTTAACGTTCCCCAAAAGGATATCGATGCGGGATTGGTTATGAAAACGAGTGATGAAAACGGAGCAATATTCGATTGGAGCCGACATCTCTCGGGGGAATGGATTGCAATCAATTGTACCGAGGGCCGGCAGCGCCCGGAAAATGCTTTCGTCAGCGTCTTTTACCGGAGAAAATGGTTCTTTATCGCCGATAACGACCTGAATAGCAAATCGACCTTTATATTCCTCAATTACCTATTTAATTTGCAATCGGGAAATCCAAAGGCATTCGTTCCAGCACTTACAGTTTCGACCAGTTAAAGCTCTCTCTTTCATAGTTTTAAATAACTAAGCGCCAATTTTTTATATTTGCGCTTTTTTTGTGTTGCAAAAATCTGTAAAATCAATTTTCTGGAAAATGAAAGGAGATTTGCGCAGGATTCTTTCTAGCAAATTGAGGATGAATATGGATTATAAGAAAGAAGTAAATGACCTACTTGGGGAATTGGGAAAGGTACTGGATTTGTCGTCGCTTGAACTCGATGTAAACAACCACTGCCTCATCCTATTCGATGACAAAATTGTCCTCAATTTGGAGCTCCGGGAAGAAGAAGGTGCACTAATCGTTTATTCCTACATTAGTGTTGTACCTTTTGCCGGAAAGGAACTGATTCTGGAAATTTTATTGGAAGCGAATTTCTTTTGGAAAATTTCCCACGGAGCAACTTTTTCGATCGATAAACAAACCCAAACGCTCGTCCTCCAGCAAAAATTTCCCCTTCCCCTCACAAAACCGGAAAGCTTCCAGGATGAGTTAGGAATTTTTGTCGATGTGGTGGAAGCATGGATGAAAAGAATTGACGAAATCTGTACTGAAGCTGAGATGCTGTTGGAAGAAAATTTGAAAGTAGAAAAAACAGAGAAAAAATACGGATCGTGGAAATATTAAGGAGGACTTAAAATGAAAAAATCAACAAAAACAACAGGTGAAAATCAAGTTCCCGAGGAAGATGTACCGAAAACGCCTCCCAAAAGAAAAATCCACCAAGCTAAAAAATTAACCGAGACAGTAGACGAACATTGGGAGTACGAAGAAAATGAACCCCGTGTAGATACCCGCCGCAAAAAGAAAATCCGCCAAGCTGATGATACCAAGAAAATGACGGATGGTTCCTGGTCAACCGTTCCCCATACCCCTCTTTTTTCCCGAAAAGTTACCACCGGAAATAAAATTAAAAGCAAAAGTATCCAAATACAAAAAATTACGACCGTAAAGAAGTTTTTCCAAAAAAATCCCAACCTATCCATCGAGAAGATACCCCTCACCCAACGAAAAGCAAAACAAATCGATCTGTTCTCCCAAACGCTTCCCCAGGTCATTAAAACAACACTCAAAGACTATAACTCCATCCATTTTAGAGTCCAAGCCTCTTGATGCCCAAAGGATTCCGGTTGTCCAGGGGGGCTCCGCCCCCCTGGAACCCCCCGCAAGGAGTCATGGACTCCTTGACCTCCTTCGGCGGCCGAGCCC
>JAITJQ010000017.1 GCA_031278845.1 Puniceicoccales bacterium
GGTCAAGTCTTCAAAAAAGTGTTTTTAAAATCGTTGGCCAAGGCTATGCGCGTCGCGCATAGCCTTGGCCACTTTTTTTTCTAGTTGGACCTTAGCGGATTGATCCAGCGGCGTTGCCGCTGGATCAATCCGCAAATCCAGGTCCAGGAGGCGGTGCCTCCTGGCAGGGATTCTAAAGGCGCGCAGCCCTTAGAGTTTGCTTATTGGATGAAAATTACTATTGAGTATTTTATGGAAATTCCATTGAATTTATCCATTGGAGAGCTTATTAACCGGCCCAATCGTTTTATTTTTGAGGGAATGGCAGGTGGAAAGATTCAGCGGTGGCATTGTCCTGCAACGGGTAAAATTGGGCTCATTAAAGATTTTCGAGGTATTTCCTGTCTTTTTACTCCGGCGGCCAGCAACGGAAGGCGTACGACTCAGGGAACTGTCGAGGCGATCTCTTTGAATGGCGGTACGGAATGGATTGGGATCAACCAGAATCGGATCAATGGTTGGATCGAGCATCTTTTACGAAGGAACGCTTTTCCGGATATGATTAATGCGGAAGGATGTTCCGTACATCGCGAAGTTAAGATCAACGATTCGCGTATTGATCTTGTCGTTAGCGATGGGGAAAAAGATGGGGAAAAATGTACATTTTTGGAGCTTAAAACGCCGATTCACGATCTACTCCTTTCGCCGGGTGATCGTTTCTCGCGGCCGCCTTCGAGTACATTTTTTGATCGTGGACTACGACATTTTCAAACGTTAGCGCGTCTTGCCCAAGCTGGTCATCGGGCTATTGTTGCGCTATGTTTCATGTACGATGCGGTTCCCTTTTTTGCGCCGGAACGGAATAAATGGAATGTGAAAATTATCGATATTATCGGCGAAGCGAATGCCCTTGGCGTTGAAAATTGGCAGCTCAACTTAAAAATTTCCCCTTCCGCATTAGAGGTCATTTCCTATAAAAAAAGAGAGCCTACCCAATTAGAATCAACCACTTTTGCGTAAAATATTTTCTCGCGAAATCTAAAACCAATGGCCATCTATTCATTCTTGTCGAGCATCTTCAAAATGTATAGTTTATGCGCATGGATCTCAAAGATCAGGCTATTCGCGAGCGTTTTATTGGCGAACATGGGCGCAATTTTTCGGTTATTGCTCCGGCTGGGACCGGTAAAACGACCGCCATAACCCGACGTATTGCTGATATTATTACACGGCAATCAATTCCTTCTGAAAAATTAGCCGTCGTGACCTATACTAATAAAGCGGCCGAAGAGTTGCGCCAACGAACATTATTGGAAGTCCAGAGAACAAATGGAAATTTAAATTATTGTAACAAAATTTTCTTTGGAACGATTCACGCCTTTGCCGATCAACTGCTGCGAAAATATGGATATTTCATAAATATTAATTCGAATTTTGAAGTTGAAAAGAATGAACATATGCTATGGGATGATTTTTTACGAAGCCTCAAGGGAGAAAGTTTTATTCCATCCATTATTGGGAATTTTGTTTCACGGGAATCGCTCTATTCGTTAGTTATGAATCATTACAATCGAAGGATTGGAGGTTTTACAACTGATTCGAAGGTTTCTTTACCACTTTACTTGGCCCCACTGCTCGAATTTTCAGCAAAAAGCAATGGCAACATCGCACGTTTTCAGAAAAATCTTCGCCATTGGCTACAAAATCAGGCATTTCCTTTCCCCAAAATTGAAACGAGTTCCAAAGAATTTGTCACGCTTTACGAGCACTTACTTGGTCCTGTCGAGGATGAATGTTCCCAAATTTGTGCATTTTATTTCAACGATTTGGCGGAGCAATTTGAGCAGTTTCGTCTGCGCGAGGGACGTTTTACCTTTCATGATTTAATAAAATTTTCTATCCATTTGATACATCACGAAGTTGCTAAAAATTTATTATGTAATTTTTTTATCATACTGGATGAAGCCCAGGATACAGACCCACAGCAGTTTGAATTATTGCTGGGAATAGCACAACCGCCATCAGTTATAAATGTGGATTTTTGGCATAATCCTCCTTTGCCTGGCCATTTTTGCATGGTTGGCGATCCCCAACAGTCAATTTATGCCGATCGCACCGACGTCACATTTTATCAAAAAATCCACGAAACATTTACCAGGAATGGCTCCTTTGAAGCGCTTCATTTTTCAGCTACCCTGCGTTTCGGACAAAATATCGCCCACCAAATCAATCAAATCTTTGCTAACATTTTGGATGGGAAAGATGGCCAAGTACTTTTTTCATCGCTTACTTCTGCCGTCGAAAGTTCTTTTATTGAGGAAAATATCGATACACTGTCAAGTTACGTTCACGATTGGTTTCGCTTTGATATCGCGCCATTTGAAGATGAATTATCTTTCCTTTGTTATTTTTTTCGTAAAAAGAAACCACAAAATTTCAATATTTCTTCCTGGAGTGAAATGGCGATCCTTTGTCCACGAAAAAATTGGTTGTGCGAAATTGGTGATGCGTTTTCGATAGCAGCGGATGTGCCAAAATTACAAATTCATTCCGCCACGCAAACGTATGACGAATTTCCAGAATTTTCTTGGCCCCATGCCCTCCTAACAGTAGTAATTAATCCCCAAGATCATTTCGAATTTTCCGGTATTTTACACGAAATCTTTGGATTCCCCGATGCGAAAATTGCGTGCCATTTTCATTCCCATGATGTTCCCGAAATACTAATAATTGAACAAAACTTTCAAAATATCCGTTCGCAGTGTATGGCCCTATCTCCCTTACAAATGCTCGACCGACTATTCCATGAATTTGATTTAGTCTCACGGATTACTGCTATTCGTAGAGATTTTCGTGAAGAAATTAAAAAAGAATTACAATTGCTCGCCGCAGAGTCCATCTGTAACGCCGATTTTCTAGCCCGTTTGCAAAAAAAATCTTCCGAAATTTACCAATCGGAATGGATCGATCAAGAAGCTATCCAGTTGTACACTTTCCATAAGGCAAAGGGACTCGAATGGCCCATTGTCATCATCCCTTTTATCAACCGTAAACAAATGCCTGCGCCACGCGTTTTTCCCGATGTGGTAAATCAAAAAATCATCATTAGTAAACGGCAATACGAAAAGTGGTCGGATCCGCGTGTTTATCAAAATAACGCGGAACGCCTGCTCTATGTCGCGTTGACACGGCAAAAACGACAAACCATTTTTGTCGACGATGGTCGGGAACCCGGCTCCGATTCCATCACTGCCATTTTGGGTAAGGTGTCTCTAAGGGCTGCGCGCCCTTAGAATCCCCGCCAGGAGGCACCGCTTCCCTGGACCTGGCTTTGCGGATTGATCCAGCGGCAACGCCGCTGGGTCAATCCGCAGGGCTGCCAATTTAAGAAAAGAAAAATTAAGTGCCGGGCAAACCCTGCGCAAATTGCGCAGGGTTTGCC
>JAITJQ010000030.1 GCA_031278845.1 Puniceicoccales bacterium
CCCGGCGCGGAACGCGCCGGGCTCGGCCGCCGAAGGAGGTCAAGGAGGCTAAGCCTCCTTGCGGGGGGGGCAGGGGGGGGCGGAGCCCCCCTGGACAGCCGGAGCCCCCCTGGGCAGCCGGAGCCCCCCTGGACAGCCGGAGCCCCCCTGGACAGCCGGAGTCTCCACAAAAGTTTTTTGTTGATCAAAGGAAAAAGGTTTGTTTGTTCTATGGACGTGGCCTATAAGTTACGTTTAGCGTTTGTTTTTTTACTGCTTGGTACAAGTTTCCCGTATTTTTCCTATTCCCATATGGGTAGGAGGAGTATGGGAAGTCGGCATAAATTCCAGGCGAAGAAGATACCATTGGCAGATTTGGAGATTCAGGCGCAAAATGCCGAAGCGCGGGGAGATTCCAAAACGGCACTAAAATTGTATGAGAAAATTTGCAAAGATTATAAAACAAGTAGTGCAGCATCGAAAGCATATTTCTTCCGCGGTCAGTGGTATGAAAAGGATCATCAGTTTTCATTAGCGGTGAAAATGTTTACAAAAATCGCCAAATATCATCCGGAAAGTCCTTTCTTTACGCAATCTGTGGAGCATTGTTTTCAAATTGCCAATACACTTCAGGCAGGAATTCGTCCACGCTATTTCGGTAAAATTCCCGGATTTCGCGATTTTGATTTGGCCATAAAAAGTTATGAATTGGTTGTAAAATATGCCCCCTTTAGCCGCTACGCGCCGCAGGCCCTGAATGAAATCGCCAATTTACAGCTAGCGGCCAAACGCTATGATCAGGCGATCGACGCATTGGATCGGATCGTCGATTTGTACCCAGATTCGATAGAGGTGCCCAGTGTC
Source organism: Puniceicoccales bacterium (assembly GCA_031278845.1). GTDB lineage: Bacteria > Verrucomicrobiota > Verrucomicrobiia > Opitutales > LL51 > LL51. The sequence continues at coordinate 844 of JAITJQ010000030.1, forward strand.
TATTTGAAGATAGCAAAAATTTATAGAAACTTGGTGAGAGGTGAGGAATATAATCAAGGTGGAGCAGTAATAGCCCGCCGTCATTATAAGGAGTTCATAGTACTTTTTCCGCAGCATCCGGAGGCTAGTTTCGCGGAAAATGCAATTCGAGAGTTAGAGGAATCGATTGTGAGGTCAAAAATTTCATTGGGAGACTTCTATTTCAATTCCCGTTATAATAAAAAAGCAGCCCTGAAATTCTATAGCTTGGCGATTGATTTTGCGCCCTACACATCAGCAGCGGATCAAGCGCGATCGAGAATAGCGGAAATCAGCGGAGGTAAAAAGCCGAAATCGACACCCATTGATTTCCTTTTCCCATCCTATAAACCACAGAGTGGCGACGAGTCCGTTGCCGCCAGTAATGATGAGTTCGTTGCCGCCGCGATGGTGCAAGACCGCATTATGGATCAAAAAGATGGCCGCGTCGATCCCGTCAGTGAGAAAAGTGTTACACCATTTGTGAAATCGAAGGATGTCTTCGTTTCGGATGAGGCCTAGGGGTAAGAGGATCGGCGATGATGCGGGTTATCCTATTGCTTATGGTATTGGTTTTGGGCGGATGCGCTCACTATCGCAGTGGTATTGGTCCAACGGATATCGTGCGATCCATTTACATTGAACCGATCAAAAATAGTTCCCTTTGTCCTAAAGCCTCCGTGACGCTTACCGCTCAGTTGGCTAAAGCTGTCCAACGGAGTCCATCCCTGAAATTGACGGGTAAAAATGAAGCCAATACCCATTTACAGGTTGAGATTGTCGACTATTCACAGAGGAAATCTACCTACGATCCTAAGGATACCTCGATTGTTTTATCATTCGATCTTCACGTCGTTGCCGAATGTACGCTCATCGATCGGGAGGGACGTTTTTTACTGGAGTGCCAGCGGATCGAAGCCAGTATGGATCTGGAAAAGTGTACTCATTTTCATTCCCTTCGCGACCAGGCTGTTCCCCAACTTATGGGGCGTTTGGCAAGGGAAATTTGTGCGCTTTTGGTGAATATTTGGTGAGGATTTCCCCGATGAAAATTACCGTTGCGCCGTCAATTTTAGCAGGAAATCTTACGGATTTGCGATCGAGTGTCATTCAAATTCGCGAAAGCGGAGCGCGTTGGTTACACATCGACGTCATGGATGGATATTTTGTTCCGAATTTAGCCTTTGGGCCACAGGTAATTCGGGCGCTTACTGACTGTGAACTGGATCTTTTTTTTGATGTTCATTTGATGCTCGATCATCCGGAGTATTTTCTAAAACAGTTTGCGGAAGCCGGCGCTGACCTGATTTCAATCCATGTGGAGTCGCTGTGTCCCATTGCGGAAACGTTGCAAGCCATTCGATCGTTTGGAAAACAGGTGGGGTTGGCGATTAATCCGGAGACGGCCATCGAAAAAATTTTCCCCCATTTAGATTTTGTGGACCTCGTACTTGTTATGGGCGTACATCCCGGATTTTGTGGGCAGAAATTTATCAAAAGTTCACTGGAAAAAATTGAAATGATTCGAAAAAGAAATCCCACCATTAAAATTGAAATCGATGGCGGTATTCACCTAGATAATGCGCGACTTTGTATTCAAAGGGGGGCCGACGTTCTCGTAGCCGGAACTTCCTTCTTTGGAGCATCGGATCCCAGAAAATTTGTACAACAAATCGAACATGAATAGGATCTCTTTAAATTTATTACCGAACGAATTGAAAGTCGTCGAAGTTCTACTCGGCGAAATGGAGCAAACTCTGTGGACGATCGAAAAAACTGATGCTCAATGCCAGTTGTGTGGCTATTTCGAGGGCGATTTTCAAAATTCATGGAAGGATTTGCAAAAACAAATTCCGCCATTGGTCGACAAAACCCCGATCTACGAAATCATTCAAGATTGCGATTGGCAAAATGAATATAAGAAATATCTGCAACCCTTTAATATCGGCCCATTGCACATTGTTCCCGACTGGGAACGGGGAAATTATGAGGTGCCAGAAAATCAGTTTGCCGTTTACTTGGACGCAGAAATGGCATTCGGAACGGGAGCCCATGAGACGACAAAATTATGTTTGGCACGTATCGTCGAATATCGAAATTTGTTCTCGAAGGATTTGTTTTTGAAAGAAGTTATCGATGTCGGTTGTGGTTCGGGTATCCTATCAATCGCAGCGGCAAAACTCGGCTTTCGGACAGTTTATGGCTTCGATATCGATCCCGATGCGGTAAAAATTAGCGAGAAAAATGCGGCGGAAAATGATGTTCCGTCCGTCGCATTTACAGTCGCCGATATTAATGAGGGCATTTTAGGTTACCGGGCAGATCTTATCGTAGCCAATGTTTTGGCGTCCGTTTTGATCGAACACGCTTCGGTCCTAATCAATACCGTAAAAAAATACGGCGCCCTGTCGTTGGGCGGAATTTTAGTCGAAGAGGTCGAATCCGTGAAAGCCGCCTTTATCCCCATTATCAAACGCTATTGGGACTCGTTTTTTACAAATACAAAATCGCTTGGGCAATGGGCGGAAATCGTCTATGTCCGTACCTAATGATGACTCTGGGGCTCCGCCCCAGACCCCGCAAGGAGTCAGTAACTCCTTGACCTCATCCTTGCGGCCGAGCCCGGCGCGGACCGCGCCGGGCTCGGCCGCAAGGCCAGGAAGACTCTTTGACTTTTCTTAGCGGCCAAGCATGCGAAAATTTCGCATGCTTGGCCGCTAAGGAGTGTTTTTAAAATTACTGGCCCCATCCATGCGTGAGTGCGCATGGACGGGGCCGTTTTTCTCAGGCCTGCCCGCGGCTTCGCCGCGGGCAGGCCTCTGGCCCCTTAGCGGTTTCATCCAGTGGCAATGCCATTGGATGAAACCGCTAATCCAGGTCCAAGAGGCGATGCTCCCTGGCGGGGATCCAAGGGCGAGTAGCCCTTGGTTTAATGTTGTCAAATTTTTTGCCATAATGCGTTGACCTTTTCGCGGAAAAGGCAATAAGTCGTCACATGGATAGGAAAGTTTTATACTTCGGATTATTATACCTTATTTCAGGAATAAACCGAGTGATTGCCGATGAGCCCGTAGAGACGAAGGAGCAGGGGATTTCATTTTTTAAGGGCATTACCTTTACGCAGCAACACGCCGATGTTGCGAAAGCTCTTGCCGATTATATGTTTTCCTACAAGGAACGGCATTCTGAAAATCAGATCGCACCAGTAAAAATCGAAGAAACTAAGATAGAAACAGCCATTTCTTTAGTGGCTCCCAAGGTGGTTACGCGCATCGGCGTTTTATCGGATTGTTTTCCCTTTACTTTGAAGCAAAAGGATAATTTTGCAGGATTTGGAGTTGATTTAATAAAATTGATTGCGGAAGAGGGAAATTTAAATTGCACATTCTATCCCGTAAATGCGGTCGAAGTGGAGCAAAAATTCTGTGATAAGGCCATCGATATTGC
>JAITJQ010000060.1 GCA_031278845.1 Puniceicoccales bacterium
TCAGATTCCTTTTCGATAGGTCACCTGACGACATAAAAATACCTTGCTCGCAACATCCATTGTTAGCAGCATTCTGTCTTCTAATTTCTATGAGAAGCCTGTAAAGCAGCACCCGCCCAGCCGGATTAGCTGCTATTGTACGAAACATCCCCATAAAGCTCATGCGCTCAGCAGGCGTTCCTCCTATCAATACCACAATTTGCCCTGGTGCTTGAGGTGCAGCACTCGCTGCAAATCCAAAATCATACGTAAAAAACGCATTCACATACCACCGCGTAATCGGCGAATTGACATTATTCGCCTCCACATTTGCACAGGACCATTGGGCCGCTTCCGGCGTCGTTGGCTGATGGCCATCCGTTGGGAAATAGATATCGGCATTCGCTTCCGTTGAATCCCGTAAGGTGAAATGCTCAAAAAATTGCAGTGCCCCGGCACAACTACTCCCCTTGTGGCTACCGCTGGCGGTGGATTCTGAGTACAATCTGTACAACCGGGGCACCTTCCAGGAGTTCCCGCCGGAAAATCCAGATGTGGTGCTAATGCTGCCGCAGCCCATACAAAAACATTTCCCAAAGAAAGTAAACAAATCGTACAAAACACCACCGGTTTAATCACCCGATGCCTTAACAAAAACACACGGGCCTATTGAAGGCCAATCAATACCTACCGTCAAGCGTTTGTTCTCATATTAGTGTTTTTTATGCGTTTTTAATAATTCCAGTTCCGGTAATGCGGCGAAAACTAAAATAAATGCCCCATCCGGGTTTTGGCAATTTTTACGTCGTGACGAATTTGCTCCACTAATAACGCCTGTGACGTAAATCGTTTCTCTCCACGAATACGACTCCAAATTTGAACCTCTATCCCCTCACCTTGATTGCGTAAAATAACCGGATCAAAACTGTGTACCTCTAAACTAACCTCCGAAATACCTTCGAAAAATGTCGGCCTTACCCCGAAATTCGCTACGCCCCAAATATATTCCTCTCCGCCACTTAAACGATAGCGCACCAGATAAACACCAAATTTTAATAGTAAATCATTTTTAAAGCGTACGTTTAACGTCGGATAACCCAACTTTTTAGCAATTCCTCGACCCTTCGATACCATTCCCCCTATGGAATAGGGATAGCCTAACATCCGATTTACACGGTCAATGTGCCCATCGTTGAGACACTTGCGAATGGTCGAACTACTTACTCGCTGATTCTCAAAAAATACGGACTCCTGTACCTTTACTTCAAATTTCTGACCCAAATCCTTCAAAACCCATGGATCTCCTTCACAGCCTTGGCCAAATTTGAAATTCTCACCCACACAAACCCCAACCAATCGATGAAACTTTTTCTGTAACAAAACAACAAAATCCTTTGCCCGAATCGTACTAAATACCTCCGTGAAACATTGCTCAACAAAATAATCCACGGCCAAAAACTTTAGCCGCTCAACCTTTTGCTCCCGCGTCGAAATAAGCTTCTTAGGACGATTTAAAATAACCGACGGATGGGGCCAAAAAGAATAAACTACCGCCGCTGCATGGAGACGCTGCGCCTCATTGCGCGCCGATACAATGACCGCCTGATGCCCAACGTGTATGCCGTCAAATGCCCCTAACGCAAGCACAACGGGCCGATCTACGGGGATAAAATCATCCATTGCTGTCAAAATCCGCTCCATTGTTATTCACAGAATATCCGTAATCGCTAGGAGGCAATGCTCAATTTCATCATATTCCATCGCTAAAAGATCATCCAACGCTACCGCCTGGTCCAATCGAAAATTGCCCGTCCTCGTCCGACATAACTGTGACAAATAGGCCCCACAACCAAGTTTTTGTCCCATATCGTGGGCCAATGTTCGCACATAGGTCCCCTTCGAACAGGCTACCCTAAAAGTCACGGAAGGTAACGCAATTTCATGGATCCAAAAATCATAAATCTTTGCGAGGCGCGGTTCGCGCTCAATCGTTTCGCCCCTACGGGCTAATTTGTAGAGCGGCTGACCGTCAACTTTTTTAGCGGAAAACATGGGTGGCAACTGCCATTGGTCACCCAAAAATTCCCGCGCACATTGGCGAATGATTTCCTTCGGCACGCGAACTTCGTGGGTTGCGACAACCTCCCCTTCACCGTCATAGGAATCCGTTTCTTGGCCGAGGCGGAGCGTTCCCTCGTAGGTTTTATCCTGATTGGTAACGTATTGGGAAATTTTTGTTCCGTTACCGATGAGCAAAACGAGCAGTCCCGTCGCCATGGGATCCAACGTCCCCGCATGGCCAATTTTCCGAAGCCGCAAGTGGCTGCGCAACTTAGCTACAACATCGTGGGACGTCCATCCCATTGGCTTATCGACTAACAAAACACCATTCATGGATGCTCCCCAGAAAAGGAATCCATGTGCGCTTGCAACGCAAAAGCCAAAGATACAAAAAAATAAGGCGGAAGGCCAACCCCGCCTTACTTCCTATAAACCACTTTCTAATGTATTATTCTGCTATTAAATTCCTCTTTCTGAGTTCTCGCAGAAAAGCATTAAACATTTTTTTCGTTTTATTCTTATTTGAAACTTCCCAACCATTCCAAATATCCTGCACAAAACCAATCGATAAAGAATTGGGGGCAAGTAAATCAGCGATATCATTACTAAACCTCTTTTGCACAACAAAAATACTGACGAGTTTACTTAACTCTTGAGCTAAGTGTTTTTGCTGCTCTTCCTCTCGGCCTTTCTCTTCAAACGCCTTTGCTGTCGTTTCAGCGCTTAAAATTTTTTTACATTCCTGTTGTAGCCTAATTCACCAAATCTTCTCATTGGCGTAAATAACGCTTTAAACGTCAAATCGTAGGCCGGATTAGCGATACAAACGAAGTCACCTTTTTCAAATTTTCCGCCGCCAACATCGAATTCTTTTTGAGTTTCGCTTCCTTTACCTTGAAGATCTCGATATGGCCCTTTGGCCCTTAGGAAAAGCGATTCTCCACCGAATAACGAACTCAACAACAAAAACTGTAAACAAAACCCTGAAAAAATCTCTTTCAACATAACCTTATCAAGAGGCATACAAAAAAACTACCCTGTCAATAAAAATATTCGCCACTGTGTTTTTAATTTATTTCTGACAAACACCGTTCATGGATACTCCCCAGAAAAGGAATCCATGTGCGCTTGCAACGCATTTATGAAGTTTTTTTCAAATTTCTCGTAGGGATCGTTCACCGTGAAGGCTACCGCGCAAAAATGTCCACCCCCAAAAAACTTGGCCGCAAAAAGATCCAACCGCAATGCCGGATCATCCGAACGAAGACTAACCCGTGTCTTTCCCTCCTGATCGTAGGCAATCGCCGCAACGCGTACACCCTTTATCGTACGCGGAAAATTTACTAACCCTTCCGTATCGTCCGCCGTCGTACCGGTCTCCATAAAGTCTTGCTCCGTCAACCGCCCCACGCAAATCGTACCTTCGACATGAAATTTTAGAGAGGCTAAAAATCGTTGGAGCAGCGCAAATTTTTCCCGGGATTCATTCTGGTAAACCTCAATAAAAATGCGATGGGGATCCGCTCCCCATAACACGAGCTGGGAAGCTAAAAATAACGTCCGAGCCACCGTCGACGAATAGCTAAATTTCCCCGTATCGGTTACAACACCGACGTATAATGCCGTCGCCGTTGCCGTTCCGATTTCCCATTGTTTCTGCTCAAGAAAATCCGCAATAATCTCGCAGGTCGCAGCCGCTTTGGGATAGAAAAAATTATGCCGCGCAAACTTTTCTCCGGAAATATGGTGATCGATCAGCATCAGTGGCTTCGGCAACTTTTTGGCAAAATCGCCAGCCCGTAACATGATCCCGCAATCCACAAAAATATATTCATCGGCTGCCATTTCCTCCGGCCGCACGAAATCGTAATCCTGAGCAATCCACTGCAAATTCGTCGGGATCTTATCTTCGGCTAACCCCATCAGCGGCGTCGCACCGTATTGCATCAAAATATCCCGCATGGCAATCTGCGCACCAATACAGTCGCCATCTGGATGTAAATGCCCCAAAATGCCGATATGCTTTCCCTCGAGCTGCTCACAAATGACAACAAATTGTTCAGCACTGTCAAAATGTCCCATGACAGTCATAGCCGTTCCGCAATAAGTCCATTTAGTTTGCGAATATCTCGACAAAATAGCCGAATACCTTCAGATAATTTTTCCATCGCCATCTGATATTCATTCAGCGCGAACCGAAAATCGGATTCTTTTAACGCCATTTTTCGTTCCCATTCTCCGCTGATCGACGCCATTCCATTGGATCCGGTGCCCTCCATTTGAGTCCGGTGTTCGAGTAATTGGGGACTAATCGTCAATAAATCGCAACTCGCAAGTGCCATAACTTCTTCAATATTTCTGAAACTCGCTGCCATAAGTTCCGTCTCGTAGCCCCACTTTTTGTAGTAACTAACAATGCGCCGCACCGATTCCATACCGGGATCAAAACCATTTACGAAAACTTCCGGGTTGTTCAATTGGTACCAGTCCAAAATGCGGCCAACAAATGGGAAAATCAATGTTACCCCGGCCTCTGCACAGGCAATCGCATGTTCCAAAGAAACTATAAATGTCATGTTGAAATGAATCCCCTCTTTCTCAAGGACTTTAGCGACCTGGATACCCTCCCAAGTTGCTGCAATTTTTATGTGTACGGACCACCGGAAAATTACCATAGCTCGTTACAAATCGATCAATTCTCGCCCTTTATTAGCCGTCGCCGCAGCATCAAATGATAAATGGGCATCGACCTCCGTCGAAACGTGACCAGGAATACTTTTTAAAATCTCTACCTCCATTTCGACAACGAGGCGATCGAGGATCTGATCAGGTCTCCATCTATTGTACCAGGACGATCGTCAAGCCAATGCAGGGACTGCATGGTGACGTCGCGGCCTGTCCAGCCACTGTCTTAATGAGTCACAGGGAGATCTTCCCGTTCGATCTCCCCATGTAGTCTCCATTGTTCTCCAAAACCCACCGGACTCTCTCGACCGAGTGGCTTAAAATATTGTTCAAAAAATACGGATGCTCTATAACCGTTTTAAAGACAATCGATGGATTAATCGTCGCATCCCGCGGCTGAAACTCTTCGATAACGCCCAAATCGCAGGTATCCGCAAGGATCGTAGAATAAGTTTTTAATTGCTCGAGTAGATCCATTGAATTGCGATCATGTAAGCTTCAAAAAAATGCAATACATTTCAGTCGACTGTCACTCCATCGAGCACGATTTTTAGCCAAAGGAATAAGCAACATCCCGATAGACCAACAGATTCACGTGTTCAGTACCCGAGGTCCTAAACAGCCTTTCAAGGAAACGACCGGACTACTCACCAATCTGGAAACGGACAAAACGACTGACGCGAATATTTTCACCCGTTATCGCAATGTTGGCTGTGATATAATCATTCACCGTTTCCAAAAGTGATAG
>JAITJQ010000075.1 GCA_031278845.1 Puniceicoccales bacterium
GGGGGCCAGGGGGGCGGAGCCCCCCTGGGCAGCCGGAGCTCCCTGGGCAGCCTCCCTGTAGACTTGACAAAAAGCGAAAAACCGGGAACGTATGTACAAAAGCCAAGCGGTATATTTAAAATTAATTAGCAATGGTACATTTAGAACATCCTTTTGAGCCTATTTTCAACGAAAAATCCGAAATACTTATTTTAGGATCTTTCCCTTCTGTCGTATCTAGGAAACAAAATTTTTATTATGCCCATCCTCAAAATCGATTCTGGAAAATTATAATCCATTTAACAAAAACGGATCCCATTCCCAACGGTATCGAGGGGAAAAAATCCATGCTACTCGCCCATAAAATTGCGTTATGGGATGTGATCCAAAGCTGCAATATCGAAGGTTCAAAGGATAATTATATTAGCAATGTCATTCCTGTCAATTTGTTTCCCCTATTGGAAAATGCTCCCCTTAGGCATATTTTTACAAATGGACACAGAGCTTATCAATTGTATAACCAATATCTTTCTCCGAATATTCGTCTTCCCGTAAGCAGATTACCTTCCACAAGTCCTGCCAACGCAACTTACAGTCTCGAAAAATTAATTTATTGCTGGGATATAATTAAATAATACTTAAACTAAATTTTTATTTTCACAAAACTTACCAATCGACTGAAAGAATTTTCTTTCCAGGGTGAAGACGATAAAATATAAGAGAAATATTCGCAGTAAATGTCAAAAAAGTCCAGAAAATTCAAAGTCGGAAAATTCTAATCTTTTGGGAAGATTAACCATACCAAAGCTAGGATTACCACCGCCCCTACCGCCAAATTTTTCAGCAACTTGTTGAGCCGTACGCGATGCATCACAATGATTTTCTACTCCTTTCGGCGAACAATTTATCGTGATCACAGCACTTTCTGCGAGATTTCCAGCTAAAATCGCCACATCACACGCCTCTTTCTTGATGGCAAGCGTACCCAGCGAGCGCAAATCATTGGGTTGTTCGATTTCAAAAACGCCCTGTACTTTTTTTAAACCATTTTCGTAAATTGCCTGATGACAAATCTCGTCGAAAATTTGCCGATTATTTTTTTCTAGAACCATACGCAAACGACGTTCCACTACATTTTTAGTGTGCTGTAGCTGCCTGATTTTTACTAAGACCTCACTATCTTTTACAGAAAATTGCTGTCCCAATTCCTCAACGAGCGTGATACGGTGGTCCACATATTCTTTGGCAGCACGACCGACAACGGCTTCGATGCGACGCACCCCGGCAGCAATGGCACTTTCTTTTACAATTTTAAAAATTCCAAGCTCACCGGTAGCGGAAACATGACAGCCACCGCAAAGCTCCATGGAAACGTCGCCAATGGATAGAACGCGTACCACTTCGCCATATTTTTCGTTAAAATGCGCGATGCACACCGACGGAATTTCCCTAAAAGGCATTTCCTGGGCTGCAACGGGCAAATTTTTCAAAATTATAGTATTGACAAAATCCTCGATGGCAACCCACTCATTTCGCGTCAGCGCTGCAAAATGATTAAAATCAAAACGCAGGCCACGGTCCTCCACGAAGGAACCGCACTGCTTGATATGGTTGCCCAAAACTTTTCGCAACGCCCCATGCATAATATGGGTTGCCGTATGGTGCCGTTGAATTTCCTTTCTCCGCGAAATGTCTACGTTTAAAATGACTTTTTCGCCAATATTTAACTCGACATCGCGCGCAATCTTATGTAAAAATATTCCCTGGGCATTGCGCAGCGTATCGCATATGGCAATCGCTTGTCCGCGGCAAAATAACGTTCCCGAATCACCCATTTCGCCACCCATTTCGCCGTAAAATGGTGTCCGATCGACGACGATGAAAGCCGCATCTTCCGCCGAAATAATTTGTAAAACTTTCGCCTCAACACCTTCGAGTTCACCATAGCCCACAAACTGCGTCGCTTCACTGAACGTTTCATCGGCAATAGCTACATGTGATTTTTTCTGTGCACTGCGCGCTCGCTCCCGTTGCATTTCCAATTCGTTTTGGAAACTTTTTTCATCAACTTTTAATCCGCGCTCCTTCGCCATCAACTGGGTCAAATCAAAAGGAAAACCGTAGGTATCGTAGAGCGTAAAGGCATCGTGGCCGCTAATTTCGTCATTTTGAGTCCGCGAAAAAATATCCTCCAACAAAAGGATCCCACGGTCCAATGTCTTTTCAAACATGGCCTCTTCCGCGCCAATGGTTTCGAGAATGATTCTGCGATTGTGCTGCAATTCTGGAAAAATCGATGCCATTTTTTCGATGACCGTCTCCGCCAAATTTGTAAAATTTTCAACGGGAAGTTGTAAATGTTTTGCGAAAAGGATCGCACGCCGCAAAATTCGCCGCAAAACATAGTGGCGCCCTTCATTGCCCGGCAAAATTCCATCTCCAATTGCAAACGTTAGCGCACGAATGTGGTCCGCAATGACCCGAAATGCGAAATCGATCTTTTCCTGTTCCCCCATGAATTCGCGATTTGCTGCAACGGTTCCGCGATAAATTTTTCCACATAGAGCAGTGATTTTGTCAAAAATATAGGTAAATAAATCGCTGCTATAATTGGAAGGTGGCTGCAGGAAATTTGAAAAATTATTCGTTGACTTTACAATTCCGGCTACCCGTTCCAACCCCATTCCCGTATCCACATGTTTATTCTTGAGCGGGGCGAAAGTGCCATCGGCCTGAGCATTAAATTGCATGAAAACGAGATTCCAAATTTCCATGCAAAGTGGCGAATCGCGATTAACGAGTTGCCCCCTGCTATCGCCCTTTTCCGTTAAATCGATGTGAATTTCCGAACAAGGACCGCAGGGCCCCGTATCGCCCATCATCCAAAAATTTTCTTTTTTACCGAATCTTAAAATATGCTCCGCCGAATTTAATCCTTCTTCCTCAAAAATGCGTTCCCAATAGCCGTACGCTTCCCAATCAAACTCTGCGGGCTCGCCTTCGCCGGGTGAATAAACGGTAACGTATAGACGCTCTTCTGGAAAATGCCAAACTTTTGTCAAAAGCTCCCAGGCAAATTCGATCGACTCCCGCTTGAAATAGTCGCCAAAGGACCAGTTACCAAGCATCTCGAAAAAGGTATGATGGTAGGTATCGAAGCCCACGTCCTCCAAATCATTGTGCTTGCCACCCGCACGAATGCACTTTTGCGTATCCGCGGTTCGCGAAAATTGAATCGCCCGCTCACCCAATAAAATCGGAACAAATTGATTCATGCCCGCATTTGTAAATAGTAAATTGGGCGATTCCGGTAATAGTGACGCCGAAGAAACGATCCTATGCCCATTTTGTTCGAAAAAATCTAAAAAACTTTGCCTTAATTCCGTTGAATTCATACCGCTTCTTATTTCAATTTTTTAACCTGTATAATTCATGAAATCTCTATATCTTTCTCATAATCCACACCGGCTACGCCAAAACCGAATAATCGTAAAAAATCCTGATAATAACCGCCAAAATCCGATAGCGTACGTAAATTTTCCGTCGAAATTCTAGGCCAAATTGCCTTCACTTCCCGCTGTACATCGTCGCGCATCTCCAAATTGTCGAGACGAATCCGCCCCACTTCGTCGCGATTGGCATTAAAGTGCGAGGAAAATAAACGGTACATTTGTTCAATACACCCCTCGTGAATCCCCTTCTGTTTCATGATTTTGAATAGTATCGAATTGTAAAGCGGTACCACCGGTATGGCCGAACTCGCCTGCGTCACCACTGCCTTATTCACCGAAATCATCGCTTCACCCTGTAATTTTTCTAACTTATTTTGGATATTTTTTGCAGATTGCTCCAAGTGATCTTTCGCCCTGCCAATCGTTCCATGGGCGTAAATCGGCCATGTCACTTCAGGCCCAATGTAGGAATAGGCACAGGTCCGTACCCCTTTTGCTAAAACATCCGCCGCGAGTAGTTGCTCGATCCAACGTTCCCAGTCCTCGCCCCCCATAACCTTGCGTGTCGCTTCAATTTCCCCCTCCGTCGCCGGATCAATGGCAATTTCTAAAACTTGTTCCGTATCCGTATTAACCGTTTTCCCTAAAAAAGATGCTTCGATTGGCTTCAATACGGATTTATAGGTCTCACCTGAAACGGGATCGGTGCGTCTCGGCGACGCTAAACTATATATAATACAATCGATTTGACCAAACTTTTCCCGAATTAACGCAATCGCTTGCCCCTTGATCGCATCGGAAAAAGCATCGCCATTGATACTCTCCGAAAGTCGTCCTTCCGCCCTGGAAAATTCGTCCAAACTGCGCCCATTGTAAAATCCCGCCGAACCTAACTTGCCCTCCGTTTCCGGTCGCTCAAAGTAAACACCAATCGTGTCCGCCTTACACCCAAACGACGCTACGATGCGACTCGCTAAACCATAGCCGGTGGATGCCCCAATAATAAGCACTTTCTTCGGAGAATCAACAATCTCTCCCTGCGATTTTACATAATCAATCTGCTCTAAAACATTTTCCTTACATCCATCCGGATGTACCGTAACACATATGAATCCGCGAACCTTCGGTTCTATAATCATACTCTATTTCCTAGGAAGTTTTTTCACCTATTCAAATTTATTTTTAATAAAAATAAGCTGGTTTGTAGGGCTCCCGGCTGCCCAGGGAGGCTCCGGCTGTCCAGGGGGGCTCCGCCCCCCTGGCCCCCCCCCGCAAGGAGGCAC
>JAITJQ010000072.1 GCA_031278845.1 Puniceicoccales bacterium
ATTTTTCTTTTCTTAAATTAGCAGCCCCGCGGCGAAGCCGCGGGGCTGGGCCTTTGGACCTTAGCGGATTGATCCAGGAGCAATGCTCCTGGATCAATCCGCTAAGCCCAGGTCCAGGAGGCGGTGCCTCCTGGCGGGGATTCTAAGGGCGCGTAGCCCTTAGGAAAAATTCCCCTTGCAAATTTTCTTTGTAATCTCCTTGCAAATTCTTCTTGCGAAAGATATTTTATAATTTATGGATTGCAAAGAACAGATTCGGTTATTATGTGCAGAGACAATGAAGAAGTTAGTTATCGCGGAGAAGCCCAGCGTCGCTCAGGATATTGCAGACGTTATTGGCAAATTTAAAAAAATAGAAAATATTTTTGAAAATGACGAATTCGTGATCGGTTCTACGGTTGGCCACATCGTCGAACTGTTTATGCCCGAGGATTTCAATGAAAAGTTGAAACGTTGGTCCATTGATCTATTGCCGATCATTCCCGAAGAATTTCGTACAAAACCCATTACTAGGAATGGGTCAAAATTTCAAGAACTGAAAAAATTGATGGGACGTAAGGACGTCGGTACCATTATTAATGCCTGCGATGCGGGTCGGGAAGGGGAACTAATTTTTACATACATTTATGAATTGGCCGGATGTAAAAAAGAAGTTCAACGTCTATGGCTATCGTCGATGACCCGAGAAGCTATCCGTGAAGGATTCCGCAATTTACGTCCCAGCAGTGAGATGCAAAACTTACAATCCGCTGCTCGTTGTCGTTCTGAAGCGGATTGGCTAATCGGCATTAATGGAACGCGTGCGATAACTGCAAAAATGACCCGCAGTGGTGGAGTGGTGACCATTGGCCGTGTTCAAACGCCTACGCTATCGATGCTGCTCAAACGGGAACTCGAAATTCGTCATTTTAAACCTCGTCCCTATGCCCGCATTGTGGCAGAATTTTCCATCGTCAATGGCCACTATAATGGAACTTATCAGCGTCCCGATTTCAAAAAAATGGATGATACGGATCGTGCTGATCGCATTTTTGATCAGGGTCTAGCGGATCAAATCATCGATGCCATTAAAAATATAAATGACGCAACGGTTACCGAAAAAAAGAGAAAGAGTAAACAAAATGCACCCAGACTCTATGATTTAACTGCACTGCAACGGGAAGCAAATACGAGATATGGAATGCCTGCCGGTATGACGCTCAAAATTGCCCAATCCCTCTACGAAAAACATAAATGTATTACCTATCCACGCACCGACTCCAATGCTCTACCAGAAGATTATCCCGATGTATGTAAAAGTGTAATGGGCGTTTTGGGGGGGGGATTTACGAAATTTGCCCAGGAAATTTTAGATCAAGATTGGATTAACGGGGCCAATAAGAAAATTTTTAACAATAAACAGATCAGTGACCACTTCGCCATTATTCCGACAACAAATTTCGCGAACGAATTAAGTACGGAAGAAAGTAAGATTTATGAGATGATTATCTGTCGCTTTCTGGCCATTTTCTATCCCGCTGCAGAATTTGATGTGACCACGCGCATTTCCCAAGTCGGAGAGTATGAATTTTTAACGGAAGGTAAGGTTTTAACCAAACCGGGATGGCTCGCCGTGTACGGAAGATCCTTGGAAACGGGCGAAAACGTGACGCTCCCTGCACTCGATCCTGCAAAAGATGGTGATCCTGCAAAAGCTGCCATCATTCAGATAGAAAAAATCGAAGAAATAACGAAGCCCCCACCGAGATATAACGAAGCAACACTCCTATCCGTAATGGAAACCGCTGGAAAAATGCTCGACGATGAGGAATTGGCATTGGCAATGAAGGAGCGTGGTCTGGGAACTCCAGCGACGCGTGCACAAATTATCGAACACCTCATCGATCTCCATTACATGGAACGCAATAAACAGGAACTGGTCCCAACCTCAAAGGCAGAAGGATTATTTGAATACTTGGATACTGTCGACGTCCAGGAACTATCAAGCCCAACTATGACCGGTGAATGGGAATATAAATTGCGCCAAATGGAGCATGGGCAGCTGGATCGACCTGCGTTTATGGAAGGTATTCGAAATTTAACCTGTGAAATTGTGAATAAGATTAAAAATTTTAACGAAGCCGATCAACGCGGAAAACCATCACGTTTGATTTCACCAACGGATGGATTGCCGATGTGGGAATATTTGAAAACTTACAAATCTCAGGACGGAAAAATTACACTCAATAAGGTGATTTCCGGACGACGGATGCTCGAAGAAGAACTGGAAGTTTTACTCCGTGATCGTTGGGTAGGACCCATTGAAGGATTTCGTTCAAAAATTGGAAAGGTGTACACCGCAAAGCTAATCTTAGATGACAACAATGAAATAAAATTTTCTTTCCCAAGTAACCGCGAATTCGAATCCGAAGAGGAATTGACGTTGGAAAAATTGAAAATCTATCCCAATCTTTGTAAATGTTGCTGCTGTAGTGGTAATGTTTATGCGACGGAAAGTGCCTATATTTGCGAAAATTTCGTCAATGAAAAGAAATGCTCCCTACGTCTCGGACGACGCATTTTGGAACAGCGTATCGATGAAATTCAAGCGAAAAAGTTGCTCGAAGAAGGAAAAAGTGACCTGCTGGAAAATTTCTGCTCCAAACGTACGGGTAGGATCTTTGCCGCTTTTCTAACACTTAATACAGAGGGAAAAATCGGTTTCGAATTTGCCCCGAGGGAAAGAAAACAACGCTGAAATATCCTAAGGGCTGCGCGCCCTTAGAATCCCCGCCAAGAGGCACCGCCTCCTGGACCTGCCAATTTAAGAAAAGAAAAATTAAGTAACGCGCAAACCTGGCGCAGAATGCGCCGGGCTCGACCGCAAAGACGAGGTCAAGGAGTCCATGACTCCTTGCAGGGAACCAGGGGGGGCGGGAGCCCCACAACAACCTCCTTGCGGGAGTCCAGAAGGCAGAACCCTCTGGGCAGCTCCACAACAAGCTTTCACTCCTCTTTGGAATGATTTTCATCGGATTCCGTTTGCATCCCCACGAACATTTCTTCCCAAGTCAAATGGGTCAATTTTTCGAGGCGTTTCATGAGACCAATCAATGTCATCATTAGAATAACGGTGCAGGGCAGTACAATTATCGGATAGCTCCAAAACGTCATGCGACCTAACTCTTTATTAAATTCGACGGTTCCCGTTTCGCTATGAATGAAATAATACGCCAAAACATAGTTCAAAACGGCACTTAGCAGAAATGATAGGGAAAATTTAAGCGTACTCAAAGACAATAATTTCTGAAACATAGCCTGATTATTTGATTCCTGGAGGCGCTCATTAATCCGATCAATATGCATGATCGTATCGTTAAACAGCAGTGTTTTGATCAAAGGATAGCGCGTAAATGCTGAGCAAAAAACAATTAAACCGATTAACGATGGAACCAATGCTTCTTTAATGGCAACATATTCTTTGGGAAGCTGTAGTAGGCCGATAACGCCAGTTAGCAGTATACTTACAAATCCGATGACCGAAAAAATATTACATTTTCTGGATCTAACGAAGTCCAGGAGACCGTAGCCAATCGGAAAAAAAAGGGCAATAATGAGCGCAACGGCCGGCGATAGTCCCAACCAGTCGTCCGCTTTGGACATGATCAGCGACGGCAAAATGATGTTACAACCCAAATTCAACCAAGGATTCTCTCGTTTTTTTGTTTTTTCCATTTTTATTCCCATCGATTATCCCTCATCTCCTCTATTTTCTGTCTCTCGACAAGCTTTCGAAGCGTAAAAATTAGGACGGAGCATCCTTTTTCGTCGAGAATGGCGTACTAAAGCGTATGTAATATAGCTCCAAAAGACAATTGCACAGGCAATTTCATGGAACCATAAAATCGTTACCAAAATGCCGATGATGACTACGAAAGAACTCAAGCGTGTCCGCGTATTCCAGTCAATTTTTTTGAAACTCGGAAAACGAATGTTACTGACCATCAAATAGGCGATAAACAACATGAGCGGTGGGAGAAAAATCGCAAAAGCATTCAATTCATAGCTGTTAATGATCAGTACAAAGGAGGCGACAACGCCCGCCGCTGCCGGAAGGGGTAATCCCAGAAAATCGTAGT
Organism: Puniceicoccales bacterium; assembly: GCA_031278845.1. Taxonomy (GTDB): domain Bacteria; phylum Verrucomicrobiota; class Verrucomicrobiia; order Opitutales; family LL51; genus LL51. The sequence continues at coordinate 4,119 of JAITJQ010000072.1, forward strand.
TCGGATGAGGATCATCCCTGGGTAAGAGTGGACTTGTAATGACATTGAAACGTGCCAGACGAATTCCCGCACAGAGCAAATAAATGAAGCCGAAAAGCCAACCCACCTGGCGGAAAAAGGAAAACTCTTCCGTGGGGGATAGAATCAAAAGAAAGACCATTAGAGCCGGTGCGACGCCGAAGGATACCATGTCGCAAATGGAATCAAATTCCATGCCAAATAGGGATTCCTTTTTTTTTAATCGCGCAATGCGGCCGTCTAACATATCCGATAAACCGGCACAAAAGATGAGCCAAACGGCCTGCTGATAGTAGCGGTGAATAAGTACAGTATCTTGAACCGAATAGCGGGCTTGAATACAGCGAATGATCGACAAAAATCCACAAAACAAATTCGTTGCCGTAAATAAATTGGGCAGCAAATAAATCCGGCTCGCATCCGCCATATTGGAATATTTTTTAGTGAATGACATCTCCTACAGCCAGCATAGGGAGCTTTTGCGAACTGCAAGCTTTTCCTGTTGCGATTTCGAAAATATCGCTAAATTTCTAAGATGAATGCCAACGATTGTTTTACCCGAAGGAATTTTAGGTGAGCGCTGCGACAAAATTTTGTCACAAATTCTGTCGCTTTCCCGTACGAATGTCCGAAAATCTTTCGACCAATATCCCTTTGAGTGTAATGGAAAAAAAATCCATCTCCACGAAAAGGTATACACGGGTGATATCGTTACCTACGAAACCATCGACCGTGTTTTGGAAAAAAATTCAAAATGCAATCTAAATCTGGACATTATTTTCGAGGATAAGGATCTGATTGTTATCAATAAGCCGGCCGGTATCGTGATACATCCGGGAACGAACATACGCGGAAAGACGTTACAGGAGTATGTTTTGAGGCACTGTGCGCTAAGTTTTTTGGGGCAGGGCGGTTGTTCAGGTGTGGTCCATCGTCTCGATAAGGATACAACGGGCGTCATCATTTTTGCCAAATCGGACCGTGCCTTTGTGCGCCTAACCCGCGATTTCGCACGCTACGCTATCAAAAAACGTTACACCTGCATCGTCCAAGGAACGCCAAAATCGAACATGGGAAAAATCGAAATCCCCATCGCCCGCCAAGCGAACGATAAAACGAAAATGATTGCCCGTTTGGGCGGTAAGTCAGCTAGGACAATATGGCGTGTTCTCAGGTGTTTCGAGCATTTCACGTGGTTAGATGTCGAAATTCATACGGGGCGAACCCATCAAATTCGCGTCCACATGAGTCACATCGGCCATCCCATTGGAGGGGATTTGGCCTACGGCTACACCGGCGATTTTGCTTTCCCACGAGTAATGTTACACGCGGAATCCATAGCCTTTGCCCATCCACTGACGGGCGAAAATTTATCCTTTTCCGCTCCCCTACCCCTGGATTTTTCCAAAACTTTGGAAAACTTATGTTTAACCGATGGTAAAAACGAATTGCCATGAAAGACGATTCGGAAATTCGTGTCCCATTTATTCTCAAAACATTGGCGGAAATTTACCCGAATGCTACCATTCCGCTCCATCATAGTTCTCCTTTTTCGCTCCTGGTAGCAGTTATTCTATCGGCCCAATGTACCGACGAGCGGGTGAACAAAGTAACACCCATACTCTTTTCGGCGGCATCTGATCCGCAAGCGATGAAGGATCTACCCCTTGAGACCATTGAAAACATTATTCATTCCTGCGGATTATTTCACAGCAAGGCGCGGGCGATAAAAGGTTGCGCGCAAATTATTTCCGAGCGTTACGGCGGAAAGGTTCCCCAAACATTTGGAGAACTCGAAGCATTACCGGGAGTAGGCCATAAGACGGCAAGCGTCATGGTTGCCCAATGTTTCAATGGCTACGCTTTTCCCGTCGATACACACATTCGCCGCCTAGCTAATCGCTGGGGATTAGCGCATTCGCAAAATGTGATGATTGTTGAAAATAATTTAAAAAAACTTTTTCCCAAGGAAGAATGGCACGACCTCCATATCCGCATGATTCGTTTTGGTCGGGAGTATTGCCCCGCCCAAAGCCATTCCATTGATCATTGCCCCATTTGCCGATTTTTGTCCTTAGAATCCCCGCCAGGAGGCACCGCCTCCTGGACCTAGATTTTGCGGATTGATCCAGTGGCAATGCCACTGGATCAATCCGCAGGGGCCAGAGGCCCAGCCCCGCGGCTTCGCCGCGGGGGCTGCTAGTTTAAAAAAATAAAAATTAAGTTCCGCGCAAACCCGGCGCAATTTTCGCAGGAGTTGCGCGGCACTAAAAGAAAAAAACAAGTCAAAGAGTTTATTTTTGACCTTGCGGCCGAGCCCGGCGCGGAACGCGCCGGGCTCGGCCGCCAAAGAAGGTCAAGGAGGCTATGCCTCCTTGCGGGGTATGGGGCAGAGCCCCATAGGGACCCCCAGGATTTCTAAGCTACAAAGGGAAAATTTTTAAAGCGATTATTCTCCAAGAATATTCCGGTAGGTGGTACTTCGGCAAATTTCAAACCTTTGAATTCGGGCAATGATTTTTCCATAAAATTCCAAACTTTCTCGATGGATTGGAATTCGGCCTCGTCTCGATTTTTTCCCGTATAAATGTTTTTAATCATAGCCAGCCATTGCCAAAGCGGTTTAGCCTCTGTTTTACGGACGATTGCCCGGTGTGAGCGTTGTAGTAAAAAATCTTTATTGATGAAATGGCCGTCTTCTTCGAAAACGGTACAGATCGGAAAAACGACATGGCTATTTTGAGCGGTTTCGTTTTTATGGCACGAAAATGTAATTGAATCGATAGTTGCAAAACTTTCTTTAGAAAGTCCCATCGATAAAACATCTTCGTTGAGGACGATGAGCGTTTGGATTTGGCGTCGAGTGATTAGTTCTTCAACTTCGGAAAAATCTTCAACCGCGTTTTTCTTAATCACCTGAGTTAGCAATGCGCTTCGGATATTTGTATTTTTATCTTCCGATAGCAACCAATCGTCACCTTCCTGCCGATGATTTTTCACAAAAGTTTGTGCTCCCAAAACATCTGCCAGTTGCCGTGCCAGTAACATATTTTCTAAGGAAAGGCTGCCATTGCAGATCATGGCACAGCGATGCCCAAACCCAATTTTACTCAGAAAAAAAAGTATTGTTTCCCACTCTCCCCCCCTTTGGCCATGCAACATTAACGTATCGATTCGATCAGAATCGTTATTCCGATGCAAATCACGGGCAATATCTGGGATGATATCACCGATATGTGGATTTTTTCGTGGTTTGGTGTACATGATTTCATTGTCTTGAACAAAAATTTTCGTGTTATTGCCCACGCTACTTTCCATCGAAATGCCGTCGAATGCCCGTAATTTCCAAGGCGGTGGTAAACCTAAAGTTTTTCCGTCCATAATCGCATTGTAGGGGCAAATTTCAATCAAATTTAATAGATAGCTCTCTCCATAGGTTGTTCCCGGGTACAGCTCCAGGCGCGATTGACCATTGATTTTCAGTACGATGTGTAAAAAATCCTCGTCCAATTTTTCCCGACAATAGGTGACACATGCTCCGCAGTTTGTACATTTTTCACGATCCAAACAGAACCGCTGTGATAGACGTGAAATGACCGGTTTTTTTCCCTTACCATCTTCAATTTCCCGTACAAAACCAAAGCCCGTTTTGCTGTAAATTTTTCGCAATTCACAATAGGGGAATTTTTCGCAAAAATCACAATCACAAGGATGGGAACGCAGTATCAATTTACCTGCCATTTCTCGGATCGCAGTGATGACCTCAGATTGCGTGCGAATTTTCATATCAGCTTTAGGTGCTAATATACAGGCTAAAACAGGTACCCATTGGCCGGGTACCGAATCGTCAAATAGCTCAACCGTACATAACCCACAGTGTCCCAATGGCGTCAAATGTCCCATGGAACACATTTGTGGTACCCAAATATGATGTTTATCGAAAATTTCTAAAATGTTTGATTCTTCATCATAATTTATTGCAACTCCATCGATGATGATCGATTGTTCCCCATCCATAGGCCCATCACTAACGAATTTCATCGAAGCGTCAAGCCAGGGGATCGCTGCCTAAGGGCTGCGCGCCATTAGAATCCCTGCCAGGAGGCACCGCCTCCTGGACCTGGTTTTGCGAGTTTGATCTACCACTGTAGCATGAGAGCCATTTATAAGTTTGTCAAGTAATTTAAATTATATGGCATGTGATTGCAATATATTGATAATTGCGTCCCATTTCTTTTTCGCTTCTTCATCGGATGTTTCTTCTTTCTTTTCGATAGCCAGGTCCAATGGTGTTTTGCCATTGTTATTTCTTACATTGCAATCGACTCCTACGGCAATCAATAACTGCACTATTTCAGGGGATGGATCAAGAAGAGTAGTCATCGCTAAATGCAACATAGTCTGACCATCGACTATTATACGTGTATCAATTCCACGCTTGATCAAGAGTTGTACCGTTGCGATATTCCCGCGATGTATGGCATAGCGTAATGCATTATACCCATCGGCATCCAGAGCATTTATATCTGCTCCATGATCCAATAAAAATCGTACGATTTCAAGTCCACAACGTACCTCAGCGGCAAAGTGTAACAGCGGCGAACCTTCATCGTATCTAAAATTCACACCTAAGCCTTCTACATTTATTAACCTTTTTATAGCTTGAAATGCTTCATCTATCTCATTAAGGGCATCAAATGCCTGTATGTCAAGAGAATGATCCCCATACCCATACACTATGATCTCTCTCCTTGCATGTCTTGGGGAGCGTTTGTCATGTCCGGCCTCTGCGTCTAAAATTGTTAACCTATCATCGATGCTTAGAGCTGCTCTTTCCTCAAGACTTAGGGGGCGCTGGGAGTTTTCCCGCAGAAACCCCATTTCCTCAAGTGTTAACCTTACATTGAGTTTTAGGTTCCAGTATGAAGAAAGCCAGTGCACGACCGCATTTTCTAAAAATGTTAATTTTTCTTCGAAACTTCGAGACCCCGCAGGAAGTGATCCAGCGGAAATCGCTTTATTTTTAAAGTCTTTCTTTAAAAGCACTAATCTTGCTTCGTGGTTTAGGATTGATCGTGTATCGATACTTAGGTTTCTCAGGGAGCACCTCTCTCTCCGGAACTCTATTTCGAAAAGTAATACCTTTTCTTTGGTACTTAGGGGATCATCGGAATAATCGTCACCGGCGTAATCGCCAACGATTTCAGGTGGTATCAATGGCCCACTTTCAGGAATTATTAGTTCAGGAGAAGCATCATTCGCATCGTCACTATCATTAGGTATTTTCGGTAATTCAGGTGCTGTTTTTGCAAGAGAAAAACTGATCAAACATACCCCACCTAAAATGATATTCATTAGTAATTTTTTATATCCCATCCTGCTTGAAATATTATTATTATTAAAACGATGTCAAATATTTTTTCCCGGAAGGAATATTTTCTATTCCTTCCTTTTTTTCTTTGGTTAAATTGTAATTTTCATTGAGCGTTTCGTACTCGTCTCATTTTTTTCTCGCGCTCATCATAAACGTCATGATACCTTGCTCCTTGGTATCGATACTTTTTTATTGCATTTATTACTTTTTCGTATTCATTTTTAATGTCATTGCGCCCCTTGATCTTGTCCATATTTTCTTCTGCGAGATATGACGCTCGTTTCTCTTTATTTGTTGCGTTAGCATTTATTCTGCCGTTTTCTTCCGGCTTTGATGTAAGCAATTCAGCTACTACATCTGAAGATACATGCGGATCCTCTAAAGATTCTTCTTTACCAATTCTTTTCAATTGGCAAAGCTCTCTCATTTCTTCCGGTGAAAGCACAGCCAAATGTAACAGGGTAGAACCATAGCCATAGCGTTTTTTTAGATATTTGCCGATGTCATTTACTTGTGCTTTATTTTCGATAGCGGCTCTTACACCTTTCCAGGATTGGGACAGAATAGCTTCCTCCAGGAATGTAACAATGGCCACTCCTCGAAAAGTTCGATGCCGGTTCGCACGTACATTTTTGCAAACCGGGAAGGGGAGGGAGATCGATCAACAGGAACCCCGATTTTTCCTCCCGTTGCGCCAATTGGAAATAATCTAATCAAGCTTGGGGTGATGATTTTCATTTAATCCTCCTAAGCCCTTTTGCTTTTTATTCAGGCCATTTCATTTCGCCATCCGCGTAAGGGTCTATTCTTGACCTTGCGGCCGAGTCCTGCGCATTCTGCGCAGGACTCGGCCGTAAAGACGAGGTCAAGGAGTCCATGACTCCTTGCGGGGTGCGGGGCAGAGCCCCACAAAAAATTAGATCTTGAAATTTCTTTTGTTTACGATTTAGGTAAAGGCATTAATATATGTATCTATGGAAGGTGGACTCATTCGCGATTTTGCAATTTTGATTGGTACAGCTGGGATAGCGGGTTTTATTTTTTATTTCCTACGATTGCCGTTGCTATTGGGGTATATTTTGAGTGGCTTGATTATCGGCCCCCATTTATTTTTCTCGCAGTACATACAGAACTACGAGATTTTGCAGAAATTTGGTGATTTGGGGGTAATTTTTTTGATGTTTTATATCGGCCTCGAATTTGATCTCGACAAGTTACGGCGGACCCTATGGCCATCGTTATTGGTGGTTATTTTTCAGACGGTGGTCATGATGTTTGTGGGGATTTTATCGGCGAAATTTCTAGGATGGTCGGGGCTGAACGGTTTATTTCTTGGAGCGTTGATGGCAATTAGTTCGACAATGATGACGATTCCCGTGCTAAAGGAGCAAAATGCCCTCAATACGCACTTTGCCCAATTGACGATTGGGGTTTTGGTGATGGAGGATTTCGTAGCGATACTGCTACTCATTGTTCTTTCTGGTATTTCGGCGAGTGGATTTTTCGAATGGAAGGAGGTTTGGCAGGTTACCTTTTTGGTGGGGGTTTTTGTGGTGATGGTTTTCGTATTGGGGCGACTTTCTGGGACGAAGATTGCTTTCTGGTTACAAAAAATGGGGTCCACGGAACTGTTGGTTTTAGTTGCCGTTGGATTTGCATTATTTTTGGGGGAAATTGCGGATAAGATGCATTTTTCAGCGGAGTTGGGTGCGTTTCTAGCGGGATCGGTTCTATCCCAGTCGATTATTGCCCATAAAATTAACGAGGTAACGGAGCCATTGCGGAATGTTTTTTGTGCGGTATTTTTTGTTACAATTGGGATGTTGATCGATCCCGTAAAAATTTCGGAACACTGGTTGGCGATTGTAATCATTAGTTTAGTGGTGACGGTGGCGCAGATTTTCGTTTGTTGGTTTGGGTTGTTTCTTTCGGGGGAGGAGTCGAAAACCTCCTTTTACACTGCGATTTACAAGGCGCAGATTGGTGAATTTAGTTTCGTCATTGCCGCACTAGGCAATTCGTTGGGTGTGACGGATCCTTCGCTGATGACGTTAGCGGTTGGGGTTTCGGTTTTCAAGATTGTTTTAGGTTCGTTGCTCCGGAAATACATTGAGCCGTTTTATGGGGGACTGACGAAGATTGCGCCCAAAGCGATTTTCAACATGGGAAAATTTTATTTGAATTTTCTGCAGGTTACTAGAATGGAGGTGGAAAAAATGACGCTGCTACGGGAGGCAAAGGGATTTCTGCTGCGCCTCATTTGGTATTTTCTGCTTGTTGTAGGTCTAATGGGTCTATCGTCCTATCTGTCGAGTTTAGTTGGCGGCGATACACTTTCGTTTACGACAGGTCGTGAAATGTTGTCGCTCATCGTCGTATGGGGTGTCGCTGCTTTTATTATTATGCCTATTTTTGCGGGAGTGGTACGGAATATCGATGCCATTATCAGTCTTATTTGGGACAAAATTTTTGCTTCCATTGACTATGTCGGTAAGCAGGACAATCGCAGCATTCAGGTCATGCGCCATACCGTTTTAGGAATTGTTCTATTATTTTTCGGGATTATTTTCGTATCCGTCTCTTCCAATTACATTCCCACGGGTTATCCGTTGACGGTTTTCGTTTTGCTATCGGGGTTACAGGGGATATTTTTCTGGCGTGATTTACTGAAATCGAACAATCGTTTTGAACGGATGTTCCGGGAGACGTTTATTGCCGAGGTTCATGAAAAGGAGGACGAATATCGCAGTACGGTTTTACAAAAAATGAAGGAGAAGTATCCCTGGTCCGTGCAGATTAAAAATTACCGTTTGCCGAAGAATAGCGCCTACGTAGGCAAAAAGATTTCGGGACTAAAAATTCGGGAAAATACGGGGACAACGATTGCAGCCGTTTCACGGAGCGGCTACACCTGCTACTCGCCTTCGCCGGACGCCATTCTATTCCCCGATGATCATCTATTGTTGATGGGGGAAGCGGAACAAATTGAAGCGGCGATAAAACTTTTGAGTGAAGAGGTCAACGAGGCCGTTCGGGCGAGCCGTATGGAATTTGTCATCGATAATTACTGCATCACACCGACGAGTACATTTTTAGGGAAAACGATTGCGGAAACGGAAATTCGCAGTCGTTTCGGGGTTAACATAGCAGGTATTCAGCGATGTGGTGAAAAAATTACCGTACCGAATCCACTCATGCTGTTGGAGAAGGATGATATCCTAATTTTGACGGGGCTTAAACAGGCCATCGAAAAATTAAAAGAATCAGAGTTGACTCTTACACCATAAGTTTTACATTACAGGACGATGGGAAGCGTATAAGGTGTATGAAAGGGGTAAAGGAAGTCAAAAATCGGATACGGGCGGTCGACAGCGTATCGAAGATTACACAGGCGATGCAACTTGTTGCGGCTTCGAAGATGAGGCGAGCTCAAGATTTTGCGGTATGTAGTCGCCCTTATTTGCTACATTTATCGGAGATTATTTGTTGTCTTTCTGAGAAAAAGGTTCAGAAAAATGGGCATCCTTTCTTTATTCCCCGAGAAGTGAAAAAGCGTTGTGTTGTTGTCGTTGGGACCGATAAGGGATTATGTGGCGTATTGAATAATGCGCTTTTCAAATCCATTCCAAAGGAGGAGGCATATTTTATATCGGTTGGGCGCAAAGCGATGCAGTTTTTAGGCCGTACGAAACGTCCTTTATTGGCTAGTTTTTCAATCAACGACCGGGTGCAATACCACGAAATTCTAGGGATTTGCGACCTTATTTCCAAGTTATATTTGGAGGGAGAAATCGATAGTGTGGAAATTTTATACCAGAAATTCATCAATACTTTAGCCTATGCGCCTTCCCTACAGCGGATGTTACCCATGGAAGGATTTCATGATGTTTTCAATCAGATGTTAAAATGGGCGAATCTCGAGCCGAAAGATTTTCAATGGGATACCCGGAGATTACTTTTTGAGCCGGATGTTCCACAAATTATCGATCATATTGCGAAAATTTTTCTCAAGTATAATTTGCACCAAGTGCTCTTGGAGGCGAAGGCATCGGAACACAGTGCGCGGATGGTAGCGATGAAGAATGCGACGGATAATGCGGGATCGCTTTCCCAGGAATTGAAGTTGGAGTACAATAAGGCGCGGCAATACGCGATTACAAATGAGATTATAGAACTCGCCACATCGGTAACGGAAAGTAGTTAGAGGCTTATGGAAAATACAGGAAAGATTATACAAGTCATGGGAGCCGTAGTGGACGTGCAATTCGAACGCGATCGAATTCCGAGTATTTACAATGCCCTTGAGGTATCGCGGGAAGGACAGGAGCAGCTCATTTTGGAGGTACAGCAACACGTCGGTGACGGTGTCGTGCGCACCGTTGCGATGTCAGCAACGGATGGCCTACGTCGTGGAATAGCGGTACAGGATACGGGATCGGCGATTACCGTTCCGGTGGGCGATGGCGTATTGGGTCGGATTCTAAATGTAACGGGAAATCCGATCGATGGCCGTGGGGAATTACGATGTGAAAAAAAGTTACCTATTCACCGCCCTGCGCCCACCCTAATGGATCAGGACATCGATTCCGAGATTTTAGAGACAGGAATTAAGGTCATCGATTTGATTTGTCCATTTGTAAAGGGAGGCAAGATTGGAGCCTTTGGTGGTGCGGGGGTTGGTAAGACGGTGGTCATCACGGAGCTCATCAATAACATTGCGATTGGTCACGGTGGATTTTCGGTATTTGCCGGTGTCGGTGAACGTTCCCGGGAGGGCAACGATTTATTTCATGAGATGGCCGGATCGGGTGTCATCAACGAGGAGGAGCCGGAAAAATCAAAGGTAACGCTTGTTTTTGGACAGATGAATGAGCCACCGGGAGCGCGAATGCGGGTCGGTTTAACGGGCCTAACCATTGCGGAATATTTCCGCGACGAGCACCACCAGGACGTGCTATTATTTATCGACAACATTTTTCGATTTTCGCAGGCAGGTTCAGAAGTTTCGGCATTATTGGGACGATCGCCATCGGCGGTGGGCTATCAGCCGACACTCAGCCAGGAGATGGGACAATTGCAGGAGCGCATTACGTCGACGAAGAGTGGGTCCATTACATCTTTCCAGGCGGTATATATTCCTGCGGACGACCTAACGGATCCGGCACCGGCGAATACGTTTGCCCATTTGGACTCGACCCTTGTTTTGGATCGGAAAATTGCGGCATTGGCATTATTTCCGGCGGTTGATCCTTTGGCATCGACGTCGAAGGCGCTCGATCCGAAAATTGTGGGGCAGGAGCATTTCGATGTGGCGCGGGGGGTTCAGGCGGTTTTACAAAAATACAAAGAATTACAGGATATCATTGCAATTCTCGGCATGGACGAACTGTCCGATGAGGACAAATTAACGGTGGCGCGTGCGCGAAAGATTCAAAAATTTTTATCGCAACCCTTCAATACTGCGGAAGCATTTACGGGGATAGAAGGCAAGTATGTTTCGGCCAAGGAGACCGTTCGCGGATTTGCGATGATTTTGGGTGGTGAACTGGATCACATTTCCGAGAATGATTTTTACATGAAGGGTGGAATCGACGAGGTCACTGGCACAAAGAAATAGCATGGCACTTTTTGTAGAAATTATAACGCCTAACCGGGTAATCTGCTCCAAGGAAGTTACATCGTTGGTGGTCAATTCCACGCTGGGCGAA
>JAITJQ010000023.1 GCA_031278845.1 Puniceicoccales bacterium
CAACCGCCTTCGAGGGCGAGTTTGACGATATTTTCCGGATCAAAATAGATCGGATTCGGTGCGAAACTGGCCGCTGCCGAATGTTCGATTCCCTGATCGACGGGTAAAATTGACGTATATCCCGTTCCTGCAAGCCGTCCCGTACGGGCAATCCTGGCCAGGTTATTGAGAACGCACTGGGAGCGATCGGTGTGTACAAAAACGCGGTCGATAAAATCCGGCCCTGGAAGGTGTAACGCCTCTCTGGCGATCGTTCGGCATTGGTGTTCGACCAATTTATCTTTATCCCGAGCGATGAAATCTTGGATACGCTTATTCATATGGGTTAAATGTTAACTCAATTTTTTTCTAAGGCAATCAAGAATTGACATTATCTTTTAAATGTTGCGCGACGTTTGAAAAATCACCATTGGAGAGAAAGAGAAAAACTTGTCTTTCGCGATCGATTTTTCTTGGAAAAGTAGCCTTGATGCCATCGATATCGATGGGGTATGCGGGACAATAGCGGATATCCCGTGCGAGCTTATGGGTATCGAGCCGTTGGGCTCTATTTTTATAAACTTCGGCGATGTAGACCTCATGACTGCCCGTAAAAGCGCCTACGAACCCCTCCTGAAAACAATCGGAACAGGCGGTATTGCTACGCGGTTCAAAGGCGGTAATGAGTTTGTATTCTGGAAAGGCCTGTCGCACGGCACGGATTGTTTCCTGGATCGCCGTTGGATGATGCGCAAAATCTTCGATAATGATCGTATTTTTACTGTGGAAAATAACTTCCTGACGTTTTTTAATTCCCTTGAAACGGCTCAGATCGATATTTAAATCCGGTCCCAAGTATTGCTGTGCCGCAACGATTGCCATTGCTGCATTGCGTACATTATGTTCACCGAAAAGTGGACTCCGAATGGGGATTTTTGTCCCATTGCCGACGAGGGAAAAAGTTGTGTCCTGCGGGCTTAGCATTTCGTCTTCGATGATGAAATCGTTGCCATCATTTTTTCCCACAAAAATCGTTTTCGTCCAGGGGACAGGTAATAATTCGCGAATAGTTTCGGAATCGCCATTGGCTATGATACGGCCACTTGAGGGAACGAGTTTAATGGCGTTGGAAAATGTCCGTTGGATATCGCGTAGGTCTCGAAAAATGTCGAGATGATCGAGCTCGATGTTGTTGATGAGAAGGATTTTCGGAGAGTAGTGAATGAATTTACTGCGCTTGTCGAAGAATGCAGAATCGTATTCGTCGCCTTCGATAATAAAAGGACTATTAGTTTTGCCATAATATCCTCCGGATGGGAAATTAAGCGGGATACCGCCGATGAAATAGCCCGGATCGCAATGGTTGATGGACAGCAGATAAGTGAGCAATGTGGTGGTGGTGGTTTTCCCATGGGTTCCGGCAACGACGATCGCGTCCCGATCGCCGATGACTTTTTGGCGAATGAGTTCCGGGAGTGAGCAGTAAGGGATTTTTTTATGGTCGAGTAGCCATTCGACCTCTTCGTTACCGCGTGCGATGGCGTTGCCGACGACGACGAGATCGGGGCTAAGTTTTTCCAGCCGCTGTGCGGAATAGCCGGCATAGATAGCGATCCTATTCTGGGCGAGGAGATCGGACATGGGGGGGTACAGCTTTTGATCGCTACCGCAAACCCTATGGCCCTGCAATTGAAGTAGGACTGCCAAATTGCCCATGGCCGTTCCGCCGATACCTAGGAAGTAAATCTGCATATTTTGCTTCCGTTGTAGTTTTTCATGAAGAATATCAATGGTATACTGTAAAGAAAAGAAAATTTATATTTCTGGTACATTTTCCAGGAGCATCATGAGCGAACTGATGCCGCTGCCGATACCGAGCAGAGCGGTTTTACCATGGATAACATTTCGTTCAATGGCGAGCGATAGGGTTAGGGGAAGGGCGACGGAACCCGTATTGCCGAGGAAGGGAAATGTTGAGAAATCCTTTTCCAGATCGAGTCCCAGCGTTTGGTAGAGCAGGGATCGGTGCCGCTGGCCGACTTGATGGCAGATCGTATGGGCGATATCCGCATTGGGGAGATGGGCGAGGAATTGTTGCCAATTATTTTGGGCGAGTTGGATACCGAGTTTGAGCAGGGCTCCCGAATCCGTTTCCATGGCGAGACCGCTGTCGGCCGTCGTATCCCCTTGGCATAGGGTACAGCCGCTCGAATCGGAAAGCGCCGAAACCGCCTTTAGTTTTAGCATATTCCCGTGTTTTTTCACTAAAGATTCGTGGCAGAGGAGTGCCGCCACTGCCCCGGAGCCGATCGTTAGGTTTGCGAAATGGGATTTTATTGTTTTACGCGTAATGGTGGTGTTATTTTGGAGGAACGCGACTGTGTGGTCGAGCAGCGGCTTACCATTTTCTCCGGAGACGATGAGTGCGGAGCGGATTTGTTGCGCTTCGATCATTGCGGCGACCATCGCCATGGCATTCAGGAATCCGAGGCAGGCGTTTGAGAGGTCGTAGAATAGCGTATGCTCTGGGAGCTGCAGATTGTGGTGAACGTAGGCTGCCGTTGCTGGTTCTAAACGATCGCGGCAGACGGAGGCGTGGATGAGTAAATCGATATTATTGCGAGGGAGCGAAGTTTGCCTCAGGACATTTTTAGCGGCCTGCGTACTAGCCTGGGAGGGAAGAATCGTTTCGGGCCAAATCCGCCGTTCTTTGATACCGGTCATCAGTTCGAGGCGGCCGAATGGTAAGTGGAGCCGTTCATAGACTGCGTTTAGCCGTTGTTCGATTTCGTCCGATGTAATGGCAATGGGAGGCAAAACATGGGCGATCGATTCGATGGCGACGTTGGAAAAAGAAAAATTCATGGGATCAGGTTTTTTAATTCGTTGGGGCGACGATATGTTTCACCTTGACGACGATCACCCCGCGGTATTTGTGGGGGAACGTTTGACCGTTGACGGTGACCGTTTTGCCTATGAGATTAGCTAATGGGATACCGATTGCGAGGTCGGAAACGTCCAGGAATGCAATGGTATCGCCTTTGGAGTCTACGATGCGGTAGTCGTAATTGGGGTTCCAGAAGGATGGGATCCAAAATGAATCGCAGCGCTTCAGCGTGCCACTATAGGCGTAGGGGTGAGCCTTAGCCTGAGGGATATCCGAATCGATAGGGGATTTCTCGGAATGCTTGCGTATTTTCGATGAATCTCCGGGGAAAATACTGGAACATCCTGAAAAGAGAAGGGCAATAACCATTCCAAAAATCGTAAAACTGACTTTCGAATACCACACGGAAGAGTAGATTTCCTAAGAAAAGGAAAATTTCAAGCAACAAATATTTTTTGATGGGCGCCAGGGGCGGCTGACAGTGTCAGCTTCCATACCGCTAGCGCGCGAACGTCAGCAACTGCCGATCCATTGCTGGCCAAAAGCCAGCTTTTTTGCTGGCGAAGCCAGTTCTATCACTGTCGACTGTGTCGACATCGCAGCCGGCCGTGCCGGCGCTGACAGTGTCAGCTTCCATACCGCTAGCGCGCGTGCTGAAGCCCTCCGTAGAGTTGGTTTGCCGCCATTGCCGACGAAGTCGGCTCAGTGGGAGTCGACACCGTCAGCCGGCGTTGACATATTTAGATTTTGACTTGAGGTAGCAACACTTAACGCCCTTGAACCCAACGACAATTCCGGATTATATGTTTTCCTCATTAGCTCTTCCGCTGTATTGCCTTGAGGATCCCTAATATTGTTATTAGCAACGCCCTTCAATAAAATGAAGACCGGTACATTCTGTTTTGCGGCAGCCAAATGGAATGCTGTCATGCCTGTATTATCCAGAGCATTCACATTAATGCCGGGGGCATTTACCAATACTTCAGCAGTCTTTTGGGAATTTATCAGCCTATTGCAGCTATTGTCGTATCCGGAAAGCCATTCGGTGGCCCAATGGAGTGCTGTCCGGCCTTCACCATCCTGAGCATTCACAAGAATGCCGGGGGCATTTACCAACACGCTAACGACTTTTGGGTGGCCAGAGGCTGCGGCCAAATGGAGCGCTGTCAGGCCTTTACCATCCCGAGCATTCACAAGAATGCCGGGGGCATTTACCAACACGCGAGCGACTTCTGGGCATTCATTGGCTGCGGCCCAATGGAGTGCTGTTCGGCCTCCATTATCCTGAGCATTCACAAGAATGCCGGGTGTATTTACCAACACGCCAACGACCGCTGGGCGGTCAGAGGCTGCGGCCTCAATGAGCGCTGTACGGCCGATCCGACCTGTAACATTCACATTAACGCCTTGGGCTATTGCCGCCAGAACACCTGGTAGGTCGTCATTTGATGCAGCCGCAAGATACTGGCGCTCGGCAGCCCCCTCAAGATGGCTTATGCTCAATAAGCAACTACTCATTGCTACATATTTTATTGTATTTTTTATATTTATGTTTTTCATGGTGTATTACATGATAGTATTTTTTTAACGTCCATCAAGGATTTTTTTTTATTTTTCAAAACGTAGTTTTTTAAACCCACGCCATTGCCGCCAGCGGCGGCCCGAGTCGGCCCGATCGGCTGCGATGTCGACACAGTTGACAGTGATAGAGCTGGCTTCGAAGTATGGTTGACATGATGTTAGTTGGGGGAGTTTGCGTAATCTTTCCCTAATCCTCCTATATATACGCACACACACACATTTTATACGCGGGAGAGAGTAAGAGAGAATTAGGGAATTATTTATATATATATCTTTTTTTATTAGTATTTATGCGGGTTCCAAGGCCTTTAAATTGTTCCCAGAATTGTTCCCTCGTTGGGGGGACTATTCGCCGATTTGCTCCTTTTTAAGTATATTTTTTTGTAATAGTTCCCCGCTTCGGAACAATTTTGAACAATTCGGGAACTATTTAGAGGAGTTTATAGACGACGGCGTTTTCGTTTTGGTCCCTTCGAGATATTCCCGAACGGTGCCGTTCTCCTCCAGTGTGGTGATGATGCGTTTAAACGCATCCGTAGGCTCCCTACACCTCCTGAGCGGCATGTTTTGCTCCCCGGGGGAAATATCCTCCCCAAAAACTCTTGACAGCCCGCCGGGATCGTCCAAGGCTGAAGGGTAGAGGGTGGGAGCGAGCGGCGTCGGTACAACCGACAATGATACCGCTGACGCGTTAGGCGTAAGCAACTGCCGATCCATTGCTGGCCAAAAGCCAGCTCTATCACTGTCGACTGTGTCGACATCGCAGCCGGCCGTACCGGCCCAGCCGGCACATTTGGAATTAGGTGTAACGGGCGTTTTTTTCCATTCGGGTTTAGGCCTGAGTATTCTGCCAATGGGTAGCGATTTCCAGGAGATTTTTTTCGATTGCTTCCGTCAGTTGGTTTTCCTGGATAATTTGTGATAGGACTTGCATACCATTTGTGGCGAAGTAGGCGAGTAAAGATTCTGCGGCGGCGTTGATATGGTTAAGGGAGGTGGAGTCAAAAATACCTGTTTTGATAGCCCAGAGGAGAAGGACTTGATCGGAGACGCTTCTGGGGGCATTAGCGGGTTGTCGGAAGAGGGCGACGATACGGGCACCGCGGTCGAGTTGTTGTTGTGTTTTGGGATCTAGATCGGAGCCGAATTGGGCGAAGGAGCTTAGTTCATAGTATTGACCCAGTTCGAGTTTTAATTTTCCGGCGACCTGTTTAAAGGCTTTAATTTGGGCAGCGGAGCCGACCCGTGATACGGAAATTCCGATAGAGATTGCGGGGCGTACGCCTCGGTTAAAGAGGTCCGTATCGAGGAAGATTTGGCCATCGGTGATGGAGATGACATTAGTGGGAATATAGGCGGAGACGTCACCGGCCTGGGTTTCGATGATCGGTAGGGCGGTGAGGGAGCCGCCGCCACTTTGGGGATTCAGTCGAGCGGCGCGTTCGAGGAGTTTTGAATGGAGGTAGAAGACATCGCCGGGGTAAGCTTCCCGCCCGGAGGGCCGTTTCAGGATGAGGCAAATTTGGCGGTAAGCGACGGCATGTTTGGAGAGGTCATCGTAGACGATGAGGGCATCCATACCGTTTTGCATGAACCATTCGCCCATGGCGCAACCGGCGTAGGGGGCGATGTACTGGTTAGCGGGGTTATCGGCGGCCGAGGAATTGACGATGATAGTAAAGTCCATGGCCCGGTGATCGGAAAGGGTTTTAATGGTACGGGCGATGGTAGAATTTTTTTGTCCGATGGCGACGTAGATGGAGTAGACGGGGCGGAAGTCAGGATTATTGGAAGCGAGGCCTTGCCGATTAATTTCGGCCTGATTGATGATGGTATCGATGACGAGGGTAGATTTCCCGGTGGCGCGATCGCCGATGATGAGTTCCCGTTGGCCGCGGCCGATGGGGATCATTGCGTCAATGGCGAGGATACCGGTTTGGAGGGGTTGATTGACGGATTGGCGGGGCATGATACCGGGAGCAATTTTTTCGATGGGGAAGGATATTTCCGGGGGAATGGGGCCCTTGCCGTCGAGGGGATGGCCGAGGGCATCGACGACGCGGCCGAGGAGACTTTTACCGACGGGTACGGAGAGTAATTTCCCGGTGGCGGTCGCCTGATCGCCGGATTTGAGGTGGGCGTAATCGCCGAAGATGACGACGCCGACGAAATCTTCTTCGAGGTTTAGGGCGACGCCGAAGGTATCATGATCGAAGTCGATCATTTCGTTATACATGACTTCGGAAAGGCCATTGAGGAGGGCGACGCCATCGGCGATGGAGACAATGGTTCCGATATTTTTTTTAATGGGTACGGGATTTGAGGAGAAAATCTCCTGACGGATTTGGTCAAGAAGCGCGTTAGCCATGGTACCAAAGATAGGGATAAGGGGAAAGATCACAAGCCTAATTTTACGGTGGGGCAAGATTTTTACGGTGAATTTTTTTGCAGGTGCATAAAATATTTTCGCGAAAAAGCCAAAAAAATACTTGAAAACGATAAAAAGTGTTTATAATATTAAACTATAGTAATTGGGTTGGGGGCAAAGATTATGATTACAAGTTAATTTTTATGGAAGGTTTTTTATGGCGAATTTTTCGCAAAAGAATAAAATATTTTCATAAAAATCAAAAAAATACTTGAAATCGACAAAAAGTGTTTATAATGGCGGTCGTTAATTATTAACAATTCAACAAAGGAAAAATATGGATTATAAGATTATAAGTAAAATAATGAGTGGGATGTTTTTGATAACGCCACTTGTATCAAATGCCTGGGATAAGGTGATTTATCGTGATGATGTCATTGGGCCAGTGCTCTACACCCAGGAAGATAGTACTGCAATTGATTTGCAACTACGCGGTGTGCCTGCTGCGTCTGCTGCGTCTGCTGCGCCGTCTGCTGCGCCGCCTGCTGCGCCGCCTGCTGTGCCGCCTGCGTATACTAAGGCTGCATATACAGGGATGGGCCTATGCCCTTTGCGGGATGTGCACGACAAAGCGACCATTTTCATTAATGCTGGTGCTAATCCTTTTGCTAGAACAAAAGGAGCGCATCTGGCAACTAACGATTATTGGCCCTATGAGTTAGTGTCGAACGGGCAAACATATAAATCAGCATCGCGGGCCTTTACTGAGAGATACACTCTTCCAGGGGTACCGATGTTTGTGCCGGCATATCCTCTTGCTAAGAATTTTTATTGGTATCCCGGGAAGGCCCCTGTTCCTCCTGCTGTTCCTGCTTCAAATTTTAGCGACTGTGGTCATGATAAGCAGGGTACTGAGGTTTTGAATTTTGGCGGCAATCTGTTGGCCTGCATCTCCATTGATACCCCGCCCCCCCCGGGAACGCCGCCAAAGCATCGATCGATTATGATTTACCGTTACAATGAAAATAACAGGTGGTTTTTATTCCCTGCGCCTGCGGCGATACAATATTGTGAGCTGAAGGATAACAAGAGTGTGGATATTGAAGTTTTTACTAATAATGGTGAAGATTTCGTAGGGGGTCTAAGCGCCAACGATCAATTTAAGTATATAGGAGTTTATAATAACAAATCAGGAACCGATAAAAAATTCCCGGCAATGACTGTGGCAGGTGATTCTACTGTTGTTCCTCCTCAGAAAGACCACGCTTTGTCAGCTTATGCAAGCCAGGGGTGGGCGAAATGCCCTGGAGGGCACTCAATGAGCTCCTACTACGGTCTTCCGGGAATAGCAATCAAGAACACGGATAACAGTAATTTTATTAAAAACAAGATAGCGTGCAAGGGTCATGAGTTTATTGTGTATAATTTCTTTTTGAATGAACGATTGACAACTGAATTTCAAAATGCGTTATTTAAAGAGAGAACTAATGGTTGCACAGGGATTGACGGTTGCACAGGGATTGACGGTTGCAATACTACAGGGTATGGCGACCTAGCCTCCTTATACGAAAAATTAAGATTGTTAGTATTGCAAAAAAACGTCTTATGGGGAAAACGCGAGGAGAAAGATCCAGATCGGACCAGTTCCGATTACATCAAAGACAAAGAGAAAAAAGATCAGGATGTTGGATTTATACGTGATATTCTAGCAGCCATATATGATATAGGTATACAAGAGCAAAAATCACAGATCAATTATTTAAATGGGGTGATTGATGCGACGCTCCGTCTCGAGCCACATAGACTTTTTGATCCATCATTACCATTGGGAAAAAAATCGGATGGTACTTCTCCGGGTAAAAGTTCTTCGAGTAAAAGTTCTCCGGATGATAGTTCTTCGGATGATAGTTCTCCGAGTAAAAGTTCTCCGGATAGACCTCCTCCTTTCGCTTCCACGGCCGCTTCGAAGAAAGCTGCTGAGCGAGAAAGGGCCAGGAAGAGAGAAGCTGCTGAGCTAAAAAGGATCGGGGAGATAGATGGTGAAAAGATACTGAAAAAGCCACTCACTTCCGAGGAACGGAAGGCAATAGATGAAAGAATAAAGAGGAGCAAGAGGGCAATATCTCGTTTAAATCGTCGCCCTCCCGCCAAGTCGTAAAAATAAGAAGCATCGGGGGGGCATCCTCCACTTCATTGAAAAAATCTAAACTATTCCAACAAAGGGCTTTTGAATCACCAAAAGCCCTTTCTCTATTCCTATTCGAAAATCCTAAACGCTTGCAATGAATCCCAATCCCTCCGAATAAACTTGACTCCCCATAACATCGCGCAATCTCCATCCCCATGTGGCCTACGATTATCAAATATTGCTGCGAATGTAACCGTTGCCCCAAAAATAATCGGGAAAATAACCCCCTCCCATCGATCACCCCTCCGGAATGACCATAGACCTCCTTTCCCTTTTCCCAGAAATGATCGACGGATTCCTGCAAACATCGATCATCGCCCGGGCCCAAAAAAATCAACTCCTCCATTGCCGTACCCATAACCTCCGCCAGTGGTCCACCGGTAAACACCGGAAAGTCGACGATCGACCCTTCGGCGGCGGCGCCGGAATGGTCATCCAACCGGATCCCCTCGCCCGGGCTATCAAAAATCTGAAAACAGAACAATCCTCCACCATTTACCTCTGCCCAGACGGTACCCCATTTACAACTGCTATCGCCCAACGATTCGCCCAACAATCACACCTTATCCTCGTCTCCGGCCATTACGAGGGGATCGATCAACGCATCCGCGATCGATATGTCGATTGGGAAATTTCCATCGGAGACTACGTCCTAACCAATGGTACCCTGGCTGCCGCAGTCGTTATCGATGCGATTTGCCGCCATATCCCCGGCGTTTTAGGTAACGCGGCTTCCCTGAAACAGGATTCCTTTAGCGACGGATTACTCTCCCCCCCACAGTACACCCAGCCAAGAATCTTCGAGGGTATGGAAGTCCCCGATGTACTGTTGAGCGGTAACCACGCCGCCATTGACCAGTGGCGCCAACGACAACGTCTCGAACGTACCCGTCAAAAAAGACCCGACCTGCTCAATGGGTAGTGTTGTTTAAGAAAATGTTTGACTCCTGTCTTTCATTTTTCAATTATAGCAAATAGACAGGTATGAATCCAATTATTCAAGATATCACCGCGAAACAACTGGTTATCAATCGCGACAATTTTAAGGTTGGCGACGGAGTGAAGGTCCACGTCAAGGTCCGCGAAGGCGATAAGGAACGCATTCAGATTTTTTCCGGTATCGTCATCGCTAAAAAACATTCCGGGATTACCGCTTCGTTTACCGTCCGCCGCGTAATTGCCGGTGAGGGTGTCGAGCGTGTCTTCCCGCTCCATTCGCCTAGCATTGCCCAAATCGAAGTCGAACGGGTCAGTGTTCCCATGCGCGCCAAACTCTACTATATCCGTAAACGCATCGGAAAGGAAGCGATGAAGGTGAAGGAAAGAAGGCGCTAGTTTATACCATGCTCGAGGAAATTGTTAAATCGGTAGTTTTTATTGCCCTACTCGCTTTGGGCGGATATTTTTTTGTGCTCTTCCGCCGAAAGGGTTGGTTTTTCCCGCAGATGGCTAGTGGTGATCGCTCCAGCCCCGACCACCTCTGCGTAACCGAACGCCTATCCATTGGGGGACGCCATTACGTTGCCGTTATCCAGTGTAACGGACAGAAGTTTCTCATAGGTGTTTCGCCCAATTCGATCACATCACTCGGTGTATTGCGCCCATACCGCAGGGAGAATACCAATAGATTCCGCAGTGAAAGTTTTGTCCATTGGGAGAATAATCGGTCGGCGAAGGAGCATGATATTCCGATGCAGGAGGTGTTGAATCGCCCGTGACGCTGTATCCCTATGGTGTCAATTATCGAACTGCTTGCGGAAGGGGTGAGCTTTCTGTATTCCAACGATATCGAGGGATCAAAAAATGACGCGGAATGGCTCTTGGCCCATGTTTTGAATTGTTCGCGGCTGACGTTAAATTTAAATGGACAGACAACGATCAGTAAGGAGTCCGAAACGCAGTTTCGAGAGCAATTGCTCCGGCGTGCTCGACGGGAACCGTTACAATATATTTTGGGCAAAGTCGATTTCCACGATATAAAATTAAAGGTCGATGCCCGCGTTTTCATTCCACGCGGAGAAACGGAAATACTTGTCGAATGGCTGATCAATCATATCAATAAATGCATGGGGAATACCTTTTCCGATGGGGAAAATTTTCCGTCCCTGAATATTCTGGACCTGGGAACGGGAAGTGGTGCGATCGCGATTGCCTTAGCGAAACGTTTCCCGAAGAGTTGCGTATTTGCCGTCGATCGATCACCACTGGCGCTAGAGGTTACCCGCGAAAATATGCGGCGTAATGGCGTAAATAACTTGCAACTCTTCACATCGAATTGGTACAGCGCTTTCGAAGGCGATCAGGAACTGTTCGACATCATCGTTTCCAATCCTCCCTATTTGACGCGCCAGGAGTTTGATACGGCCCAGGACGAAGTGCGTCGCTATGAACCCGTTTCGGCACTCGTTGCCGAAGAAGAGGGTCTTCGAGATATCAGAATAATTCTCGATGGAGCCCAAAGATTTCTCAAAAAAGATGGTGTTGCCGCCGTTGAAACGGGTATTTTACATCCCCAACGACTCCAAAAGATATATGGAAAACGTTTTAGGCAAACGGAAATTTTAAAGGACTTGAATCAGTTTGATCGTTTTTTTATCGCCTACCGTTGAAGTTTAAGGGCTTGCTATTTGCTAAATTTTGAATAAAAGGACAACGGCTAGAGAGTATGGATCAGAATTTTATTATTAGTATCACGGAGCAGGCAATGATACTCATTCTCATGCTATCGATGCCGCCGATTTTAGTGGCGACCTGTGTAGGACTAATAACGAGTTTGTTACAGGCTCTCACGCAGATTCAGGAACAAACGCTGGGGTTTGCTATCAAATTATTCTTTACCGTTACGGTTTTGATGCTATCGGCGTACTGGATCGGAGATGAGTTACTTGCATTTGCCAATAGTTTATTTACTAATTTCCCAACAATTATTCACTAATGGAAACGGGATTAGAGCAGGTAACATCGATTTTATTCTTAATGATGATGTGTATCATCCGTTTAGCGGCGGCGTTATCATTGACGCCGGTATTCGCTAAACAATACATCATGGGGACAGGGCGTAACGTTGTGATTTTCGCCATGGCCTTACCTCTTTTCCACGTCGTGTATCCGACCCTACCGACGACACAACTTCCGCTGCTCATTCTTTTTGTAACGATTTGTAAGGAGGTTATTATTGGTGCGATGTTGGGTTATTTATCGGGATTTATTTTTTATGTTACGGATAGTGTTGGGTTTATTATTGACATTCAGCGTGGATCGTCGCAGGCCATGACATTTGATCCCATTGCTGGTTCTCAGACGTCGCTTTTGGGTAGTTTTTTGACCCAGATGATTGCGACGCTATTTTTTACGATGGGGGGTTTTTTATTTTTTCTCGGCGTGATTTATAAGACCTATGTTGTCTGGCCTGTTTTTACGTTTTTTCCCTCCTTCAACGTCAATTTTCCAGCATTTATGATGTCATTTGCGGATGAGATTATGGAGGCAGTTTTTTGTTTTTCGGCGCCGATTTTAATCGTATTATTTCTTGCGGAGTTTGGGTTAGGGATGATCAGCCGTTTTGCGCCGCAACTAAATGTATTTTTTATGGCGATGCCGGTTAAGAGTTGGCTATCGGTGTTTTTTTTACTATTTTATTTTTCTCTGCTGGGGAAATTATTTCACTACCATTTTTTCACGCAGAGTAAATTATCATTTTTCGTTGATCATTTTCTGAAATAGAGGTAATAGGGAGAGGAAGGGATAGCTAAATGAGTGAGAAGACCGAGGAACCGACACCGAAGCGTATACGCGATGCGCGCAACAAGGGAAATATTGCTAAGAGTCAGGACGTCAATTCGACGCTTACCCTAATCGGTGCCTTTTGCTATGTTGGGCTAGGCTGGAACCAGCATTTAGATAATATTTCGGAGATGATTTTAATTCCGACTCAATTTATTGGGCGGTGTAAAGATTTAAGTGGTTATACGGGGCAGGCACTTTGGAGTGTTTTGGTGAAGACGGGTAATATTGTTTTCCCGGCGATTTTCGTCGTTGCGCTGATGGGGATCATTGGAAATTTTGCGCAGGTGGGGATTTTATTTACGACGAAAACGATACAACCTGATCTCAATAAAATCAATCCCATGTCGAAGGCGCAGCAGATGTTTTCCATGAAAACCATCGTCGAGCTACTGAAATCGACGGTAAAAATTCTTTTTTTAGGTTTTCTATTGATTGGTGTTGTAAAAGATGTATTTGACGATTTAATTTTGCTACCGTTTTGTAAGCTATCGGGTGTATTGAGCATCCTCGGTCCTATTATGACTAATTTTGCAAAGATGGTCATTTTCGCGTATATTGCGATGGCGGCTCTCGATTACTCCTATCAGAAATATAAGTGGAAAGAGGGGCTCAAAATGAGTAAGGATGAGGTCAAGCGGGAGTATAAGGAATCCGAGGGTGACGGGCAAATTAAGAGTAAGCGCAAGCAAATTCACAAGGAAATGATGGAAGAGGATCCGCAGCAGAAAACGAAGCAGTCTTCGGCCCTAGTAACCAATCCGGAGCACATTGCGATTGCGTTGCTTTACGATTTCGAGCGTCCTGTTTTTCCGTTACCGATCGTAACTGCGAAGGGGGTAGGTATCATTGCGGAGCAGATGATAGCGGTTGCGAAAAAGGAAGGGATACCGATTATGCGCAATGTACCTTTAGCGCACGCGTTATTGGATACGGCAAATGTTATGGAGTACATTCCCACGGAGTTAATGGCGCCGGTTGCGGAAGTTTTACGTTGGGTTAAGGACATGAAGGACGAGCAAGCCCGAGGGAATGCGGCGTTTGTCTGAATAGATGTGAGAGGAGTATGCTTTGGGGTTCTTACTCGGACGCTCTATGGTACTCTCTGTTGCATCTATAATGAGCGATTCTAGCCCATCTGGTTTAACCCAGTTCTCTTGGGGAGCTTCATACCCGGAGAGAGGATAGGCTCAACTTCCCCACGAGAAAACAACCACCAAGCATATGTTAGAGCTCTAGAACTATTCAGACGATACCGATCACACCTATTTAGATAGTAAAATTTAAACCTGAATAATTAGATAAAAAAGCGAAAGCACTTCCCGAAAGAGGTGCTTTTTGGCTCTACAATTTACATGTCGCTTCACTTTCTGAAAAATTCCTCGAAAATAATTTTGAGTTCAATAAATGTTATATTAATATAATATTGACAGCCTAGAAGCTTCACCTAATATTATGTAAATATTTAACGCCTGTTACGTTAGATACAAAAAGAAAGGTTTAATGTGAATAAAAGTTATAATATAAAAAATAAATTCCTGAAAAATATTGTACTCGGGAGCTTCCTATTTAGCAGTTTCGCGGGTACCTCTTCTCAACTCCAGGCCGCTCCTATCCACGGTAGGGCAGCCCGAGGAGATGTTGTAGGGATACAACAATTGCTTAATGGGGGTGCTAATCCAAACCAAAGAGACGAGCATGGACAGACACCACTACATTTCGCAAATACCCCAGATGTAATTGATATCCTGTGCGACTGGGGCGCCGATCCCAACGTAGCCAATAACTTTGGTTATACACCATTGCATTACAAAGTACGTGTCCTATTTGAGCCACACCTAAATGACCTAACACGCCCACAAAATAACAAAAGAAAAATACAATCACTGTTATCATGTATTAAACAATTACTAAGAAGAGGCGCCGATAAAAAGAAAATAAACAATGCAGGCTATTCCCCTGAATCAATTGTAGAGCAAGCATTTCAAACCAATGTGTTTTATGATGGCAATACCCGTTATAATGTAAGCAGTAATGCGCTCCAAGCATGCATCGAAATCCGAGGATTATTCCCTAAATCGATTTATGATGCGGTGGCCGATAACGACATAATAGAAGCAAGACAGCTACTTGCTGCGGGTGTAGATCCCAATGGAATAAATCGGTTCGGATATGCACCACTGCATTACGCAACAACCCCAGAGATGGTTGAACTATTGTGCAACGCAGGAGCCAATATCAATGGCCCCGATCAATGGGGCAACACTCCATTACATAGTGCTGTAGCCATCATCAATCCAAATTTAGAACTCATAAGAAAATTATTGCAAAAAGGTGCTAGAATAGACATACCAAACCAACAAGGCGAAACTCCATTGTCAAAAGTAAAACGGACAATTCAAACTGGTGTAGTTACCTATAGCCGATCTCATTTGGGCCTAATTACCATAGGGGAAGACGTCGCACCCCAAACATTTATTAGGGTTCAAGACTTATTCTGCTCATTCTCCCCATCCCGATATAATATACAATAAAAATTACACTTAAATAATTAAATAAAACAAGCAAAAGCACTTCCAGGGAGAGGTGCTTTTTGGCTCTACAATTTACATATCGCTTCACTTTCTGAAAAATTCCTCGAAAATAATTTTGAGTTCAATAAATGTTATATTAATATAATATTGACAGTCTAGAAACTTCACCTAATATTATGTAAGTATTTAACGCATGTTGCGTTAGATACAAAAAGAAAGGTTTAATATGAATAAAAG
Organism: Puniceicoccales bacterium; assembly: GCA_031278845.1. Classification (GTDB taxonomy): domain Bacteria; phylum Verrucomicrobiota; class Verrucomicrobiia; order Opitutales; family LL51; genus LL51. The sequence goes on from JAITJQ010000023.1 coordinate 15,558, forward strand.
TTATAATATAAAAAATAAATTCCTGAAAAATATTGTACTCGGGAGCTTCCTATTTGGCAGTTTCGCGGGTACCTCTTCTCAACTCCAGGCCGCTCCTATCCACAGTAGGGCAGCCCGAGGAGATGTTGTAGGGATACAACAATTGCTTAGTGGGGGTGCTAATCCAAACCAAAAAGACAATTTGGAACAGACACCACTACATTTCGCAAGTACCCCAGGTGTAATTGATATCCTGTACACCTGGGGCGCCGATCCCAACGCAGCCAATAATTTTGGTGATACACCATTGCATTGCAAAGTACGTACCCTATTGGCAACAAACCTACAAGGTAACGAAAAAAAAATACAATCACTGTTATCATGTATTAAACAATTACTACAAATAGGCGCCGATAAAAAGAAAATAAACAATGCAGGCTATTCCCCTGAATCAATTGTAGAACAAGCATTTCAAACCAATGTGTTTTATGATGGCAATATCCGTCGTGATATAAGCAGTGATGCACGCCAAGCATGCATCGAAATCCGAGGATTATTTTCCCCATTACAGGCCAAATCGATTTATGATGCGGTAGCCGATAACGACATAGAAGGAGTGCGTCGGTTACTTGATGCGGGTGTAGATCCCAATAAAATACATGATCGATTCGGATGTGCACCACTGCATATCGTACAAACCCCAGAGATGGTTGAACTACTGTGCGGCAGAGGAGCCAATATCAATGGCCCCGATCAATGGGGTAACACTCCATTGCTTTGTGCCCTATCTTTCGGCAGTCCGAATTTAAAACTCATAGAAAAATTATTACAAAAAGGCGCTAGAATAGATATACTAAACCAACGAGGTCAAACCCCAGTTTCGCTAGTACAACAAGCAATCGACAAACGTATAGTTAGCGGTGGTCGGCCTAGTGATGCCTCAATTTCTTTAAACGAAAACGAACACAAAACATACATTACAGTCAAACAACTATTATTTTCTCAAAATCGGACTAGATCACTCCATAATGTGATGCTCGATGATAACATAATAGAAGCAAGACAGCTACTTGCTGCGGGTGTAGATCCCAATGGGATGGATCAGTTCGGAGGTACACCACTGCAGTATGCAACAACCCAGGAGATGATTGAACTATTGTGCAACGCAGGAGCCAAGATCAACGGCCCCGATCAATGGGGCAACACTCCATTACATAGTGCTGTGACCATCAATCCAGATTTAGAACTCATAAGAAAATTATTGCAAAAAGGTGCTAGAATAGACATACCAAACCAACAAGGCGAAACTCCATTGTCAAAAGTAAGACAGGCAATTCAAGTTGGTATAGTTAGCGGTGGCCGACCTCATTCGCCCTCAAATGCCATACAGGAAGACGCCGTACGCCAAACATTTATTGGGGTTCAAGACTTATTCCGCTCATTCTACCCATCCCAATGTAATATATAATAAAAATTACACTTAAATAATTAAATAAAACAAGCAAAAGCACTTCCAGGGAGAGGTGCTTTTTGGCTCTACAATTTACATGTCGCTTTATTTTCTGAAAAATTCTCGAAAATCATTTCCGATCTCAGTAAATATATCGCAAATACAATAGAAGTGCTTCGGTTACTTGATACGGGTGCAAATCCCAATGCAATGGATCGGTGCGGATATACACCATTGCATGCTGCGAATACCCCTGAAATCGTTGATCTGTTACTCAATACCGAAGCCGATATCAATCATCCTAACCAATTGGGCGATACTCCATTACGCATCGCCGTAGCCGATCGCCATCCGAAATTAGAATGCATAAAAGCATTATTGCGACAAGGCGCCGACAAAGATATACAGGATGCAAAAGGCAAAACCTCCTTAGAAGCGGTACAGGACGCAATTGAATTTGGTGTCGTTGACAGCAGTCGCTCTACCTCAACAAAAATAGATAACAACGCACGCAAAGTATACGCTGAAGTCCTGGAACTATTCTTCTTTCCCAAACATCTCTGGTAAAAATAAAAGCACAATAGCAGGAAAAAGGCAAAAGCACTCCCCCGAGAAAGTGCCTTCCGACTCCACAATTTACACATCACTCCATCCCCTGAAAATTTCTCAAAAATAATTTCGGACCTCTGTAAATATATCACCAATACAACATTGGCAATCTAGCTATTTTACTTAGCATTATGCAATATTTAACACGCATCGCGTTAAATATACGAAGAAAGGTTTAACATGAATAAAAGTTATAACATAAAAAATAAATTCCTGAAAAATATTGCACTCGGGAGCTTCCTATTTAGCGGTTTCGCGGGTACATTCTCCCAACTTCAAGCCGGCCCGCTCCATGGTGCGGTAACAAATGAAGACATAGATGAAGTGTATCGATTACTTGAAGCAGGTGAAGACCCTAACGCAATAGATAATCGGTTTGGATATACTCCATTGCATCTTGCAAACACCCCTGAAATGGTTAATTTGTTGTGCAGCAAAGGAGCTCATATCAACAACTCTGGTCGATGGGGCAGTACGCCACTACGTGAAGCCGTATCCGCCTACTATCCGAATTTAGAACTCATAAAAGCACTATTGCGACAAGGCGCTAACAAAGACATATCGGATGTAAGAGGTAAAAACTCCGTAACCGCCGTACGGGACGCAATCGAATTGGGTATAATTCAAGGCAACCACTATGCCACTGTATTAAAAATAGATGACGATTCGCGCCTAGCATACGCTGAAGTCCTAAAACTATTTTTCCTCCCCCAATGTCTCTGATAAAAACTGAACCCCAACCATTAAGATAAACCAAAGCAAAGCTCTCTCTAAGAAGGTTTCTTTGGACTCTATAATTTACGCGAATGGCGAAATGAAATGGCCTGAATAAAAGGGAAAATGGCTTAGGAGGATTAAATGAAAATCATTCCCCCAAGCCTGATTAGATTATCTGTTGAAGGGGATGACCTTTGCAAGGAGAAAAAGAGGGTACCATTAAGAAGACCAAGAAAAAAGTAAGTTGTCTATAAGTGAAATGGTAACTATTTATGTTTGGTTTTTAAGATCGAAAGGGAAGGATTTTAAGACGTTTTATGAAGGATGCCAGGGACAGTTTTTGAGGGAATAACTCGCCTCACGTCTTCCTCTGTCCATCTTAGTATACCCTCTCTCCCTCCTGGTATACCATCTATCCATGTTGGTACAACAAAGCCTGGCACAGCAGCCATGCTTGAAGTTATGGCACCCGGAAAGTGTCCCAATAGGAAACCGCCCACTGTTAGATGTTTTAATATTTTTGTTTTTCTAATATTCATTTTTTCCTTTTTTTTATTGTTATTATTGTCAATTTGTTTTACTGCTTTAAATAAAACAGGCTTTATATTAATGTTTTTTTAAGAACGCAAGGGGTTTTTGTGGAAAAATATTAATATTTCTTTTGAGTCCGATTTTCTTTGAGAGCTTGCCATTCGCGAAGGCGTTCCGCTAGAACTTTCTCGGCACCGATTGACTTCGGCTCATAGAATTTTTTCGGCGTCAACATATATTCCTGGCCCGAGATGTTCCGTTCGAAATCGTGGCTGTATTGGTAATATTTCCCGTGCTGTAATTTTTGGGCGGCCGCACCATGCGCGTCGCGTAACCATATCGGTACCGCTTCTTTCCCATGTTTTTTTATGTAAGCTGTTGCAGCCTCAAGTGCTAGGTAGGTCGAATTGCTCTTCGGCGCTAGCGCACAAAATACCGTCGTGTGCGCTAAACTTAAACGACATTCCGGCATGCCTAGTCGTTCACAGGCGTCAAAGCACGCGTCGGCAATTAATATCGTCCGAGAATCCGCTAAACCAATGTCCTCCGATGCAATAATTAGGAGCCGCCGTGCAATGAATCGCGGGTCCTCTCCGCCTTCTAACATCACCGCTAACCAGTAAATTGCTGCGTCCGGATCACATCCGCGAATGCTTTTTATGTACGCCGAAATCGTGTTGTAGTGCTCATCCTCATCGGTATCGTAGGTCAGTTGCTGCTTAAATAGAAATTTTCCCGCCTCCTCGATGGTAACGGATGTTCCCAAAGGCGTATTGAGCACGATCGATTCCAAAACATTGAGCGCCTTCCGCGAATCACCATTGCACTGCTCAGCAATCAGGATCAATGCATCCATGTCTAGCGTGCAATTCATTGCTCCTAATCCGCGCTCCTTGTCTTCAAGGGCGTTTTTCAGAATAGTAATAATCGCTTCGTTGGACAACGGCTCCAGTTCGATCAGTCGGCAGCGGCTGAGTAGGGGATTGATGACATAAAATCCCGGGTTATGCGTGGTCGCACCGATCAGCTGAATCGTTCCCGCTTCCACATCGGGGAGTAAAAGGTCCTGCTGCGATTTGTTGAAACGGTGGATTTCGTCGATAAATAAAATGGTGCGCGACGACGGATTGCGTTGGGCTGACCGTAGGATCTCACGGAGTTCGGTGACGTTCGATAAAACGGCATTAACTTTCATGAATTGACGTTTTTCTTCGTTGGCGATGGCTTCGGCAATGGATGTTTTCCCACTTCCCGGTGGACCGTATAAAATGAGACTCCCCAACGATTGGTTGCGTACGAGATCGATAAATGGCGATCGTATGAGCGCATCTTGTCCTATAATTTCATCGAGGTTACGCGGCCGCATGCGTACAGCTAGTGGCCCCGATCCCATACGGCAGGTTTCAAAAAATTCTGTCATCGGAATCATACTTTATTGGAATGCCCGCATGGTGTAAATAGTAGATTCGTCGCCAGGAGGACCGGTGGGTGGCTTTTTATGCACCCATTTGCGGTGAAACCGCAAAACCTTCGAAGAAGGTCAAGGAGATAAATCTCCTTATGGGTGCATAACCCAACCGGCATCCCACGCTTTTCGATTTAAAACCCCAAAATCCATGGACATCGAAATCCATGGACATCGAATGACATTTAGTGACAAAGAAAAAAAGTATTGGGTGTTTGAATACCGAAGGGGATAGCATCGAGCCAGGAAAGTTTTTCTATGAGTGTTTGTGTTGCGAAGATGGGGAGTTGGTTAATGAGTGCGAGGGCAACGGCATCACTCGGACGCGCATCGAGACATAGGGTGGTTCCCTTATTATTCAGAATAATTTTTGCGAAAAAAACTCCTTCACAGGTGTCATCAATGATAATGTCTTGAATCGTAGCTCCCAGGGTGGTGATACAATTCGAAAGCAGCGTCAATGTAAGGGGACGTTTAGCCATTTGTTTTTCTAGAAGATTGCGGAGCAAAATACCGGTTTCACTGGAAACGTGAATCGGAAATCTTTTTCCGTCAGTATTATTCTGCATAATTAGGGAAGAAGCTCCACTAGAAAAAACGATATCAGAAATAGAAATCCCAACCAAACCAACATAAACCATGGGTCTATTCTGTTGAAATTAAATTTTCTAGCAAGCGGAAAATGCCTATAAAAATTTTCCTCCATTGCAATGATAAAAATATAAAATTTTCACGGAATCAAAAAAATGAATAAATACCACTGGGAAACTTATACAATTCTTAAGCCTATAGTGAGGGATAATCCTATTCTACGGTGACGGATTTAGCTAAATTGCGTGGGCGATCGACATCGCATCCCCGCAGTATTCCAATATAGTAAGCTAAAAATTGTAGTGGAATGACCGAGGTGATCGGATTGATTCCGGGATGTACTTCGGGGATTATGAGTACTTCGTCGCAGAATATTTCCCAAGCGATGCAGTTATTATTCACAATTGCGATGACTTTTCCGCCCCGCGCTTTCACTTCCTGTATATTATTCATCGTTTTATCCAGTAGCTCATTTTGTGTCGCGATAAATATGCAAATCGTTTCCTCGGAAATGAGTGCGATGGGGCCGTGTTTCATTTCCGCCGTTGGAAACGCTTCCGCATGGACGTAGGCGATCTCCTTCAGTTTTAACGCACCTTCCAGGGCAATGGGATACATCGCCTGGCGACCTAAGAATAAAAATCGCTCGTACCCGTAATATTTTTCTGCAATTATTCGGATTTGCTCAGATAATTTTAATACGTCGCTTGCAATAATTGGGAGCGACTTTAATGCCTGCACATATTGCAATCCGACGATCGCATCCATATCGCGTATTCGTGCGAATAGCAGGGCTAACATGGATAAAATTGTAATTTGTGAGGTAAAAGCTTTCGTGGAAGCGACGCCCATTTCGAGTCCTGCGTGTTGATAGATACCCGCATCCGTAGCGCGGGCGATGGTCGAACCGACGACGTTTGTGATCCCTAGAACCATGTAGCCCCGGCGTTTTGCTTCATGGAGCGCGGCCAGTGTATCGATCGTTTCTCCGGACTGACTGACGACAAAAACGAGTGTGTTGCGTTGGGGGGGAGCATTGCGATAGCGGAATTCCGAAGCGTATTCGACATCTACGGGGATACGTGCGTATTTTTCAATGAGATATTTCCCTACCAAGCACGCGTGGTAAGCAGTACCACAGGCGCAAAAGAGGAGGCGATCAACCATACGTAACTCCCGGGGAATCAGTGAAATCCCTCCAAATTTTGCCGAACATCCATCTGCCGTAAAACGTCCACGCATGGCATTTTCGATAACGGAGGGTTGTTCGAAGATCTCCTTTAGCATGTAGTGGGGGTAATCGGCGAGGTCCGTGTCATGAATTTCCCAATCGAGCTCGTGACAGACCACATCGACCGCATTTTCATGGAGCGTCGTGATCGAAAAATTATCGGAACGTACGGAGGCAACTTCACCGTCATTTAAATACACGACGCGCTTCGTGTAGCGGGCAACGGCGGCGGCATCACTGGCGACAATATTCTCACCTTCCCCAAGACCGATTAGAAGCGGTGAACCCTTACGGGCCACTACAAGTTCATCGGCAAAAATTTTACTTATGATGGCGATTCCGTAGGTACCTTCAACGTGTAACAGCGTTTTGCGAACGATTTCTGCGAAGTGTAAGTGGGGTGCTTTTTGGTAATGGTAATCGATGAGATTGGCGAGGATTTCCGTATCCGTATCGGAAGCAAAGCGGTAATTTCTTTCGATGAGGAAGGCTTTAATTTGCAGGTAATTTTCGATGATACCGTTATGAACAACTGCAAAACGGCCATCATCGCTGAGATGGGGATGGGCATTACGTTCGGAAACGTTACCATGCGTTGCCCAACGGGTATGGCCGATGCCGATGGGGCCACGATGTGGGAATTTCGTTTGAGCCCTAGCGAGTTCCGCAACTTTTCCGATGCGTTTGAGGGAGAAGATAGTTCCATTATCCAGGACAGCGACTCCTGCGGAATCGTATCCCCGGTATTCCATACGTTTCAGGCCATCGATTAGAATGCTATTAGCTTCCTTTTGGCCGATATATCCGATGATGCCGCACATAAGATCTTTCTATTTTCTTTTGAAAAAATAACAACCGTCAACTCGGACCGTGGCCAGTCGACTGTTCGTAAAGTTATAGAGAATTTTAAAGTCAAAAATCAAACCCATAATAAATATAAATCCTTGTTATGATTCCTATTCATGTCAACAATTAAAAAACCGAACACAAGCCCACGCATCCTATCAACGATAGAAAACCACTGACAATCCAAAAGCGCACCGTAATTTTCGTCTCGTGGTATCCTAGTAACTCAAAGTGGTGATGAATGGGGGCCATCTTGAAAATACGCCGTTTATTGCGAAATTTATAGGAGGATACTTGCAGAATATCCGATAGTGCTTCGACTACAAAAACGCCGCCTACAATGACAAGATGGAACGGATGATTCGTTAAAAATGCGATAATCCCGATCAGGGCTCCCAGGGAAAGTGATCCCGTATCGCCCATAAAAATTGCTGCCGGGTAGGAATTATACCATAGGAATACGATTAGAGCGCCCAGAGCTGCGGCACAAACAATTGCCAATTCTCCGTTTCCGGGAATGGGAACGGCGGATATGAACATTGCCGTATGAGTATTTTCCGTGGCGATGGAAACGAGGGTTAAAAAAAGCAAAACCGGAATAGCACAACCCGTTGCGAGTCCGTCGAGTCCGTCCGTCAAGTTGACGGAATTACTTGTACCGGCAAAGATGAAAAAAAGGAAAATAGTGAGGAGAATGGGGGATGAGAGGGTGAAATACTTCCCCGTGAAGGGAATGGGCATGGCGGTGTACTGCTCCCACAGCTTCGGGTAGTGATAGAGTGCTGCGATGATCACTCCGGAAGCGACGAGTTGGATCAGCAGTTTAATGCGTCCGGGCATTCCTTTCGCATTTTTGAAGCGAATTTTAGCGAGATCGTCGATGAGTCCTATGGCGACGCAGAACAGGTAGCTGCAAAGTGCAATCACCACTTGCGCATTCCAGCGTACGGCGATGAAGGTTCCCATGAGTGTCGCCATAACAGCGATCACACCTCCCATAGTTGGGGTATGTGCCTTGGAGCTATGAAGCGTAGCGAGATTGTGAACTTCTGTTTGGTCGCGAAAAACCTGTTCCAATTTCAATTTTTTGAGGTACCTTATTGCGGTTGGAGCGAAAATGGCTGCCACTAAAAATGATGTGGAAAAGGCTAAAAGCATTCGTTTAAGTATGTATTCCAACTCCGTGAGGTTAGGGAGCATTTGCCCATACATTCTATCAAATAAAAACATAAACGCGTAGCGTACTTAATCGAAAATATTTTTCAAGGCTGCAACGCTATTTTCTCGTACACGCTGAAAATTTTACAATATTTGAAACATATGTATGCTTTAGAATCTTTAGGGGAGCGCTATCCTCAATTAGATATTTGTCGGGATGCAATCGAGCAAGCGCGCGATATTTTGGTCACCTCTCTTGAAGGTGGAGGAAAGTTATTGCTAGCGGGCAATGGGGGTAGTGCAGCCGATGCGGGACATATTTCCGGGGAGTTATTGAAAAGTTTTTGTAAAAAACGACCCATTCCTCAAGATATCGCCGCCAAAATCGGATCGGAAATGGCTTCAAACTTGGAGGGGGCATTACCGGCGATTTCGTTACCAGACTTCGTTTCCTTCCATACGGCCTACGCGAACGATCGCAGTGCGGAGTATAATTTTGCGCAGCTCGTCTTAGCCCTAGGTGACGAGGGCGATGTACTATGGGCGCTATCGACTTCAGGGAATTCGAAAAATATCATCCATGCGATTCGGACTGCCCGGGCAAAAAATCTGAAGATAATTGGGTTAACGGGGCGTAGCGGTGGTACGATGTGCGACCTATGTACGACTTGTATTTGTGTTCCGGAAAAGGAGACCTTCAAAATTCAGGAATTACATTTGCCGGTTTACCACGCGCTTTGTCAGGCAATCGAGGCTCATTTTTTCTGAGAAATAGGGTGACAAACGGTCAGTAATAATGGTTCGCTAGACGCTAAATATTGAGTCGTGAGGACAGAAAATTAAAAATATTCGAGAAAAAACTTGCAGTTTAGGGATAGATGATTTCGTAGTAACTATGTTTTTAGCAACAGCAGCGGAACAGGTATCGGGACGTTCTCCTGGGGTAGAAATGCTTATCATGTTATTTTTATTTCTGGGTATGTGGTTTATCCTCATTGCCCCGCAGAAGAAAAAACAGAAAAAACATGAGGAAATGATCAATCTACTGAAATCGGGAGATAAGGTTCTCACGGCAGCGGGAATTTTCGGTGAAATTCGTGGTGTGAAGCCCGATCGTTTTGAGGTAAAAGTCAGTGAGCATACTATCTTAGAAATCCACCGCTCCTGTATTACCACCAAATTATAGTTTTCGCACTTTTATGGGATTTGTATGGATTTTGAAGGAGGGCCTTTGGGCGTCATAGCTTTAGTTTTGTGCTACATATTTTATTTACAGGCCCCCGTCTAATCGATTAATTTTGGATTTCTTTTAACGTATTTGCTGATGCGCGTATGTTTTTGTGTGTATTTTTGTGGTTTTATAAGGAATAAACCATAAACAAATGCATTAATTTATTTAATTTATTATTTTTCTATATAAATATATTGTAAAAATAAAATTATAGGCTATGCTTATGTCATTCAACGAGAAAGAATAATATGAAAAAGTCGGTCAGTATACTAGTAATGGCATGCGCAGCGGCATGGAGTTGGGGAACGGCACCGAGTCGTATCCCTTTAATATCGGGGGACGAATCATCCTATGATACGCCATCATTTCAAATGTGGGGTGAAACTCCTTTAGTTTTCAAGGATGGGCGTGGATTTCATGTGGCGCCGTGGTTTAAGGCGATTCAACCCGATTTGTTACATTTAATTAAACGCAGTTATGTCCTTACGAAACGGGAACATAACGGCAAATTTCGCAATGAACATCGCATGTTATCGGACAGTTCGGCATTTTATGTTCCGGAGACCGGACACCAATGGATTTGTGATCGCAACTTTACCGGTATCCATGGAAAGCTGAAGGAGAGTTCGCGTATCGGAGGGGTATTGAATGTCGCATTTGAAGCGGTTACGCTTGGGAAATTTGCTCCGGAAATTGATTTTCCTGGATACGTTGCAGCTTTGCAAACTGGACCATACCACGTTATTGCCATCGTATTGAGAGGAAGTCAGGGGGAAGATTTTCAACCGGGATCGGGACTACTCAGTGCGAGTTGGGCAACGAATTACGATGCGGGACCGTTCGAAGTCAATCCGGAGTTATACGGATTTAGCGGAAGAATGCATGGTGGTTACCTAACAAAAATAAATTCCTGTAATCTGCCTCAGGAAGAATTTGAACAAATGGTTGACGATCGTGAGATTAGTAATCCTTTACAATCGAGAGCAGATCTCGATTTCATTTATCCACTTTTTGAAAGTGTTCGGCGTGTCATTGAACAGATTCCAGATGATGAACGGGACCGTATACGTTTCGTTGTAACGGGCCACAGCCAGGGGGGAGGGTTAGCGCAGGTCGCTTTACCGCTCATGATCAGTCAATTTGGAGGAGCGATTCCCGGATTTGGCAATAATACGGAAACGCCACGATTTTTTGGATATTTCCTATCGGCTCCACGCGTTGCCGCCGATCAAGGGACCGTCGATAGTTACAATGCGTTGGTTGGGCATGACAATATGATTAATCATTTTGCTTTCCGTGACGTCGTTACGATGGCTTGTCTGCACGGGTACAAAACGTTAGGCCATTTGGCATGTGATTCGGCGAGGGATGTACTACATCGCGGGATTTGTTCAGAAGTTGCCCATAATAATCGCATGCTTTTGCTCAGTTTTATTCAGGCGTGCATCGATGCTAGTGCTTTTGATACGGGCGATAATCAGCATTGGTTTTTGGAGGAGAATCCGGAGTTGATCATTTGTTGGGATGAAATTAAGCATCTTTTATCGTACCAGCAATTCACCTATGAGCGGATCAATCCGGATGGAATTACAGACCTATGTAACTTTGCACTCGACCAATATCGGCAAAGATATGCCATTGATGGAGATTTACATTTTACCGTAGATCAAATTCCGTTTACGAGATATTGCAATTGGGAAGAAATTCAGAGGATTTGTCGCGGCGACTTATTTCCCAACGAAATCCGACTCAATGAAGCAACCTGTGCCATACTTGATCGGGTTGTTGAGAACATCTATGGCAGGACGGCTATATTTTCAGCGGATGGAAGGTTTAATGTTAGTGCCCTAATCGATACGGTATTTGATTTATTAGATGCTGGGCGCGGTAGCGATAATCCTGGGGGATGCTTGGAGTGTCTAAAGCGTTGTTTCTGCTGTTGTTGTTCGCTCTTTGGTCGTTCCGATGTCCAAGCTACCTTTGATTTTGATCCGGAGTTCCAAGCATTACTGGAATCCAATGGCATTAATCCCTCCGACCTGGGAATAATTAAATTGGGAGGTAGTTCACTGATCGCCTACTTACATTTCGGTTCAGGGGCCAATGGTTTTAATGCGAAATTGTTCGATAAGTTTTTACCGTCAAGGAATCTAGAATTTGCCCTAAGGAATGGCGAAATTGTTACTACCCAACGGAATCCAGTATTGCGTTCGGAAATAAAGGAGATATCGCCTATTATAGATGAATCCCATGAAGAATATTCCGATGGAGAAGTTTCGGCCCATCGTCCACCGAGTGTCATTTTTAGAATGAAAAAGTCAAAGTCAGCGACATAGATTTAAGAGATTATATCATAGAGCTTTTGAGGTGCTACGATGCAATAGCACGTTGCCCTCAGTATCTGGGTGGTGATCATTAATCGCAGAAAAATTTCCGGGAACGATTCCCGAAAAAACAAAAAACCATCCATCAAAAAACCAAAGGCCCATTCTTTAGAATGGGCCTGTCACATAACCAACTTATCGAATTTTATTTGGAAGGAGTTTTTGTATCAACTTTTGGTTCTTCTTTTTTGAGTTCTTCTTTTTCCGGCGTTGGCTGATTAATTTCATGGACCTCAATGAAAAACTCTAAAGTATGCCCATCACCATAAGCCAGTTCAGGAGGAATCCAAGCTTGAATTGTTCCGCCTTCGCCAATCAATTGGATTACTTCAGCCACACCGAGGGGGAGCATAAATAGGTAAATAAGTTCTCCAAGTCCATTGGTATTCTCAATAATTTTGCCATCGATTGACCTTACTGTGAAACCAACTTTGACACTGTCATCCGGACCAGCACGCTTACTATTGCCCTGCTTAGTAATTTTATAAAGCGATCCCGAAACTGTTTTTTGGACGTCTGGTTCCTTTTGTTTTGCTGCTAGAAATGCTTCGTCGCGCTTTTTAATCTCTGTAATATAAATTTCTTTTTGTTTCTCTAAAAATCGTTGAAACTCTTCAATTTCTTTCTGATTAAGTTCGGGAAGTTCCTCGCCATTGAGTGCAGCTTTTAGGCCAAACATAAGTTGCTCTTTTTGCTGTAGATCCAAGCCAAATTCAAGAGCTCCCGTATTGTCAATGATCATGTGACCGAGCACCTGTAGATAGTGATTCTCCCGGGCTTTTTGGTCAACAACACTCACCGTAGGAGTAGCTAGTAAATCTGAGGCACCTTTCGCGGGTGATAACACTGGGACTACGGGATTAGGCGCGGTACCTTTGGCAGGCGATACGGGTGCCTGTACTTGGACCGCAGGATCCTGTAATGCATATAACGACAATCCACTCCAAAGCGTGGATACAATAAGTAAATCTTTCCAATTATTCATCATTAGCTTCCTAAGCGCTACTTAACCTAGAAAAGATGAAATGAAAAGCAAGAAAATAATTACAAATATTTAAACGATAATGGAGTAGATGGCAAAATGGGTAATGAAAAGGGCAATCGGGGGTATCGGATACCATTTCGTCACGGAACTTTTGCGAAAAATTTTTATGGCATACAGTGGAACTAGGGACGCGTGCTAAGCGTTTCGTAGCAAAAATCCAGTCCAATCGTTACTTTTTAGTGTAGAAGCGACATACCTAACACTTCCCCCCTCTTCCCAAAGGCCCCCGGTTTTACAACCGAGGGCTGGATGGGATATGGATGGGAAATTCTTTAAAGCATAAACTTGGTTATCATGCTTTTACAGCACAATGCCTTGTTGGGCCGGATAAAGTAGACCTTTATCGCTTCATCCAGGTACAAGACATATTGCGTAAGTAACTAATGCAACCATAAAATGACAAAAAATCAATATTTACGAAATTATCTCCAGAAGGTATAAAGCCGCTGGTCATTTGCTCACGTTACTTATCACTTTTGCGGCAATGATAAACCAATCAAGAAGAACAAAATTTTTCCCTCATTGGCGCTTTTCGTAACACTATTGCAACGACGTCCACACATTATTTTTCTCTCCGAATAAAATAAATACTTCGAACTCGCATTGTTTTTCTTTCCGAACAAAGTGACATTCCCGACTCGCTCTTCTTCCTAAAGGCCCTCGGTTTTGCAACCGAGGGCTGGATGGGATATGGATGGGAAATTTTCTAAAACGTAAACTTGATCGTCATGCCTTTATGATATAATGCCTTGTTGGAATGAGTAGAACAACCCCCCACTGCCTTATCTAAGCACAGAACACACTCCACAGACAACCATTAAATCATAGCAACAACATCCAACAACACTTACGCCCTATCCCCCTCTCCGAATGGAATGATACCTCCAACTCGCTCCTTCCCCAAAAGGCCCCCGGTTTTGCAACCGAGGGCTGGATGGGATATGGATGGGAAATTCTTTAAAATATAAACTTGGCCATCATGCTCTTATGGCGCGAAGCCTTGTTGGAGTGGATAACAAAAACCTTAGCCGCCTTATCCAAATATGAAGTATACTCTATCGCTGCCTCTCGAACAGCAGGGCTGTTCTCCTTTGCTAGCGACATCACCTTCTTAAACTGCGTCCGTAACCGGCTGATAATCATACGGTTCCTTATCGTACGCTTACCCGCCTGTTTAATACTTTTTAACGATGCTTTATTGTTAGCCATCCTCTTTCTCCACTAGATTTAAATTACGAGAAAAGAAATAGCAGCGTCGGTTGGCCTTGTCAAGTACTTTTTTCGAAAAAAATCTAATTCAATCATTTTCCCGAAAAATTAGCAAACGATACTGGGAATGGAAGTCGTAACAGTACATTTGGGGCGTGATTTGGCATTTATTTTGCAGAGATTATTCTGGATAGACTTCTGTAACTGTTCGATACTGCTTTGGGCATACTGTTCCGGCAAAATAACGCGCAACGTGACCGAAATACGCGAAAATGGTTTCGGCAAATAAAACCGATCCCAGGAATTAAATCGCCAAGCGCGGCGTATTTTTACACCGGCAAGAACGATCGGTACACGCATTTCTTGGGCTAACATAGCGATCCCGGGCTTGACGAAATACCGCGGCCCACGGGGACCATCGGGTGTAATCGTAACCGTATGGCCTTCCCGAATGGCATCGACCATCTCAAGGAAGGCGTTGCGGCCACCCCGTTGCGTCGATCCGCGAATCGCATGGATTCCGATATTGCGATAGATTTCCGATAGCCACGCTCCGTCCCGGCTCGGACTGATTAGACCATACATCTTTGTCCCTTGAAAATACTTTTGAAAGAGGTGAGAAGCAATGAAAAGTCGATTATGCCATAGGGCACACACTTTCGGCGTATGATCATATGTTTTGAGTAGCTGTAAGCTTTTTTCGTCGATTTCGATGTGAAGGGTCTTAGACCACATTTTTAGCGAGGCAGCGAGTAATTTTGCGAGTAATTTTTTTGCGGGTGATAGCCAATTGATGCGGACACTCATGGAAGCTGAGTAAAATCTTCGGAGAATATTTTCAAACAAATAAATCGCAGCCAAAGGAATGCAGTAGGCCAATTGACCGATAAATTTGGTGATAATGGAAGATTTCAAAGGAGGCCCAATTTGTTGTTAAATTTATTATTGTTTTTTTTTAAAAAAAGTATATCTTTCAGAACACGATATGGAAAACTGTTTAGATACTTTTAGAACGTATATTAAAGCGCTCGGCGAAAAATTGAAAATCGAAGATTTGGATTTGGATGAAAATAACGATTGTTATCTCGCTTTCGATGGGAAATATTTTGTCAAATGTTCCGTCGATGCGGAAAAAGCACAAGTCCGCCTTCTCGCCTATATCGGTTCATTACCCGGAGATAAGGAGATTTTTTACCGCGGTATTCTCGAAAGTTGTCACTTCTGGTGCGATACGGCCGGTGCAAATATTTCGCTTGATCCCACCGATCGTACGCTTTTACTCGTACAATATTGCGATATGAGTATGCTCGATAGCGACGCTTTTTATAATGCTTTGGAGAAATTCGTCAACGCGATGGAACATTGGGATACGAAACGCCTTGAGGAGTGGATGGCAATGACCAGTAATGAAACCGAAGCGAGTAGTGCGGTAGCTGGTCCGGACGATGGGGGTGTGCCGGGAATGATGATGTTCGGTGTCTAATGAAAATTGGAAATGTCCGCTGCTAATGCGATTGTTAATACGAGTGGCTTGGGATGTTGTCCCGTTTTATCTTCGGAGCGCCTGATGTTGCAAACGATACAGGAAAAAGACTTAAGCGCCATTGTTAATCTGCTATCCGATTATGAAACCGTCTGGATGTTGACCTATGCTCCCTGGCCCTATACGGTTCAGGAGGCCGTACTTTGGGTTAACTATGTCAATAACATGTGTACGATGGGTAGAGGTTGTTTCTGGGGAATTCATGGAGAGGGAAATGTATTCATCGGGACGGCCGGTTTGTCGATTATTCCGGAGCATGAAAAGGCAGAGTTACACTATTGGCTTGGGAGAGCGTATTGGGGGCAGGGGTATGGGACGGAGATTGCCCGTCGCATTATGAGCTACGCCTTTGAAGATCTAAAAGTGAATCGCCTTGAAGTAAACCATATGGTACGGAATACCCGCTCACAGCACGTCATTGAAAAATGTGGATTTAAGTTTGAAGGGACATTGCGCTCCTACGTAAAACGTTTTGATCAATTTGAGGATGTAAAGTTTTATAGTCGATTGCGTGAAGAATTTTTAACATAAAATATTAAGTTGAAAAAATGCAAAATATATTTTTGTGGTTACAATAATTACGAAGGAGTAAAATGAATAAAAAGTCGGTACGTTACTGTTGGATGGGGATTGGTGCTTTTTTGATCGGTTTAGGTGTTTTTGCAGTGGGAAAGCGGGCGGTGGAGCGTTGCCGTTGCCCTAGCCCGATCCATTATGCGACGCAAAGTTCGATTCCCGGTGAAAAGAGTTTAGGTCTTGGGAAATATGTTCTTCAACCTAGTCCGGAGGTATTGCGTGTACTGGAGGAAAAGGCGAAGCAGCCTATTCGCGAGAGTAATCCCAGTTTTCGGGGTCTTGCGGTGGCTCCCGTTTTGGGCACTGAGCGCCTCGTTTTACGGGGGATGGCTTCGAAGGATTTGGATAATTTGGCAGAAATTTTTTCGGATTACGAGACGATATACATGACTGCTTTCATGCCTTGGCCATTTGATCGAAGTCACGTAAAAGTATACATGATGAATTTGAGTTATAACATGGAGAATGGCCATTCTTTATATTGGGCGATTACGTTACCTGGGGAGGATCAGCTCATTGGCGTCATTGGGCTTACGCTGGAGCATGCGCACGACCGGGCTGAGATGCATTTTTGGCTAGGCAAAAAGCATTGGAGGAAGGGATACATGACGGAAGTGGCAAGGCGTATTGTGGACTATGTTTTCCGGGATTTGAAGCTCAATCGTTTAGATATCAACCATTTAAATGTCAACATAGGATCGCAGCGTGTCGTTGAGAAATGCGGATTCAAATTGGAATGCGAAAAGGATGATTTTTGCAAAAAAGAGGGTAAATACGAGAACATGAAGTTTTATCGCCTTTTATGCCGAGAGTACTTAGCGGTACAGGAGCAATCAGATAGGTAATAGCAATACTTGTTGCATCGAAGTTCCGGAATAATGTTGCAAAGTTTTAGGCAATGATGAAACGAAATGAAATTCGCATTGCCGAGATCAAAATACATTGCAGCACTTTCGGCCTTTAGGGGCGACATTTTTAGTAATCGCTTGGTATGTCTGTTTCCGCATTTTGCTGTTTTTTACGGTGCCAAAGCCATGCTTAACAATAACGTATAATCTGTTCTTTGAGCATGGAGTAGGGCATGTTTTTTGTTCTTTTCAGAATAGCACGTATAATTTTTGGAGTCTTGGCTGATAAACGAAGCCTGCAGAAATCGTCCCATCCGTGATACGGGGTCGAAAACAGTTTTTCGGAATTATGGCTTCCGAAGCTTGTATTGATAAACGATGCACCCAAAATCAGGCCCGTGTCGACTTTGCGGTTGATTTTTTTACATTGATTTTCTTCATGGTTTCCGTTTTCTTGCACAAGTTTGGAGCGATGTCAAGTGAGATTTTAAGAAAAAAATCAAAAAACGATTAGATACGGAGTGATTGCATCGGCATCTTTCGATTCCGATTCCATTCCGCCCATTACAACTCTTTTATGATTTGTTGTGTATAATCTTCGATAACTTTAGCGCATTTATCGAGGGCAACGCGTTCTTTTTCATCCAGTTTAGGGTATAAAACCTTTACGATTCCCGAACGATTAATGAGCGTTGGCATTGCCAGGCAAACATTGTTAGCACTTTCGATGGTATCATGATGCGAGGAAACGGGTAAAATTGTGTTAGAATCCGCAGCGATCGAGTGGCAAATTTTTGTTAAGGCGCCGGCGATACCGTAGAATGTTGCGCGTTTACCTTCGATAATTTTATAGGCTGCGTTGCGCACATGATCGTCGATCCTGTTTTTCACATCCTCCGTGATTTGTTTACCAGAAACTGCAGCAAATTCATGGATACTCATAATCCCCACATTGGCTTCAGACCAGGCGAGTACTTCGTTATCGCCGTGTTCTCCGAGGACGTAGGCATTAATATTCTCCGATGAAATGCCTAGAAATTTAGAAAGTTCGACGCGGAAGCGGGAGCTATCGAGTAGGGTGCCACTGCAAATGACCCGAGATTTTGGTAATCCGGACAATTTCAGTGTAATTTCGGTCATAATGTCTGCTGGATTTGAGGCGACGAGCAAGATAGCATCGGTGGCATATTTTATTACTTGGGGAACAATTTCTTTGAGAATTTGTGCATTAATTTTTAGGAGATCGAGCCGTGTTTGGCCTGGTTTTTGATTAGCACCGGCTGTAAAAATAACGATATCGGAACCGGTGAGGTCGCTGTAATCACCCGAGCGAATGCGATTATTGTGGGCACATGGCGTTGCATGGCTGATATCAATTGCTTCTGCTTCCGCACGTGCCGTATCCTTATCGATTAAAAAAACTTCATGGGCAACTCCGCTCATTACCAGCTGAAACGCCGTTGCACTTCCTACAAAACCTGAACCTACGATACCGATTTTCATATGTTGCTAAGTCTCACAAAATTTTAGATAATGGCAAGTGAAATAAAAATCGATGTTAGACCTGTTGCAAAAGTGATTATCAAAGGATATAGGATAGATTACCACAAGTCCCCGATTACCTGCCCCGATTCATGGGAATCCAAATTCGCTCTTCAGATATGCTTTTGGGTTCTTACTTGGACGCTCTATGGTGTTCCCTGTTGCATCTATGATGAGCGATTCTAGCTCATCTGGTCTTAACCCAGTTCTCTTAGGGAGCTTTGTAACCTGATACTCTACGCTGCACAATTTTTATCAGAGTTCGAGGCAATTTACTTCCTTTGCAATAGGTTTAACGCGAATGGCGAAATGAAATGGTCTGAATAAAAGGCCAAAGGGCTTGGGGGGATTAAATGAAAATCATTCCCCCAAGCCTGATTAGATTATTTCCAATTGGCACAACGGGAGGAAAAATCGGGGTTCCTGTTGATCGATTCCACACCCCTCCCGGTTTGCGAAAATGTACGTGCGAACCGGCATCGAACTTTTCGAGGAGTGGCCAATGGGACACATTCTTCGAAGACTACATTTGGTTTAAAGCTCCATCTGGTCCTAACGGAAAAACAAAAAATTACTCAATTTGGAATAAAATACTCCGATAGAAAAAAAGTTACTCCGAAAACGTTCTCTCCTGGAAACGGCCATCGGAAAGTTTAAATCCCTTTTTGGCTTCACGCTTTCCAAATTCCGTTCCCAAATTCCGTTCCCAAATTCCGGCTTTTGCCTCTTTTTCTCTCGCTATTTTTGCCTTTAATTTTCCCTCTTCATTGCGCCATCCGCGTATAGACTCTATAAATTAAATTATTTGACAAATTCACAAATGGCTCCCATGCCTAGCGGTAGGCCCAACCAGGAAAATTTAACTTTCCATTCCCGGACCGGTTTCGATAAATTAACATCGCGAACAAAAAATTTGACGTATTTTTCGCAAGCCCCGGAATATAATTACTCACAATTTATACAGTCGCCGCCTCTTTCTCGTCCCTTAAAATGTCAGTTGGTTTGACGTTTTTGACTAATTTTTAATGCCCGCAATCGAATTAATACCAATCAAATTGAACCCATTATATTCGCCGTGAACGTTTTGGTCGCGGAAATTTGGGGCGTCGCTTGATGCAGATAGTGCCACGAGAGAATGGCAGGAAGCTTAACTGAAGGAAGAGAGGTGAGGGCTTTGAGAAAAATCGCGAAAATCTTGAAATGGGTTGCCAGGTATATGTGTTTTCCCTAGAAAGATTTCAATGTTTTAACGTTAAAGATTGATAATGGTAAAAGGGAGGCGATCATTTGTTTTATGTTATTCCATTAAATTTTATCTCCAAGGTAGGGAAAATTGTCCCGTTAGGTAACATTTGTGCAATTGAAATAGTTACGAAAATTTATTAGGAAAGGGTTATGGCACCTATGATTGGGAGAGAATTATGGAAAAATTAGGATAATTACAAAAAAAGATTGACAAGGCAGAATTTTATAAAAGAACTATTAACAGTATATGAGAAAGGCATTCAAAATTTGTTGTGTTTTTACTTTGATGGGGTTATTGCCTCATGTGAAAGCGGTTCGTTTTAGTAATAACGAAGTTTCTGGAAATAGGACGAATATTCCAAGCAATTCGTCCAGGAACTTAGCATTACCGAGGAGGGGTGCACCGCAGGCGCCCAGGAGCTCAGCACCACCACTGCAGCCGTCCAGGAGCTTAGTACCATCGCGGAGGGTTACACTGCAGCCACTCAGGAGCTTAGTACCATCGCGGAGGGTTGCACCGCAGCCACTCAGGATCCCGGCACCACCACCGCAGCCACTCAGGAGCTTAGTACCATCGCGGAGGGTTGCACCGCAGCCACTCAGGATCCCAACGCCGCCACCGCCGCCACTCAGGAGCTTAGTACCATCGCGGAGGGTTGCACCGCAGCCACTCAGGATCCCAACACCGCCACCGCAGCCGCTCGGGATCCCAACGCCACCACCGCAGCCACTCAGGATCCCAACACCGCCACCGCAGCCACTCAGGAGCTTAGTACCATCGCGGAGGGTTGCACCGCAGCCGCTCGGGATCCCAACGCCACCACCGCTGTCGCTCGGGAGCTTAGCATTACCGAGTGTTCCGACATTAAGAAATGTCGCCATAGTGGGTGTTACCGATTTGCATTGTAATGCGCAAAACTATGCAAAAATAGAACATGTTATAGATGCTTTGTGCATACAAAATGATACCGTTATATTGGGCCTTAATGGGGATATCACGACAAAGTTTGATGCTAATAGTGGCAATCCTGTTACAGTTTCGGCGGGAGACGGACATCTTGATCGATCGAAACAATTAACGGCTAGTCTTACAGGATTATTATCGAGATATTCAAATCTGTACGTAATTTTCAATATGGGCAATCATGAGCTTATGGGGAGTCATCCACATCTTATTTCATGTTTTTTACAAATCATGACTCAAGCTGGGAGCGGTCGGTTCCATACGATCAGTAATATCAAGATGTTAACCCCACAAGAGGATATGAAGTCGCATGAACCTCAGAATGGATTGAAGGATTTCGTAAAACCTCATGTTACCATTGATGGAATTACTATTGTGGGTTACTGTACGCCGAATATTTTTCCTGATGTAAAACCAGAAAATCAAGAGCTCTATAAATACGCATTGGGGAATTTTTTCGCCAATGTTGGGGGAAGTAGACATATAGATAATTTTGTTGAAAATTTTAATTCGGCTATGTCCCAAGGCGGGCTCGCAATGGTTGTACTGGCCCATGAGGGTGCGCCTGAATTCAAGCGATGCGTATGGTCGAGATTTGGTCTGCGTATTACATCGCTGCCACGGCTTATCATCGGCGTATTTGGTCATGATCATGGGAAAACTCATGCAAATGGTGTTGAGATATCTGGTATGAGCGTCGTTCAGCCGAAGCCGTTTGGCAATGATGTAGCTGTAATTAAATTGCAGGGCCAGAGAATTGTTTCTCTAGGGTATTCTAGTTGAGTTTTCATATATATTTCTTATTTTAGGAATATTTTTGAAAAAGAGTTGGGAGGATTCTCGTTCCATGAGATGTAATCGAGAATTGCACGAAGGTACCAGTGGCGACTGGAAAATATCTCATGAAGGTTGTGTTTTTTTATAAACGTAAGTCGCTGCTGAAAAATTTTAACGCACCGCTTGCTCCCACTCTCTACCTTCTGGCCTTGGAGGGGAATCGGCGGCTGTCAAGTAATTTTGTGGGTGTTTTTTCTGAAACGTTGCATGAAATTTATGTTTTTTTGTAAATGCAGACCGCTGCTTTTTAACGTGCCACTTGCTCTCACCCTCCACCTTCTGCTTTGGGATGAAATCAGCAGCTGTCAAGCCGCTTTTGGTAAGAATGTTTTCCGGAGGGCCAAATGTACCGCTCGCTCCCGCCTTTGGGAAAACCAAACGCGCCGCTTGCTCCCACCCTCTGCCTTCTAGTCTTGAGAGGAAACCGGAGGCTGTCAAATCGTTTTTTGAAAAGTGCAAGGGTAGCTTTCGTAATTTTAAATTTCTCATTGAGTTTTTGATCTGCCATTGCCGTGAAATGTTTACCTTGAGAAATTCATTTAATAACTCCCAAATATTTTTAGCTACAGAAAGAATTTTCGATTCAGATTCTCAACCTTTGAAAGGCCGTCGAAATTCGGAAATATTCACAGGATCACTGGCGGAGAGAGAGGGATTCGAACCCTCGAGCCCCGTTTTGCAAGGCTACCTTCTTAGCAGGAAGGGGCTTTCGACCACTCAGCCATCTCTCCTTCTCCCCACAGCTAATAAACAAATAGTTTGGGTCAAGAAAAAGTTCGTTGCAGAAAAAATCTTCCCGTACAATTCCTCAGACGTCGATAGATAAAAAACAATAAAAAAGCTTGACTTTAAAAAAAATACTTGATTTAATAATAATTCAATCAAACTTCGCGAATAGTTTAAAGAAAGGTTTACTATGGTAAAAAAACATTCAAAAAATAATGGTTTTAGTAATTTTTGTTTTGCTACTTCTGGTAGCAGAGAAGAACAACAGTTGGAGGGTATCCTTCAGAAGGACTTGAAAGACTATAGATCGCAGGAGGAAGTTCAGAAGGATTTGCAGTTTCTAGAGGACGTAGAAGCATGCTGGATAGGACAGGGAGAGCCGTGGCGACTGCCTGTACCGGGGATGGGGTGGAGACGTCTAGAACTGAAAATATTAGTAAGTGTTAGGAATATTGAGAGTGTGATAGGGCGCATACGTGACTTTTTACAAAAAAAACGAGAGAGGTATCGTAGTGAAGGTGAATATAGAAAAGAAATTGAGGAAATTTATAGCAATCATGGGGCATCGGATACAGAAGAAAAGGTATTTTATGAAAATGTTATTTTTTTGAAAGAGATCCGTTCGGGGCATTTGTATGGAGATATAAATCAAAAACTTGGAGAGGTTAATACGTTGCTCAGGGGTATGGCTTTTTGGGAGGGATCATGAAAGCGGGTACAGTTTTCGCGTTTTTATGTTGCTGGTTCAGTTCTTTATTTTGTGCGGTTGATGTTTATGTTTTCAATGCGGGGCAAGGGAATTTCATTTGGGTCAGCATGGACGTTGTCAGCGGTAGAAATAGGGATAAAAAGAAAATTTTGATTGTTGATTGTGGTTCAGGGTACAGTGAGGGATGGATGAATAATGGAAATTTTATTACGAACTTGCAGAATATGGGTTTGTGTCAGAATGTATATGGTTATGCATTGTGGGTGACGCATCTCCATGCGGATCATTTTAGTTTATTATGGCAAAATATTCCGGGTAGCAGAAGATCAATTTTAGACGAAGTGGGGTACGTTTTTGTCGGAGTGGGCGGAGGTTGGCAAGAGGAAGGTCTTGATTATTGGTCGACCTCCAGTTTGCCCGATTATGCAAAAAAGGTAAAATTGGCGATAGAAAAGAAAAGTGCAGATGTGCGAGAAAAATGGGAAGAATATCAATCCCAAAAAGGGAATATGGTCAAATCTTCTTTGGGGCGAATATGTGCCTATATTAAAAGAAAGAAGGACGGGAACGCATGTTTCCCAATAAAAGTTTGGGATTATGATCCGGGAGAAATAGAGTTACTGCAAAGAGCTTTGAATGAGTTTACCGCAGGGACAAATTGCCATTTACGACCTTTATTGCCAGAGTTACGGCCTGAAGTGCTAGCGTCAGAGAACAAACATAGGTATAACGAGGGGGAGGAACCAACCAATCCCAATGATCAGTCTTTGGTTTTGGCTTTGGAATATGCTGGAAAGCGTGTCATATTCCCAGGAGATGCTCCAGGAGGATTTATTTTTCATCATTGAATAGGGAAGACCGAGCGTATGTCAGTGGAGCGGGTGTACTGTGTTCATTATTATCATTATCATATTGGAGATAGTTTGCGACTTCGAGCCAATGAAAGGGTTATTAATATCATTCCGAATCCGGAAGCTCCAGAAGAAGAAAGCAGTTTGGAAGACTAAAGAAGAGGAAAATCTGGGTTTCTTTTTGGCTTTATGTGGAATATTTGCTAATTTTTGGTTGATAGAGCAAATAAAGCACTCTCAAATTAAGAGTAACTCGAGAGGTAAAAAGATAAAAACGGTCACTAATCCCCCCAAGGGCTGGATGTGCCGTGTTTTATATTAATTTATCACCTTTGCCATCAGACAACATATGCAGGTGATGACGTTTTTGCCTTTCGGCTCACCGACACGACAGCTACGCCACACGCCCTGCTAACTTTAAGAAAAGAGTAAGGAATAAATTCAATCATAAAAATCACGTTCACTCCAGCAATTCCCTACGCTAAACAATTTAAGAAAAAATCCAGCAGAAAATGCAGGAATTGGAATTTTTTTTTCGGTAATCAAATGAAATCCCCTAAAAATGATTTTTTTATTGGCAGAAAAAATAGATTATCTACTATGGAGGAGGAGTGGATAGTTTTTATGAATTCGTGAAAGAATGGGGCTATTTGGCCGTATTTTTAGGGGCAATGGTGGAAGGAGAAGTGGTAATCCTAACCGCCAGTGCCCTCGCTTTTTATGACTACTTATCCATCTATTATGTCTTTTTAATATCCTTCCTGACGACGGTCGTCGTCGATCAGGGATTGTTTTGGATCGGATATCGCATGGGAACGGAGTGGATTACGAAAAAATTTAAAAGGGTGGCTGAAGTCAGGGATAAGGTCTTCAACCTCTTGCGCAAAATGGATGCATTGTTTATTTTCTCATTCCGCTTTATCTACGGCATCCGTATGGCAAGTCCCCTCATCATCGGCTCCGCTCGCGTGAATCCCTACCGCTTTGCCCTTTATAATACACTCTCAGGATTAACCTGGGCGTTTATCACTTGCTTCATTGGCTACATCGTTGCGGATGTGATTATGGACGGTCGCCTCGACTCCATGCCCTATGCCCATCTGATCACCATCCTGGTCGTTATCATTGCCCTAGTCGTCGGAATAAGAATGAAATTTAAAAAAGCTAACCAATCCTCTCCCAATACTCCAAATCAATGATGCGGCCGATGTAGCTTCGATAATTTTGTAGCCCAATGAAATAAAAGTGAATTTATACCATTGGCAGTGCTTGTGGAAAAATTACGAAGACAAACATGTTCTTGAATAATGTAAGAAAATTTGCGATGCCGCTTATCTTTTTGTTGGCCCTGCTTTTCGCGATACTTCTGGGCGGATTATTGCCCGTCACAGTTAAATCATTTTTTTATACGATTAGCTTAGTTATTAAAGAATGTCTCGTTTTTATACTTCCGCTGGTTATTTTTGCACTTGTTTATCAATCTTTTAGTAAGCTAGGGATCAATGCCCTGAAATTTTTGTTTTTAATCATACCACTGATATGTCGTTCTAATTTCGCCAATACGTCTCTCTCATACCTGGTCGGAATGTCTTCCATAAAGTTGGGAGCAATCGCTAAAATTCAGGTAATGCAGGCGGAACTTCCGGTTTTGCTTCCGCTTTTTTCTTTTAAATTGCCATCGATTGTCTTCAATGATATTGCCCTTTTTAGCGGTATCGTATGTGGTATATTTTCAAAACTGATCCGGCGCAGCATGGATGAAAAAATAGCGCATTTTTTTGATGTTTTCGTGAAATATTTTTTAAAATCCTGATTCCCACAATGCCCCTATTTATCATGGGGACAGCGTTGAAACTGCAACACGATGAAATGCTTTCCGCCATTTGCTCAAAATATTGGGCCATTATGCTGGTCTTTGTGGTTTCGGCATATGGATACGTTTTGTTGCAATTTTTGGTATTGTCGGGGTTTCGCTTCGGGCGCTTTGTGTTTTATTTAAAAAATATTACGCCAGCACTCATAACGGCATTTGGATCGGCGTCGAGTGCTGCCGCATTTCCCCTTTCGCTAAAAGCAGCCGAAGAAAACCTAGGGAATAAAAGTAACGCCGCAATTATTATTCCATCCACGGTCAACGTACATCTCGTCGGAGATTGCTTTTTTATCCCGATGCTTGCCTTGGGGATTCTCGTATCGTTGGGATTACCGCTTCCTAGTTGTACGCAATATTTCCTATTTGCCATATACTTTGTCCTCGCGAAATTTGCCGTTGCGGCAGTTCCCGGTGCTGGAATTTTGGTAATGTTGCCCATTTTGCAAGCCCATTTGAATTTCAATGGGGAAATGCTGGGATTGATTACGGCGCTCTATGTGCTTTTCGATCCGATTATTACGGCGTGCAATGTCGCTAGAAATGGGGCAATGGCGATTATATTTGATAGGATGACAAAAAGCATTCAACGAAAAAAACTCGCCTCCAATTCTTGAGATGCTATAGCAGGAATTGGGGACAGAAATTCCATGGACTGAATTTGCATACCCCTCCCTTACCAATTGTAAGTCTAACAATTTACAAAAAAACGATTTATTTCGTTGGCAAAGTGAGATAAATTATTTAGTTTTTCTTTCCAGAGGGTAAAAGAATCGAGGTAGAAAATGATTGGAAAATTTTTAAAACTGTTTTCGGGACGTCATTACAAGAAATTTCTGAGAAAATGTCAGCCTAAAGTTAAGGCCATCTATGGCCATGAGGCGGAATATAAAGCGCTGAAGGAAGCTCAGCTGTGCGAGAAAACGATGGAATTTATGGGACGCTGCCAGCGGGGTGAATCCCTGGATAGCCTGCTTCCGGAGGCCTTCGCCCTCGTTAAGGAAGGTGCGCGCCGCCTATTTGGTCACACCGTCGAGGTCTGTGGCCATGAAATCGAATGGAATATGATCCACTACGATGTCCAACTCATCGGCGGTATCGCGCTCCATGAAAATCGTATCGCGGAAATGGCTACCGGCGAAGGTAAAACCCTCGTCGCTACGTTGCCCCTCTACCTCAATGCCCTCACCGGTCGCAATTGCCAATTGGCTACGGTTAACGATTACCTCGCCCGTCGCGATTCCGAGTGGATGGGCTATCTATATAACTTGCTAGGCCTTTCCGTGGGTTGTATCCAGAGCGGTATGGATTCCAATGAGCGCCATGAGCAGTATGCCTGCAACATCACCTACGGCACCTCCTCCGAATTCGGCTTCGACTACCTCCGCGATAACGGCCTTGCCTCCTCCTTGGAAGAGCAGGTGCAGAAGGATCACTATTTCTGTATCGTCGACGAAATCGATTCGATTCTCATCGATGAGGCGCGAACCCCGCTCATTATCTCCGGTCCCAGTTTCGAAGAATCCGAGGCGCCCTATTTAGAAATTAAGCCCCTCGTGGAAAAAGTCGTCACCCTACAGCAGGCGTTGTGCAATAAATTAATCGATGAGGCGAGGGATCTCCTCGGTACGGATCCGGAGAACGAGGATGGTTATAAAAAATTATGGAAGGTGAAACAGGGGATGCCAAAAAATCGCCAATTCATGCGCCTCTTGGAAAATGGTGCCTATGCGAAAAAGCTCGATAAATTTGATCTGGAAATCGGTGCCGATATCAACCGCGAAATGCGTACGGAACTCAAGGAAGAAGTTTATTTCACCATAGACGAAAAGGGCCACCAGGTTGACCTATCCGAAATGGGTCGGACGGCACTTTACCCCGAAGATCCCAACGCCTTCGTTTTACCCGATTTGCCTGCGATTTATTCCGAAATCGATGGCAATTACACAATGAGTCCGGAGGAAAAATTGACTAAAAAACAGGCCGCCGAAGCCATATTTATTGAAAAAAGTGAAAAAATTCATTGCCTCCATCAACTGCTACGCGCCTATAGTTTATACAACCGCGACGAGGAATACGTCGTCCAGGACAGAAAGGTAATCATCGTCGATGAGAATACGGGGCGTGCGATGCCGGGACGCCGTTGGAGCGAGGGTCTCCACCAGGCGGTAGAAGCGAAAGAGGGCGTAAAAGTGGAAAAAGAATCGAAAACTTACGCGACCATTACGATCCAAAATTATTTCCGCATGTACGAAAAATTGGCCGGGATGACCGGTACCGCCGAGACGGAGGCCCAGGAATTTTATGACATTTATAAACTAAACGTAATGGCCATTCCAACCAATTGCCCCTGCCGCCGCATCGACCATAACGACGTCATCTATAAGACGCGGCGAGAAAAGTACGCAGCGGTTTTGGAAACCATTAGGGAGGCCCATCAGAAGCGGCAACCGGTATTGGTCGGGACGGCTTCCGTGGAAGCATCGGAGCTGCTCAGCCGCATGCTCCGGTTGGAAGGAATTAGGCACACCGTTCTGAACGCAAAGTTCCACGAAAAGGAGGCGGAAATCGTCGCCAACGCGGGGCAATTGGATGCGGTAACCATTTCGACCAATATGGCCGGTCGTGGTACGGATATTCGTCTGGGCGAAGGGGTTGCGGAACTCGGTGGCCTATTTGTTATTGGAACGGAGCGCCACGAGTCCCGGCGTGTCGATCGGCAGCTGCGGGGACGTTGTGCGCGCCAGGGGGATCCGGGTGTTTCCCGTTTCTTCATTTCACTGGAGGACAATTTGATGCGCCTCTTTGCGGGCTCAGGACCGATGGCGGCGCTTTTAGACCGTAATTTCCAGGATGGCGATGTACTGGAACACCCTCTACTTAATCGCTCCATCGAATCGGCACAGAAAAAAGTCGAAGCCTATAATTATTCCGTACGCCGCCGGCTTCTACAGTACGACGATGTTTTGAATAAGCAGCGCGAGATCATTTATAATATGCGCAACCAGGTTTTGGCCGCGGAAGATATCAGGACGCTGCTGTTTTCCCTGATCGAGGACGAAATTACTGCCCAACTCTCCGCCTGTCTACTGACCAAAAAGGATCACTTTGGCGATAGTCCTGGGTTCGACGGGGTCATCAGCTCCTTCAATATTTATTTTCCGATTGCCCTCAAACGGGAGGATTTGGAACAGTTCGACAATCCAAATGTTGCGGCCAATTTTGTCATGGAGAAGATTAGGTCGGCCTACGCCGTGAAGGTCGATGTGGAGGGATCGGATTTCCTAGGCGAAATGGAACAATACATCATTTTGAGCGCCATCGATCACAATTGGCAGGACCACCTCACCGAAATGGAAGAGTTGCGCCGCAGCGTTGGCCTACGCGGCTACGGTCAGAAGGATCCCCTCAACGAGTACAAACACGAAGCCTTTAGTTTCTTCGAGATGTTACTATCTCAAATTCGTCGGGAAGTTTGTTCCAAAGTATTTCGTATGGCATCGAGCAACCATTCGCTAGGCTTGATGATCGAACATCTGTTGGGGGACGAAAATTTATTGGGAGGGGGAGGGGGACGGAAAAAAAATAAAAAAAATGGTGACAATCGCATGAATTTAACATTTGATCACAGCGATGAATAGTTTTAACGATCGTTGTTCCTTTTGTGGCAAACATCAGGGTCTCGTGAGAAAATTA
>JAITJQ010000048.1 GCA_031278845.1 Puniceicoccales bacterium
TGGGCGGGTGCTGCTTTACAGGCTTCTCATAGAAATTAGAAGACAGAATGCTGCTAACAATGGATGTTGCGAGCAAGGTATTTTTATGTCGTCAGGTGACCTATCGAAAAGGAATCTGAATAGAATGGCTTGTATTTTTTTAGGGTGTAATGATTTTAATTTCCCTGCTTTTTCTCTGTAAATTCAAAACCTGATCTCCTAATCTTTGATAATTTCTGACCCTATCAACAAAAAAAATCCGAGAGCCTTTCGCGTATCCCAGAAAATGATTATGGACAAAATTAATCGCGCTTAAATGAAATTAATCGTACTCTCATCGATTCCGCTCCCCCTGAGAATTATTAAAACTATTCCTCGAAAAAAGAAATATATCACAAATAATCCATAAAATCGATGGAAATGGCAGGAAATATTTTAAAATTAATAATTTATTTGCCGAGAAAATAGCCTAAAAACATTGAATTAATAAAAATAAAAATAAATAATTAAAGAACACATTGCAAAAAAAGAAAAAATCAGAATAATTGAACCATCAAAAGAGAAAAAACATGAGTACACTAAATTCTAATTTTGGGTTTTCGCAAAAAGATGTGCGAAACCTATGTAACTTGCATGATATTGCCAAAAGAGGAACTAAAGCGGAAGGAATTTTTTTCGACACAAACAGAATACCTCTCAAGGTTACGATGGAAAGGGTGAGAAAATCTAGAAGTTTGTTTTATGAAACAAAAGTTACTATAGGACCGCTTAATAAAAAAGATACAATCCCATGTACTTCAATCATTTTTAATAAAGGAAAAAATGTAGATCAAATACAGTCGGCAATAGGCTCTATAGGTAAAAAAATTTGGAACAATATGACTCCCCTCGAGCGTTCTAATGCATATCAAAACCGAGCCGAAGAATTGATAAAAAAAGGAGATGCAACGAATGCCTTTCCATTGCTTAATGCAGCCGAAAGGGAACAGAATACTCCAGCAGGTCGGGAAGCTTGGCAAGCCCTTGGAGATGAAAAACAAGCCAATTGGCATGAAAAGATGGCCGATCTCTGTACACACCTCAATCAGCTCGGTAACCGAGTTGGACCACAACATCGACAACAAAATGATGCAAAAATTAGACATCATACTACTCAAGCTGAATGGGCCCAGAGAGGCCCAAATAGGCGTTCTCAAGATTGTCAAGCCTTGGCTCAACAATTATTAGGCAAGTAATCAAAGGCCCTTGAATGGCTTCAGAAAGCTTCTGAGCAATGGAATACTCCAGCAGGTCAGGAAGCTTGGCAAATCCTTGGAGATACAGGACAAGCAAGTTGGCATGATAAGATGGCTGAGCTTTATACGCAACTCAGAAAACCCGATTTGGCTAGAGAGCACACCGAGCAAGCCGAATGGGCTCGGAAAGGCCCAATTGGACGAGTTACATCTCACCAACTTGAGGCAAAAAAAGCGATCACTAACGGCAATCCACAGGACGCCATTTCACATCTCAATCAAGCCGCCGAACAATGGGAATCTCGGGAAGGACAAGAAGCTTGGGATCGGCTAGGAACTGAGAAACGTGCCAATTGGTGTTTTCTTCTAGCCAATGCTTTTATTCAAGCCGGAGATAATGATCGAGCCGCTCAATTTCTTGAAAAAGCCAATGGGCAATGGGAGGCTCCCACAGACGATGTTGATCGGAAGGCTTGGAATGATCTTGGAAATAATGGGCGGGCGGCTTGGTGTAACAAACTGGCCGATCTTTATGAGAAAATCGGAAATAACCAGAAGGCCGAAGAATTAAGGGAAGAGGCTAATTTGACCATTCAACTCGCAAATCTTGAACAGGAAAGATAGGAAGGTGACTCATATCAAAGGGAGAAAAAAAGATCAGGCTGTTGAACGACTTAAATAAGCCAACAACCAATGGCATAACTCGATCAAGAAAATATAAGAAATATTTCGAATATTCAGTAATGTAAAAATTTTAGGATCGGTAAATTAAATAACTCCAATGGTTTGATATCAGAAAAGATTCGGATCCCCCACGCATCTCGGAAAACGATTATGGACGGAATTAATCGTATTTTTATCGGTCTCCTCTCCTGAAAATTATTAAAATTACCCCGAAAATAAATAGAAATATGCTGAAAAATTGCCCCCGGGTCATCCCTAAAATTAATCCCGCATCCGGCTCCCGAAAATATTCACACCCAATTCGCCCTACGGAATATAAAACTAAAAATAATCCACCTAAATAGCCGGATTGAAAATGCTTCCTCCAAATGATAACCTGTACCACGAAAAATGGTAGAAAACCTTCCCCAAATGCCTCGTACAATTGCGAAGGATGACGCGCTAGCTTCCCTACCTCATCACCATAAATAACCCCCCAAGGTACATCCGTTAAACGCCCAATTAATTCCCCATTGACAAAATTTCCTAAACGACCAATCATCAAACATAACGGAATAACCGAACAAATGATATCGCCTACCAGAAAAAGGTCATAGCGGAACCTCTTCGCAAAATAAAAAATCGCTAAAATCCCTCCAATAAAACCACCGTGACTCGCCATCCCTCCTTTCCAAACTTGAAAAAAAATTAAAGGATTAATTGCGAAATTCTCCCAATTATAAAGTAAACAATGCCCCAAACGCCCCCCAATAACTACACCCAATGCAGTATACAACAGTAGGATATCGTTTTGAATCGACGTTAACGGCGAAATCTTGCGCCGAGAATAAAACGCTAAAAAAAATTGCACCAGAAAAAAACTGACAACATAGCAGATCCCGTACCAGCGAATACCTCCAATCCCCCAACTCTCCGGAAAATGAATCGCAAATGGATCAATGTTAACGGTAATATGCGCCAATATCATAAAAATATTCCTTTAATTTCCAAAACTGCTCCCCCAAACTCGCATAACTCCCGCCCTTAAATATTCCCCCGTAAAATGGAAAAATTAAAATTATGCATATTTCAGTCAATACACTCATTCCTCCCCATAAGTCAAAGGATTCAATGGTCGTGGTAAATGAAAAATTTTGACCGCAATCTCCGAAATTCCACGAGTCTTGGAGTACCTCAATGACTTAGGAATAAAAACTGTGCGCAAAGCGTGCAGAAAATATCCCATTGCCAGAGGCGTTAGGATATTCCTACGTTACCATGGAATACCCGGGATAGCCATAGGGGCTTAATTCGCCTGTGCAGGATCGGGAATTGGGGCGATCGAATGTTGTTTACCTCACTTGAAAATTGTATGGTCCTTCGAAAGGTCGTATAACCACCACCTAAAGCCATCAATATGCGCCGTTATACTAGACCTGTTGCAAAGGAAGCAAATTGCTTTGAACTCTGATAAATAATGGCGCAACGCTGCTCCATTGGGCCGCAGAGCAGGGCCATTTAGAGGTCGTAAAAATATTCTTAGAAATTGGTGCTGATGTAAATGCTAAAAATTGGTGTGACGACACGCCACTCCATGTGGCAGCAGAGAGTGGCAATGCGGAGATTGTAGAAATGTTGCTAGCTCGGGGTGCTAACATGAATGCTATGAGTAAAAGTTTATGTGGCGAAATACCGGTCTTTGCGACTATAGCGGAAAGGAAAAGGGAAAATCCTTCAAGGATCAGAGAAATATTGTTAGCCAAAATCACTAAAATGGAAAAAGCGGGTGGCAACATGCCGATCCATTGGGCTGCGAAGAATAACCGTCCAGCAGTCGTAAGAATGTTGCTAGACAAAGGTGTTGACGTAAATGTTCGGAATAATAATGGCCAAACGCCGCTCCATTTGGCCGCAAAGGCGTCTCGAAGTTGGCAACATATAGCTTCTCTCCAGATTCGTGTCGCTGAGGAAAAAAAGGAGAGAAGAAGGGCGCTCTATTGTGCTGCAAGGCAGGATGCTTTCGAGACTATAAAAGTATTGCTAGAAAGAGAAGGCATTGACATAAATATTAGAGATTTTGATGGTAAAACGCCGCTCGGTTATGCCAAAGGAGTGGGTGGTGATTCGGATATCGCAAAGAAGTTGCAAGAGCAAGGCGCTATTTTATGAATATTCCGGGATAATGATAGCAAGATACCATTGGATAAAGCTAAAGATAAAGCAGCAAAAAACTTCTTGAGACATAGAGGTGCGAAGATGGGTGCTAAACAGACGCGAAACTGTACTGCGGCCAGGAGCTGTAACATTTAAGCACTGAATACCTAAACATTAATAAAACTCATTCGGAATGGAGAAAATAGCTCATGTCTCCGTTCCGATTTTTTTGTGCCGTAAGGTGAAAAATAAAGCTGAAATTGCGGAAAATAAAAAAATAGATCAAATCCATAAAATAAAGATTGACCAGGTGGGGTCTAATTTGCAAGTTTTTGAATCCGAGAGCCATCGTGTGATATCCCTACTACCGGATCTCCTCTCTGTCAGGCCCTTGTAGCTCAGTTGGCAGAGCGCATCCTTGGTAAGGATGAGGTCGGCGGTTCAAATCCGCTCGGGGGCTCCATAAAAATTTTATGTTATTTTAGAAAAGGAAAAATTAATGGCAAAAGAAACCTTCGAGAGAACGAAACCTCACGTCAATGTGGGTACCATCGGTCACGTCGACCATGGTAAGTCAACTTTAACGACAGCGCTCGTCAAAGTACAGTCCGATAAAGGCCTGGCTGAATTTAAGTCCTACGCCGATATCACCAAGGGCGGTACCGTCCGAGATGCTACTAAAACGGTTACCATCGCCGTCTCCCACGTCGAGTACCAAAGCGATAAACGGCATTATGCCCACGTCGATTGCCCAGGACATGCCGATTTCGTCAAAAATATGATTACGGGTGCGGCGCAAATGGATGGTGCCATCCTCGTTGTGAGCGCGGCCGATGGTCCGATGCCCCAAACGCGGGAGCATATCCTGCTCGCGCGCCAGGTCGGTGTTCCGAAAATTGTAGTTTTCTTAAATAAGGTCGACCTCCTCGATGACCCGGAGCTATTGGATCTCGTCGAAATGGAGGTGCGCGATTTGCTGACGAAGTATGAGTTCGATGGCGATAATATTACGGTCGTTCGCGGTTCCGCCTTAGCCGCTTTGGAGGGAAAACCGGAGGGTGTTGAAGCGATTGGGAAGCTTTTGGCGGCACTTGATAAAGATGTTCCCGAACCCAAACGCGATATCGATAAGCCTTTCCTGATGGCCGTCGAGGACGTGTTTTCCATTACCGGTCGGGGTACGGTGGCGACGGGACGTATCGAGCGCGGCGTAGTCAAGGTCGGCGAAGAAGTTGAAATTGTTGGCCTAGGCGATACGAAAAAGACGACCTGTACGGGTGTCGAAATGTTCCGCAAGCTACTCGATGAGGGGCGTGCGGGCGATAACGTCGGCTTGTTGTTGCGCGGCCTAGAAAAAAAGGAGGTGGAACGCGGTCAGGTGATTGCGAAACCAAAGAGTATTACGCCCCATTCCAAGGCGAAGGCTGAAATTTACGTCCTGACCAAGGACGAGGGTGGGCGCCATACACCGTTCTTTAATGGCTATCGGCCGCAGTTCTTCTTTGGAACGGCGGATGTGACGGGTGTTGTAACTTTATCGGAGGGCACGGAAATGGTCATGCCGGGGGATAATTTGGGTGTGGCGCTTGAGTTGCAGAAAAAAATCGCCATGGAGAAGGGGCAACGTTTTGCGATCCGTGAAGGTGGTCGGACCATCGGTGCGGGACGTATTACCGAAATTGTTGAGTAAGGTTAGTAAAAAAATGTTGACAGATAGGCCTAGAAGTTATTTTGTCAATTATTGATAGGAGAATAGCTCAATTGGAAGAGCAACGGTCTCCAAAACCGTAGGTTGGGGGTTCGAGACCCTCTTCTCCTGCCAGTGAGTATAATTTATGAAGATAAAAAATCCCCTGAGGCAAGTTGGTATATTCTTCGGTGAGACGGTGAGTGAGCTCAAAAAGGCCTCTTGGCCGAACCAGAAGGAAATGCGTCATTACGTTGGCATTGTGCTAGTCGGAATGGCGATTTTGGGCGTTTATGTAGCAATTGTTGATTTTGCACTTTTACACGTGGTGGAATTATGTAGCGATTGGGTACGAGGGAGTTTAGGGCAGTAGCGATGATACTTTCAATGCAAGATTCGCGCTGGTATGCTTTGCAGGTTTTTTCTAATCAGGAGGCCAAGGTGAAGCTATATCTCGACAAATTTGCTACCCGGGAAGGGGTGTTGATTGACGAGGTACTTGTGCCATCGGAGCGGGTCATTGAAATTAAAAACGGTAAACATTACCATCGTGTCAAAAAGTTCTATCCGGGCTACGTATTTGTTCGGATGAAGTTGTATAATGAAGAGGGGAAATTGTTGCAATCGCAGTGGTATTTCGTACGCAACATACAGGGCGTATTAAATTTTGTAGGCGGAGAGCGGCCGGTACCGTTAAGGGAGGACGAAGTTGCACGGATTTTGGATCAGGCGACGGCGGCAACGGCAGCGCCCGTACAGCGTGTCCGATTTGAAGTGGGGAGCAAAGTCAAAATTACGGATGGTCCCTTTGCGGAATCGCTTGGCAGTGTGATGGAGCTCGATTTGGAAAATGGGAAGATGCGGGTATCGGTATCGCTATTTGGCCGGGAGACACCGGTTGAACTGGAATTTTGGCAGGCGGAGAGGATTAAGGAATAGAAATATGGCAAAGAAAGTAGTAAAACAGATTAAGTTACAGTTACCGGCTGGGGCAGCAAATCCGGCACCGCCGGTTGGTCCCGCGTTGGGAGCGGCCGGTGTGAATATCATGGGCTTTTGCAAGGAGTTCAATGCGCGGACGAAGGACATGGCGGGGATGATCATTCCCGCGGTGATTTCCGTTTACGCCGATCGCTCATTTACCTTCGAGTTGAAATCGCCGCCCGCTTCGGTATTATTGCAGAAAGCGGCGGGGATTGCGAAGGGTTCAGGCATACCCAATCGTACGAAGGTGGGCAAGGTGACGCGCAAGCAACTTGAAGAGATTGCGGAGACAAAGCGGGCGGACCTCAATGCGGAGGATCTCGATGCGGCGGTGAAGATGATCGAGGGGACAGCGCGTAGCATGGGCATTGAAGTTGGGGCATGACTTTTATTTTTGTGGAAATAATTTAAAATGGCTTGACAAGGGTGAAAATTGCCGTAGCGGTATTTATATATTTGTGGTTTGTTTATGAAGAAACGGAGCAAGCGTCAGTTAAAGGGGCAGGAGGTCGCTGGTTTGGGTCAGTGTTTTTCCGTCGAGAATGCCGTTGCACTGCTTGAGAAGATGCCAAAAGCTCGTTTCGACGAAACGGTTGAGCTTGCAATTCACCTCAGTGTCGATCCGAAGCAAAGCGATCAAATGGTTCGCGGAATAGTGAGTTTACCGAATGGCAGTGGAAAGCGTGTACGGGTTTTAGTATTTACGGAGAAGCCGGAAGAGGCGATAGCAGCGGGGGCGGATTTTGCCGGGTTAGAGGATTTGATTGAGAAGGTTCAGTCGGGGTGGCTTGATTTCGACGTAGCGATTTCGACGATTTCCGCGATGAAGCAGGTACGCAATGTGGCGCGGGTACTGGGGCCGCGCGGTCTCATGCCGAATCCCAAGTCGGGGACGGTTTCGGACGACGTTCCGGGGGCGGTTCGCGAGGTAAAGGCAGGACGCGTCGAATTTAAGATGGATAAGACGGCCAATATGGCCGTTGTCGTGGGAAAGCGTTCCTTTGCGGTGGATAAGTTGGTGGAGAACATAAGGACGGCCATCGATGCGATTTTAAAGGCAAAGCCTGCGAGTATTTCGGGTAATTTTATTAAGAATGTTACGCTAACGGCGACGATGGCTCCGGGGATTCGATTGGAGCAAGGGGTTTACAGTGCGGTTTCAGGGGGGATACTATGAAGGCGGAAAAGGAATTTTTAGTTAAGGAAGTTTTTGAGCATCTCGGCAAGTCGGATTACGTCTATTTGGCGGATTTTTCACGCGTGACCGTTGCGGCGATTTCCACCCTTCGCAAAAATTTACGGGGAAATAGTGCGGAATGTCACGTGGTTAAGAATAGTGTTTTGAAGCTTGCGCTTAAGGAAAATGGTTGTGAGGATTTGGACGGTAAGTGCTTTGAGGGGCATACGGCGATTGTCGTTGGCGGTTCGGATCCAGCGGGGGTTGCGAAGGTTTTATTTAAGTTTTCCAAGGACAATGAGGGAAAAATGGGGGTCAAGGGCGGTGCTCTTTCCAAGCATCTGTTAGCGGTCGGCGAGATTAAGGCATTGTCGGAGTTGCCATCGCTCGAGGTATTGCGTGCGCAGGTTTTAGCGCTTTTCAATACACCGGCGCAACAGTTGGTGCGTGTACTCAATGCGGTACCGCAGGGTGTAGTCAATGTTTTACGGGCAAAGGTGGATAAAATTTAGTATTTAAAAAAGAAATAAATTTAGGGGAATTTCTCTTAAATGGCAATGGTTGCCGCTAAATTTGTTTCTGGAGGATGAAAAAATGGTGAGTATTACAAAGGATCAAGTTATTGAGTGGTTAAGTGCCCAATCCGTTTTAGAAATTGCCGGATTGGTGAAGGACTTAGAGGAGAAGTGGGGGGTGAGTGCGAGTGCGCCCATAGCGGCGGTTGCGATGCCAGCAGCGGGTGCGGCAGCCGAGGTTAAGGAGGAAAAGACGGAGTTTGATATTATTTTAACGGCCGCGGGGGAGAGTAAAATCAATGTCATTAAGGAAGTCCGCGCCATTACCGGCCTAGGGCTAAAGGAGGCGAAAGATCTCGTCGATGGTGCGCCGAAGCCCGTCAAGGAAGCCGTTTCGAAGGCCGATGCGGAGGAAATGAAGAAAAAACTTGAGGCGGCTGGCGCTAAAGTGGAACTTAAGTAATTAAGCGGTGTTGAATCAAGTTACATGGTACAGTTTTGTGGTATTTTTTGAATTCCGCAGGACTGTTTTGTTATCATATAAATTTAAATAGGAGTGTTTGTATTTTTCTCGTATGGCTGACAGAATTAGTTTCGGAAAACTGGAGGAAGTCATTTCTCCTCCCAATTTTATAGAAAATCAAATCAATTCGTTTAGGGAGTTTTTGCAGAGTGACGTCGCAGTTGGAAGTCGGAAGAATGTCGGGTTGGAGAGTGCTTTCCGCGATTTTTTTCCGGTTGAGAGCTATGACGGAAAATGCCGCCTGGAGTATGTTTCCTGTCGTGTATGCGAACCGCGCCATGGCGAGGATTATTGCATCCGCGATGGAACAACCTATGCCGGTTCCCTCTATGTTACGCTCCGACTGTGTGAAGGAGGAGAAATGCGGGAAGAAGAAATTTATTTCGGCGAGCTACCGATGATCGGGAAGCGGGGATCCTTCGTCATCAACGGAGCGGAGCGTGTCGTTGTCAGCCAGCTGCACCGTTCTCCGGGGATTTGTTT
>JAITJQ010000064.1 GCA_031278845.1 Puniceicoccales bacterium
CGCCGCTGGCGGCCGCCAGTAAAGGAATTTCGTTACGAAATAGGCATCAATGAAGCATTTAAAAATTACCCGGAAATCGTTAGGTCATGTTCCTTGCCTTTAGAGAATTTAGGCCAGAAAACCACAAAAATCACCCCAAAGCGCATTCTCTCCGTAAAAGTGAAAAAATTTAAAATACCCCGAAAATCGTTTATTTAAAGCAAACTTCAGGGGTAACGCAGCAGCGCAAATTACAAGGAATTCACGCCATAGGCACAGTCCGTGGCGGCCCATTCGTGAACTTTTGCGATTTTTCTCTAAGCCCTATCTTCTCTTCCTTTAGTTAAGCTCCCTGCCATTCTCCCGTGGTACCATTTGCATCGAGCGACGTCCCAAAAATCCAAACCCACCATCGAAAGGCTTGCTACCTTACCCTGAATACCAACCCTTACTAAACCCCATCTCCTCTTTATCTGAAAGTTCGATTCATAATTACCGGGTTAATTTTTATTAAATAATCATCTTTTACCTCCAAACACTTGCTCCACAAAAAGCAATACTAAAATGCTATATTGTCGGAGTAAATATGATGAATAAAATTATTAAAATTAAAAAAAATTTAAGAAATAATATCATTGGTAGTCTCCTTTTGGGGAATTCTATTGCCATAACTATGCAGACCCAGGCAAGCCAACGATTATTTCCTCCATCGGAGAGGGAAATACGGGAAGCTCGTGAAAACAAAAAACGAGTAGCTGAAGCAGAAAAAAAACGGGCAGAGGAGGAACGCACATGTCGAGAAAAGGAAGCTTTTGAGCGTAAAAAACGGGTAACCGAAGAACTCAAAAACGAATTGGCATCGAAAAAACCTTTATCCATGGACGAACACGTCATCAGTCTAGTAAGAGGAGGTGTAAGTGGTAACGTTGATTGTGGGAACTTTACATTCCTGGAGGAAGCTATTCTGTCCCAATCGTGGAAAGGCGTAAGAGCCGCTATCGAAAATAGAGCACGGGTAGAGAATATCAGTAAATTCCTCAAAGAATGCCATGACAAAGGTTTTACACTATTGCACTTGGCTGTACTTTTACCGGAAGAAATGAGAGAGCTCTGTCAATTGAAAAGAATTGGCAAAGAAAAATCTTTAGAGAATCCACATGCGTCTTCAGATGTAATGGATGAGTTATTGAAGGCATTTTGGAGCAGAGATATTATGGCTCAAGTACTAGAACTAGTGAAAAATAATGTAACTAAGATCAATGATCCCAATATGAAAAAAGAATACGAAGCAGTTGCTAAATCGATTGCACAAAAGATCGATGAAATGACCCCTCCAACGATAGGCATACCCCGATGGAAGGCAGATGAATTACTACAAGAAGGACATGAAGCAGTACAAAAATACATAAAAACAAACGCAAAGGAACGGGAGGAAACGAGGAAACAACGACTTTTTGAGGAACGTATTTCAAAAAAAGCTTGACATGTCATTAATAACACTCATCCTTTTGTTGCGATGGGAGTAGGAGGATGGATAATGGGGATTAGCTGGATAATGGGGATTAGCTGGGGAGTTTTGTGCTCCATAAGCTGGGGATCGATGGATGAATTGGTAAGCTCTAGGCCAAAAGAAAGACCTGAGCTGAAAGAGAGTTTTACGTTGGATAAAGACCACGAGCTAGAAGAAATCTCTGAGTCGGAAAAAGAAGCGGATGACATAGTTCGATTGATCCAGGCCACAAAGAATTTTTCTGACGTAAATGCTTATGTCTCGATACTCGAAATCCTAATGAATCATGCGGATAAAGATGATCTAGACCTAATACTTCAAGCCCTAAGGGAAAATTTGGATAGGAATGATCGAGAGTTAGTAATCGAATACGCAGAAGAATATTTGGATATTGAGGGGCGAATTCGAGAACTCCAAATCTTAGAAGAACATTTAGAACATAATAATCTACCATTTTCGGCGCTAAGTGAAGAAAATAGAAAATTCGTAGAAGAATGTAATCCGGTAGGTTGCAAGTCGGAGGTTTATGTCCGTCTCTTAAATAAACTATTGAGGTATTTACTAGGACAAGATTCCAGCTGGGAAAAACTGTTTAAACATCCAGTAGCACGACAATTTAAGTTGAGATATACGCCCAAAAAACTATGTCAGATGAACATCGATTTAGAAAAATTAATCCTAATAGAGCTCATCATAGCACTACGGAAAAGGGAATTGACTCCGAAAGAAAAATCTAAATTAGAGGAAGCCATATTGACTCTGGATCGTTCCCCGGAGCGGCGTTTATTGAATGCGATTGGCAGTGCATTTAGAACCCCCAAAAGAGCATTCAAAATAGCAAAATCGATTATCCAAAAAAGAGGTGTGGATGTGAATTCGTTATATAAAGGTATGTATCCCACAGGATCTTCGTTTTTGCTTAAGGCCGCTGAGGTATATCGAAATAAGGGACTTAAAATCGTACGCCTTTTACTAGATCATGGAGCCGATGTAAACAGTCCCAATGAGTGGACAGCATTACACGGTGCAGTACGTGAAGA
The DNA here is from genome assembly GCA_031278845.1 of Puniceicoccales bacterium. Classification (GTDB taxonomy): domain Bacteria; phylum Verrucomicrobiota; class Verrucomicrobiia; order Opitutales; family LL51; genus LL51. The sequence goes on from JAITJQ010000064.1 coordinate 2,530, forward strand.
AAATATTGAAGTCGTGAGACTACTGCTCGCTCATGGAGCAAATGTAAATTTAAAAGCAAGATCTCTGCATAGAGAAGGCTGGACTCCGCTGCATGTAGCGTTACATTACGAGTTTTTCAATATTGCAAAGCTATTGCTTGATCATGGAGCCGATCCCAATATAAGGAATGATGAAGGCCAAACACCATTGGAACTGATTATCGCAGCAAGAGAAAAAATATACGATGAAGAAGAAAAAAAGATATACGATCCAATCATCGACGCATTGCAATCCTATACCCCATAATTTAAATTACTTAACAAATTTTATCAAAAAAATAATGATACGCTCTATTATGCAATGTAGAAGATGGGTATGTGGTGGGATGCTATACGGCATGGGAGTGTTTTCGCTATGTGGGACCACGGTTTTACAAGAAATGGAAAAAGATGATGAAGCTCAAGTAGCGGAAGTAAATGAAGTAGCAGAAGCCCAAGTGGCGGAAGCAAATGAAGACCTAATTGCTGTCAAGATTGAGCGTATCCTCGTTGCCATATGTTCTCGCCGTAGCGAAGAGGCGTTGCGATTGATTGAAGGCCTAGAAGACGAAGATATTAACCACAGAACCCAAATATACAACATTACCCTTTTAGGAGCAGCCATACTTTGGAACCTTGTTGATGTGGTTCAGGTTTTGCTTGGGCGGGGAGCTGATCTTCACATGGAATGTTTTGATCCCGATGTGGAATACTGCTACCACCGTGATCAACGTTATAGAGATTGCACACCATTCGGTGCGGCAATCATCGATAACAATAAGAAAATGATAAAACTCCTCGTAAAACATGGCGCTGATGTAAACGCTTTAATTGTGGGACAGATTCCACTTGAAAGGATTTTGAATAATTATTATGTTCAGCTAAAAGAGGACGATCGGCAAGATAATGAAGACCTAAATGCCCTTAATGATCGCCATAGTGAAAATCTCACGAAAGACATACGATTTTTTATTGAAAATGGCGCCAATGTAAACGTCAAAGATGATGAGGGAGATACAATTTTACACTGTGTAGCTGGAAGTTTTTCCCACGGGGGGCCATTCAGTTTCGAACTTGTTGATTTATTATTTGAAGCAGGTGCAGATCCTCGCCTAGCGAATAATGAGGGAAAATTGCCATTGCAAAAATTTAAACTACTCGACCATGTGGTAGAAAGATTTCCAGAAAGAAAAGAAAATTATAGCAAGATTGTGGATATGTTTCAGCAAAGAATCGACGAGTTAAACGCTCAGGATAGACTAGACCTGTTGCAAAAGTGATTATCAAAGGACACAGGATAGATTCTCCCGGTCTCCCGATTATCTACTCCCGACTCATGCGAAGCCAAATACGTCCATTGAACCGATCACAGACACGCAAATTACTGTAATTTTTCCGGTAATTGTTCGACACCTGACAGGACGTCTTTCCGAAAGAGATTAGCTCCAAAGAAAGAATTTTTTGCGCCCTGTGGTATAAAATTTGCGGGCATTGACAACTAAAAATATCCAATGATGGAGCAAGAAAACCTCCGAAAGCCGCAACATCTTCAAGCTTTTGCTGTGGCACTTTGTCTTTCTTTGAAGCCTTGCCAGATAGCATCTCAGCACTGAATTGTAACTTTCTATTAGACATGTTTCCGCTTTTGGTATA
>JAITJQ010000019.1 GCA_031278845.1 Puniceicoccales bacterium
TATGGCACAAAATCTCGGTGAAAATTTATACAAAAAATCACCGCCTACCCGCCTCATCGTCGGTCCTAACCGCATCGAAAAAATTCCAGAATATCTGGATCAACTCATCCGTGACAAAGATCGGCGAATCACCGATATCGAAACGGGACCAATTGATCGACAATTCGCTGCGGCCCACAATGAAAAAAAAGTCAAGGCATCGATGTTTGTGTCTATTATGCAGGGGTGTAACATGCGTTGCGCTTACTGTATCGTACCGAAAACCCGTGGGCCGGAACAATACCGCCCTATGGAGGATATTATTGATGAAATTCGCTTACTTGCCAAACGCGGCACCAAAGAAGTCACGTTACTTGGGCAAATTGTCAATCATTACGGAACCAATCGAATGCCATTTGTGGCCGGGAAAAGTCCATTTATACAGCTTCTGGAAAAAATTCAACAAATCGACGGCATTTGCCGTATACGATTTATGTCGCCACACCCTAAGGGTTTTAGAAGCGACCTCATTGAATCCTACGGGAAACTATCAAAACTTTGCCCCCATGTTCATCTTCCTTTACAAAGTGGCTCCGACAAAATTCTCCGGGCTATGAAACGTCCCTACCAATGTGAGCAATTTTTATCGATCGTCACCGCGCTACGGGAAAGGGTTCCGACGATTTCGATTTCGACGGATATGATCGTCGGGTTTCCCGGAGAAACGGAAGAAGATTTTCAAAGGACCTGCGCTATTTTCGATCAAGTAAAATTTGACATGGCATTTATATTTAAGTACAGTATCCGTCCCGGGACAGCTGCGGAACAATTGGGGGATCAAATTCCGCAGGAAGTTAAGGAGGCACGCAATCAAATTTTACTTCGAAGGGTGGAATACCACTCTCGGCGATACAATGAATCCATGGTCGGAACGGTAAAAAAAGTTCTAATAGAAAGTCCAGCTAAGCATGGGAAAGGGCAACTCGAAAGTTACACACCGGAGCACAAAAAAGTGATTTTCGCAGGGACGGAGGACCTAATTGGTCAAATTGCTGATGTTCGCATTGAAAGCCATACGACTTCGACGCTTTTAGGGAAAATAATTGAATAAAATCTTGTAATAATTTTTTCATTCAGCCGAATTGCAGTGATACTTGACAAAGGCGGAGATTTTTCCAAGGCTAGAAGGCAGAGGGTGGGAGTAGGCGATATGTCGAAAAGCGAGCGGCACGTTAAAAAATTTCAGTTGCCACCGGTACCATTGCCCCAAACAATTAGGTTGCTATATTTTGTTCCCTCAGTACCAGTTATACCACCATTGCCGATTTTCGCCACATTAGGTACTGCTTGGCGGATATCTGTTGTGTATTCTTCACCACTCCAATGGAGGAATTTTGCCGGCTTATTGCCATCAAACCAAGTGATATGGCCGTCGCAAAAAACGACATAGCCGCCCTTAGAACCATAGAGTCCATATTTTTCGTCCCATGTACCGTCTGACTTCAAGCCTCGCGTGAAAGCAAGTGGTGTAGTAGCGAGTGGAACGGAGCCATCGAGATTACCGATAGTACAATAACTAAAAATGGTTTTCCATGGCGGATTTACGAATTTTAAATCCGTTGCACTAGAAACGCTCCACGGATTGTACTCTTTTGTTTCACATCCTTCGTTCGTATCGATTCCTATAGCAATGTACTCTTTGAGCACCTTTGATGCATATCTATCATTCGACGAAATATAAACATTAGGACCATTTAGAGCACATTTTGAAGGATAAAACCGACACTTAGAGGAAGTGTTTTGCTCGACCCCGGCTAATGTTTGGGCAAACCAATTACCATAATCCGAGCAACTAGTTCCAGGTGAAGCAACCATGAGATTCATAATATTTCCTCGATTAATCGTATACTCCTTCCAGGCAGCAGCGATTGTTTGGAGGTTAGAAGCGTCCTTTAACTTCTGCGCGCTGAGTTTGATCGCGCTCATCACGGGTAGACAAATGGCTAATAAAATTCCAATAATCGTGATCGTGAAAACAATTTCCAGCAATGTAAAGGATTTATTTTTACTTTTTACGCTTTGTCGCTTTGTAAAATAAACATGCAGCAATTGTTGCGATTCGGCGAATCTTGTCAAGCAGGAAATACGAAATATTTCTGTTTTTCTGAAATTTATTTTCCGGAAATCGTTTTGGGAAAAATCCTCTTCAAAAATTTGAACCTACTACTCGGAATAAACAAAAGCAATTATTTCCTCAAATAACTTGACAGCCGCCGATTTTCTTCCAAGGCTAGAAGGTAGAGGGTGGGAGCGAGCAATGCATCAAAAGCAAGCGGCGTGTCGAATTTTTCAGCAACGATTTACATTTACAAAAAATCACAACCCCCTTAGGACACTTTCTAATCGCCACCGATACCGGTAGCGTATAGTACAGCGTGCATATGCTTTATCATACTTTCAGTTGTCAATGCCTTTTATTTTTAGTGGATGTTATCTTTTCCCGTAGTCCCATGTAATCAATTTCGTATTGTTGCCCTCATACATACCTTGATGGCCGCAAGTGATTTCGGAATTAAAGGGGACAGCCTCACGGATATCGGAAGTATAACCCGACTGATCCCATTTCAGAAATCTCGCCGGTCTACTGCCATCGAACCAGGTAACATGACCATCGCAAAAGACGACGTAGCCACCTTTAGAGCCGTACAATCCGGCTTTTTCATCCCAGGTACCGTCAGTACAGAGGCCGCGGGTAAAGGCCAGCGGAGTTGTTTCGAGAGGGACATTTGAAATGGGACCATGGGCGATGAAACAGTAGCTGAAAGAAGCGCCCGAAAATAGATCATTATTGACTCCAACATACCAGCCAGAATTAGCGACCACCTTTCCACTTCCGGGGTCAAAGCGGCAGATTGATTCTGTTGCAATTTTCCGAGCATATTTATCGCCCGTAGAAATCCAAACATAGGGATTATTAAGAATCATATCGGAGGCGTTATTTTTTCCGGATCCTGCTAACTGTTCCAGAGATTCCGCAAGCCAAAAATCTCCACCATCTCCTTGACCGAATGTCCAGCCGCGATTGACGGCACATTCGTACCAGGCCTTAGCAATTGTTTGCAGATTCGACTGATCTTTTAATTTCTGCGCGCTGAGTTTGATCGCGCTCATCACGGGTAAACAAATGGCTAGTAAAATTCCAATAATCGTGATCGTGAAAACAATTTCCAGCAATGTAAAGGATTTATTTTTAATTTTTACGTTTTGTCGTTTTGTCGTTTTGTCGTTTTGTAAAATAAACATGCAACAATTGTTGCGATTCGGCGAATTTTGTCAAGCGGAAAATACAAAATATTTCTGTTTTTTCTAATTTATTCCTTTCGGAATTTGTTTCTGGAAAAATCCTCTTCAAAAATTTGAACCTACTACTCGGAATAAACAAAAGCAATTATTTCCTCAAATAACTTGACAACCGCCACTTTCCTTTCAAGGCTAGCAGGTAGAGGGTGGGAGTGAGCGGCACGTCAAAAATTTCAACTGCAGCCAAAACCATGATGCTAAAATCACACCAAGAAAAATTTCCTAAAAATTATCCCGCCGATCAAACCTCAATTCCTCCTTGACAAAACAAAAATAAAATTAGCCTTTCTAATAATCAGACGGTAGTACCACTTACCAATGCTGGGGGTGTCTCGGTTTCGACTGGGAGCTGGAGTGTCTGGTGGCACGTCGGAGATAATGGTTGGCTCCGTAAAAATCCATTGCAAAATTAAACGGCAAAAAAAATAAAGCTGTTGCAACTCTGTACGTCGACAATGTCGTGAGAAATCTCGACTTTGGCTGCGTTATGAGCAAAGCTGCGTAGATTAACGTGGCACATCAACTGCGGAATACTCGCTACCGCAGATCTGGTGTCGATTAGCGAGTGAAATGCGAAGTTAACCGATAAGCTTCGTGTGGATCCGAAATTATCGGCAAGGCTAAAACGATTGCGTTTACTCAAGCGCTGTAGCCGAGATTAAACAGTAAACTAAACGTGTAGAGGCCATGCGTGAATGTTCACAGGACGCGGGTTCGACTCCCGCCACCTCCACCCAGGGTTCTCGTCTAAAAAAAATAACTGATTTGCCTCGCTATCAAAAATGATTTCAATAAGCTAACAATCCGCCTGAAGGATAAAATGAAGAAAAGTTTCTCTATATCTCTCCGATTATTATGAAAATTTTTAAACTTTATTGGTTTTCGTTCAAAAAATCATTCACGACTCGTGGTCGCGCCTCCCGCTCGGAATTCGTAGCCTTTCACCTGATCGGGCTCATTCCCATCGCAATTTGCCGGATCATTGCACTTCCAGCAATTCACCATATCACCCAGCAAAGTCAACAGTTACTAGCCTATGCAATCAGCAACGTAACCCACATATTGCCTACCCAATCGACGAAGCCAGAAACAATCCAGGGAATTGCCAATGCGCTATCGAATAGCCCTGCGATCACAATGTTTCAACAGAAATTAGGAGCCATTGCGGATACGCTTTACCAACATTTACTGCCCCTACTCTTCCTTTTAATGAGCATACTCGCCTATGTCACAACTAGCTTTTCGGTGACCGTTCGTCGACTACACGATGGCAATCTCAGCGGTTACTTTTATCTCGTGCAACTTATTCCGGTTATCGGTGTGGTTATTTTTCTAATGCTCATGTTTATAAAAGGTACGGACAGCCCTAACCACTATGGCCCCAATCCACAGCAGGATTAATACATCTTGGGATAAAACTTCCTATTACTGTTCCGTTTGCAGTTGCGGCTGAATTTTTCCCATAAAAAAATTATATAACTCACCGCCAATGGAAAGCTTATTCCTTTCCTCTTCTACTTTTCCTTCGGTTACTGGTTCTTCATCGGGATCCGGATTTGCTATGAGATCTTCCATAATATTTAGCCGCTCTTCCAATGCCTCATTCCACAGATCAGCTAATGAAGGTTTCTCTTTTTTTATCTGGTTATAGTTCACAATACATCGCTTTGTTTCTGCTAACTCTCCCCTCATAAACTCTCCCATTGCCATGAACCTTTTCATAGCCCCTTTTACATTATTGATCGCCGTAACTTGCTCCTTGGCAATTTCCAATGCTCCCGCATGTTCCCCTTCTTCCCTAAGCATTGAATCGATCAAGTCCTTTAAAATATTTTCATCCCTGTTTTTTGCATTGAGCAATACCAATGCACTTTGAAATTGGGGACCACCAAGGTCTTTCGCACTAACAAACCCTATGGGATAGGTTGGTTTAACTTTCCCCCGATTTTCTTGCCATTGTCTCATTCCCAGCAAAGCTAACCATAATTCTCCTTCTTCCTTCAATTCTCGACCTTCTATCTTTATCGCTATCCCACTTTCCATTTTCGCTACCTGTTCTGCCAAATTAATAAGATATATCTCCGGCGCTCCTTCCCTAACCGCTTCATCTTCTCCTGTCTCTAGATTTTTCAAGACGCGCTTACTAATGATGGAACGTTCCCCGTTACTTTCATAATTATATAACGCAAGTACCTTAACCGGGATCTTTGATCTTTTATCCCGCAAGTCTTCCCCGTAATTTTCCATCCTATCCATAAATCTAGGATCATAGGTCCTTTGCATCTCCACATCAAACTTTTCCATATGCTTTCCTGTTTTTGGCTTTTCAACACCATTCCAACAAGTACACTCACAAGCCAAGTCTAACCTTCGACTTCCTTTACCCGCCTTTTCCCCCAATCGCGTTTGCTCGCCATCGATCATCTGTAATTCCTTTATTCTGAAACCACTTTCATCGATACCTGGATAAAAAATGCTATTGAGAAAAGCCATACAACGTTCAGGTCCCGTATGATCTCCTACATTCTCCAAATCTTTAAATAATAGCTTAAAGGTTGTATCATAACCCGGATCCAGGGCCTCTGCAAGCTGATTCCTGCTCAATCGTTCTCCTGTTTCTGGATTTTTTCCCTTCAGAAGGGCAAGGCAGCGGAGTTCCTCTCCTACTCGCTGAGCCGAATGCGACACTTGAGTGGTTAGGCCTAGACTGACAATACTCAGACCCCATACAAATAATTTTATTACTAAACCTTTTTTATCCATAATTCTTCTTCATCGTGGGCGATGGATACATATCCAATAAAGATTGCAAGTTTTTTTATGGAAAACAGATAATTTATAAATGCTTTCTATTGTGATTTTGCTTTCTATACACGGTCAGATATATAGATTCGCGCCGTGAAAATCGATAACGTTAAAGTCTACGACCTCGAAGAATGTATCATCGCCGGAGGATTGCCGATGCTCTCCGCCTACGACGAAGAGAAATTCACTGAATCCGTCGAACAACTGAAAAGCGACCGCGCTCAAAATCAAGGGAGTAAACACCTTTCCCGGGCCTGTAAACTCGCTGCCAATGACTCTGCTTCGGGACACTGCAATTTTTTAAAGGGTATTCTCGTCGCATGCAATGTGACGGGAACGCAGGCCTGGTGGATACAGGCAGGGCGTTACGGCCATTTCGTCATCGACTCGAGTATGTCCAAAATGCATCGCCTGAAATCTATGGACCTGGAAACCTGTTGCCACCCAAAAACACCCGAAATTTCACGGAAAGAAGTCGAGAAATTGGTCCCGCTCGACGATATCGAATCTCTCATTTATGCCTGCCCCATGGGTCTGGAACTCACCGCCCGTATCAATACAAATTATATGCAACTACGCATCATGTATCACCAACGCAAAGCACACCGATTAAATGAGTGGCGTATATTTTGCCACTGGATTGAGTCGCTCCCACTTGCCCATGAACTTATCGTTGGCGATGGAGAATAGTTCCTGGGAAAGTCCGTTTTGACTGCCTTTCACATCAACTGCAAAATGCTTTTCAAATGTATCCCATTACGTGCCGGGATTAGGAACTAAATCGCCCTTCCCGTACCGGGCACCTTTTTCATGGAGCAGTCTTTGGATTGTTTTTTTCGCATTTGCATTTTTAATGGTCGTCAGGTAATCCGCTGGTGTTTTTTCCAGATTATCTTTAGCATTTATGTTCAAGCTGTGCTTATCTTCCCCATAGGTTCCATTTAAGGCCACTAATTGCTCCACAGCATTGATATCGCCATTCATGACAGCAATATGTAGTATTGTCCGTTTCCAAATATTCATAGCATTGACGTTTATGGACGGCGCGGCGAGCAAAGTTTTAATGATTTCCGAGTTATTGCACGTCATAGCCAAATATAGCGGTGTTTTGTTATCCCCATTGAAAGTATTAACCCCAAAACGGCCATCGGTAATCAATACTTTCAAACATGATGCTGAATTCATTGCCGCCACATGCATAGGCGTATTTCCCGACTCTCGCACTACTTTCAATTCCTCCGATTTCAGCGGTATGAACATCTCCGTGTCTTTATTCTGTAATAACTTTTCCAATGGTCCCGGATCAATCAAACTGGCTGCCAAAAAAAGTATCGGCCATGGATTCCCAAAGAGTACCTTTTGATTAGGATTAAAGGATTTCCCATTGATACAGCTTGGAATAAATGATTCCATTTCTTTGACAGGCACTAACCGATTACCGATGGCGAAATAGGAGCCAAATTTTTTGACATCATTGGGCCTGGAAAAACAAGGAAATGATGCCTCAAGGGTTATGCTAAAACCCCCTAGAACTAAACCCGCAATCGATAACCCTTTCCGGATACTTAACAATTGGTCATATTTGTTTTTCATTGTGGGACATATTATTATATTTTTTTTATAATAATCAACCCGTAAATCGTTTTTTGAACTTATTTTTAATATTTATAAAAAAATGCCAAAGACAATGACCTTTGGCATAGCAATTTCCATGAAATTTATTTCAAAACTCTATTGTGATGAGACAGCTGAAACCTCAGCATCAGAACCGTGCTCCGCACACTCACAAGCACCGCTTGTTGAGGCATATGAGTCAATATGATAACCTGCCACTCCAAAGTGAGCGCTTGCGCCAGAGAGAGCATTTTGAATTTCTACTCTCGTAGCTATATTATCGATATCTTCAAGATAGTCTGCCGCCGTTTTATCCTCATCATCGGTGATATTTACGCCTAACGAATTCCCGCTCTTATCTTGCAAAGCAAGGATCTGCGTTATAACATTCAGATCACCTTCTGCAACTGCTACGTGAAGCATCGTTCGTCCATGATTATCTCGAGAATTAATGAGGAAGCGATCGCAGCTTTTTAAAAGATTGATAGCGGCCAAGTGGGAGCCTCCATTATTGCATTCCATGGCTACATATATAGGCGTTTTTCCGGAGTTATTGTGTTCATTGACATCCAACCGTTCATCGGCAATCAGCAATTCCAATGCTGCTGACGAATTAATTGCTGCTGCATGCATAGGGGTATCGCCGAGCGCTGTCTCAACGGTAACGACCGTGTCATTGTTGTCGAGCAATTTTCTTAAAGGATGTTCTCCAGTCGCTGGGTTTGGCAAACACACCATCCAGAAAATAATAGGTAAATTAGAACCAAACATTGCGTTTTGATTGGGATTAAAGCTCTTTCCAGCAACATAGCTAGTAAGTAAATCTGGCATTTTATCAATACTCGCAATGCTACTTCCTATGGCAAAGCGTGAAATGAGTTTTGTCCGATCTTTCCATCCTCCCAAATAAGGTATTGACCCCTCAAGCGCTATACCACAATTTAAAAATAGACCCGCAACTAACGCAGACCTCCATTCTAATCGATTACATTTTATTTCCATATCCAAGGTAAACTATGGTGGTTTCATGAAAAAGGTCAACCATTTTTTAATATATTCCCTAAAATAAATTAAATGCGTCATTTTTATGTTACTATAAAACATAATTTCCAATATTGCCATTTTGGGGGAGAGACTTTTTATGATCTCCATGGTTTCTTCCGAACATACATTAAAAATTATGGATCCTGAAATCGCTGCGCTCATCGATAAAGAGCTTCAACGCCAGCAACAACATATCGAACTCATCGCCTCAGAAAATTTTACTTCCCCAGCGGTTATCGAAACCGTGGGTAGCATTCTCACTAATAAGTACGCCGAAGGTTATCCCCAAAAACGCTACTATGGCGGCTGCGAATTCGTCGACCAAATTGAATCACTCGCCATCGAGCGCGCGAAACAATTATTCGGCTGCGAACATGCCAATGTCCAACCCCACTCCGGTAGCCAGGCAAATACGGCCGTTTATATGGCTTGCCTGAAGCCTCACGATAAAATTTTAACCATGTCCCTCGAACACGGCGGCCACCTCACCCACGGCTACGCAAAAAATATCAGCGGTATGCTCTATGACGTCACCCACTACGGCGTTTCGGAAAATACGGGAGAAATCGACTACGATCAGCTCGAATCCCTCGCTCACGAGCAGCATCCCAAAATGATTACCATCGGCGCCTCGGCCTATTCCAGAACTATCGATTTTGAACGCGTCGGTACCATCGCCAAGAATTGTGGCGCGCTCCTTATGGCCGATATCGCCCATATCGCCGGGCTGGTGGCAACCAGGTTACACCCATCGCCGATTCCCTACGCCGATTTCGTCACGACGACAACCCATAAAACCCTGCGGGGCCCCCGGGGCGGTATGATTATGTGTTCGCAAGAATGGGCTAAAGCGATCGATTCGGCCGTATTTCCGGGAACTCAGGGCGGACCATTGATGCACGTCATTGCCGGCAAGGCCGTCTGTTTTTTAGAGGCATTGAAACCCGAATTCAAACGGTATCAGCAACAAATCATCGCCAATGCTAAGGCGCTGTGCAAGGGAATGCAGGAGCAAGGCTTCCATATCGTAAGCGGCACAACGGATAACCATTTATTTTTGGTCGATTTACGCCCAACGCTGCCCGAAGTGAGCGGTAAGGATGCGCAAATTGCCCTGGAAAAAGCAAATATTACCCTGAATAAAAATACGGTTCCCCTTGAAACGCGGAGTCCTTTCCAAGCGAGTGGGATAAGGATCGGGACACCGGCCATTACAACCCGCGGTATGAAAGAAAAAGAAATGCTTCAAATTGCCAATTTTATCGCAACAATCCTCCAAAATATCACCGATGAAACGCTTATTGCCCACATTAAACAGCAGGTCATCGAATGGTGCCTGAATTTCCCCCTACCCTATTAATCACTGGTACGCAACAGTATGGTGCACCTCCGTTGCGATTGCTTCAAAAATTACCACAAAATATGTTTCATCGATTTTCAAAGTTGACTTCTTTTTTCACTTTATTGGATTTCCTCCATGGATGAGGATAAAAAAAATGTATCGTGTTCATTTTGCCAGTCGAAATGGCTGAATGAAATTTCTTTAATCGTAATCACGGGAACATTGTCCGCGAATCTATCTCCGCTTTCAGCGAGCCCAGATGCTAAACCTGCAACGAGTCCTGCTGCATCAACTGAACAATTCCCCATAATTAAGCCCATAGATGCCGCTTCGGCTCAATCGCGGGATCAATACGGCCTGCGAAAATGTTGCCACATATTAAAAAACCTTAGCAATCACACACCGGAAAAGGATGCCCGTGACATAGCCCATGGATTCGTCAATTTCACCGTAAAATTCACGGTTCGTAACGCCGACTTGGTTTATGGACAGGCACTGCAGGCTAAAATGACTGAGAAACCAACAGCTGAACAAATTTGTCTTGAATCGCTCAACATCGCCCTAGAACAAATAATACCTTTGGCAAAAAATTTGGGATGTTTTGAAGAACTTACAAAACTATTGGGAAAAAACTACGGTCTTCTCTTTGATCTTTTTAGAAAGGAATTTCAAAACGCAACCCATCTTCTCAAAAATCGGCCGGATGATGGCAGTGGTATCAGGACCGACTTTGCCTACGAATATGCGCAAAAAATGGAACAAAGAGCATGCGCGGTCATGGAAGGATATAGCAATTTGTTCACCATAGAAAACTGTCCCGAAGAAATTGTAACCCTTCTGAACGAATATGAAAAAGAAATCAGAGAAACTATGGCTAATGTCGAAAAAAATCTCGGTACTTCCCAATCTACAGCCACACTCAATCGCATCAATGATGAATTGGCTCGATTTATTGTCAGCAAAGCGAACGCAATTGCTCAACAACTCCCCAACGAAAAAATTGAAACAATTTATAGGCTCATTATCATTACGGCGTTGCCATTCGTATTGCCAGTCGTTTCCGAAATGGGATCCCTATGGGCTTTCGCTAATGGGTTAAAGAATGGAGGTATTCCGCCATTGAGAAAAAACTTCGAAATCAAATTTCGATTATTCGGAGGGTTCATCATTGATCAAGACGTCCCAACCCTGAATAAAGAACCGGAAGTTGATCAAAGCAAGCTAACCGCAACCGAAAAACGTGAAGCTGATCGACGTAAACAAAAAGAGAACGAGCGCAGAGAAATCGCAAAACAAAAATATATCACCAATCAAATTGATATTATTATCGAATGGCTCTATGAAATAACACGAGGGAATCTCGATGTATTTCAAAAGCGCAGTACTGCTCCCAATTGGCCCATATGAAGATTTTTAGGGAGGGAATTGAGTTTTATTGTTTGTGCACATGTTGCTTTGTGCATACATGTTGCTTTGTGCGCCCATCTGCGGTAAACCGCAGCAATCTCCTGAAAGGAGATTGAGGAGGCTATGCCTCCATGGGCGCACAAAAGCCAAGCGGACACCACCGATTATTTTTTTTCAATTCATTAACAGATGCAACAAAACGGCATTAAAGAGGACGACTTCGTTACGGCGCTGGTGGTGACGCTGGTGGTGAATTCTCTCTATCCCGCTTTTTCTGCAGCTGTTGACCTAATTGAGCAGCCGATTCGTTTGCGTCAGCATAATTTTCCCGCTCTTCTGGCGTCATATCTTTCTGCGCAATGGGAGCACCAAAATGTTTTACCCCCCCAGTATGTTCTATGCGTGCAATTATCTTTTGTCTTTTTTCTTCTTCTGTTGGCGTGCTTGATTGCCCTGCTTGTTGGGTTGACTGTCCTGCTGCGGTACCTGACGGAGTTGCTAGAGTGGTGTCTTGTCTAACTTGGTGATTCCTTAAATCCTTCAAAATGTCTTTTATATTGGCACCTCTTTCATTTTCTGTTTTACGGAAGCGATTCGCCAATTGAGTACCCAAATTAAATTTACCTTCATTGAAAAGAAACGTATTATCCCTTCCACCCCTCCGACCGGTAAGTTTAACCTCATCACCATTCATATCTACTATAGAAAATCTTGTTGGTGTCCCAATCCTTTCATCAGATCCCCTTTTCCCTCCATCAAATGTTAGGTTTCGAACCGAAAATGCCTTTGATTGTCCATTAATCATTGCCTGAAATGTGGTATGACCACATATTTTTGCCTGTTGAAAAACATCCTTAAGCTGTTGCGCCGCCTCAGTACCTCTATCTAAATTAACTGTGTAACTCATGAAATCTGATAATAACAAAAAAATAAAAAAATAAAGATTTTTGGGTGGAATTTTATTTTTCACGGCTTAGACATTTCCCTAAAAACCGACTACTGAAAATGACAAAACGGTGTTGACGACCATGCGTTCTATCGTTTGATGAATTAAAATTCATATGGCAAAAAAAGAAAACCTAGCCATCCTTGACGCTAACGAAGCGACGGCAAATGTCGCCTATCGGCTCAGCGAAATCATTGTGATCTATCCCATTACGCCCTCCTCGGCGATGGCGGAGTTCTGCGATGAATGGCAAAACAAGGGCCAGAAAAATCTCTGGGGAATCGTTCCCGAAATCGCGCAGCTCCAATCCGAAGGCGGTGTCGCCGGAGCATTACACGGTGCGCTACAGGTGGGTACGCTGGCTACCACTTTCACCGCTTCCCAGGGCCTACTGCTCATGCTCCCCAACATGTTTAAAATAGCGGGTGAGCTGACGCCTTTTTGCCTACACGTTACGGCCCGCTCCGTAGCGGCCCATGCCCTATCGATTTTCGGTGACCACTCCGACGTGATGGCCTGCCGCTCGACGGGGTTCGCATTTCTCTGTTCATCGTCGGTCCAAGAGGCCCATGATATGGCCGCCATCGCTCACGCCGTAACCTTAGAAGCACGCATTCCCTTTCTCCATTTTTTCGACGGTTTCCGCACCTCTCACGAAATCAATAACTGTCAACTGCTCACTGACGAACAGTTGCGCCAACTGATCGATGAACAATATATTTCTGATATACGCCGACGCGCACTCACCCCGGATCATCCGTCCATCCGCGGTACGGCCCAAAATCCCGATGTATTTTTCCAATCCCGGGAGGCGGCCAATTCATTTTACGATAACGTTCCGGAAATCCTTGAAAAATATTTCAAAAAGTTTGCGGTGTTAACGGGACGACAATACAATCTCTTTGACTATTACGGCCCCGCGGATGCGGAGCGGATCGTCATCGCCATGGGATCAGGAACGGAGACTCTGCAGGGCGTCGCCGAGGATCTCAATCGCTGGCGGATCGAAAGTGAAGAAAGCAAAGTGGGTGTGATCAAGGTGCGCGCTTTCCGGCCATTTTCCGCGGAACATTTACTGGCAGCACTTCCAGAGACGATAAAATCTATTACCGTTCTCGATCGCACGAAGGAGCCGGGATCGCTTGGGGAGCCGCTATTTCTCGACGTCGCGGCGGCGATTCAGCAATCGGGGCGGGATATTCGCGTGATCGGTGGGCGCTACGGCCTCGGTTCGAAGGAATTCTCGCCGGCCATGGCGCGGACAGTTTTCGATGAGCTCGGGAAACGCAATCCCCAAAATCATTTCACCGTCGGTATCGACGACGACGTCACCCACCGATCCCTTCCCTATGACTATGGAACTTTTTCCCAGAGCTCGCACAGCCGCATTTTTGAGGCGATGTTTTTCGGCCTCGGTGCAGATGGCACGGTGGGCGCGAACAAGAATACGATCAAAATTATCAGCGACGGAACGGACCAATACGCCCAGGCCTACTTCGTTTACGACTCGAAAAAATCTGGCGCGATGACCATTTCCCATCTCCGATTCGGACCGGAACCCATTGAGGCGCCCTACCTCATCGAGGCGGCGGACTTCATCGCCTGCCACCAGTTTTCGTTTCTCAACCGTTTCGATATTTTGAAAAATGCTAAAAATGGCGCCATTTTACTGATCAATTCGCCACACGGCCGGGAACATGTTTGGGCCCATCTCGTCCGGGAGGTCCAGGAAAATATTATTCAAAAACATTTAAAGGTGTACTCCATCGACGGCTACGACGTTGCGCGCAGGGCGGGTATGGGGGGCCGAATTAATACGATTATGCAGACCTGTTTCTTCGCCATTTCCGGTGTTTTGCCCAAGTACGAAGCCATCGGGAAAATTAAGCAATCGATCCAGAAAACCTACGCGAAAAAGGGCGAAGA